>CANFLS010000008.1 GCA_947447955.1 Flavobacteriales bacterium | reverse complement strand
ACGACTCCATTCGATGGCGCTGATTTCGCCATTCGATAATTTTTGCTCGGCCAATTTTTTGTAATCGCTTATTTGTTTTTCGAAAATGGGTTTCTGGGTTTCATAAACCTTTGCGAGATTCATCAATTGAATTTCCGCTAACGTTTTTTGTTGGTTAAACTCAAATTCTTTCGATTCTAATTGCTTTTGCGCAATGTCGATTTCAATTTTGGAAAGGTTGATTTTCTTGCGTTGTCCATTGAAAAATAGTGGAGCCGATAAGGAAATTTGTACGCTGTGGAATCTATTTGTTGGTGTGTAATATTGATCAACCCCGTTTACATTTTGATATCCCGAAAAACTTTGGTTGGTATAACCAACCCAAAACGAAGGTAGCAGTTTGGCTTTTTCAACATTGATATTTTGTTGAGCAGCTATTAAAAGTGCACGTTGTTTTTGAATTTCAATGTCAGAGGCAATTCCACTTTTTGTATTCGGCACTAACTTTAAATTCCAAAATGAATCAGTGAATTGAACATTTGCACTTGAGAAAATCAACTTTTTGAAGGCTGATTCTTCGGTGAGCATTTCGTTTTTTGTCATTTCAATTGCCAATAAAATTTGGTTTTTCTGCATTTCTATTGACCATAAATCGGCATTGCTGTTCAATCCATTTTTAACCCTATTGCCGCTTTTTTCGAGCGCAGTTTTTACAATATCGTTGACATCCAATAATATACGCAATTTTTCTCTCAAATACAAATTTCGCACATAGCTTTCCTGAACCAGTTTAACCAATTGTTTTTGAGTAATTTGCACTTGAATGGTTTGACTTTTTGCAAAACTTTTCGACAAATCTTTTTGGTTTTTTGTGACCAAAGGATTTCCTAGCGATTGTTGAATCCCAAATTGATTGTCTTGATAATAGCTATTTATTTGTCCGAAGTTGGCATTCGCTTGAGTTGCTCCCAAATAACTGATTGTTTTGGTATTTAAATTTTGCCAATCGAGCAATCTTTTTTCAATTTTGAGGGACACATTGCGGCTCACTGCCGAATCAATGGCTTGTTGCAGGCTGATGCCCTGTTGTGCATTTGCAAATCCTGTAAATAAAAAAGCAATGGCAATGGCATGTGCTTTTTTATTTATATGTTTTTTGCCTTCAAACAAGGTATAAAGCAATGGCAAAATTAACAGGGTGAGCAAAGTGGCCAAAAGCAATCCGCCAATAACCACAGTTGCCAACGGTTTTTGAACTTCCGCACCAGAACCACTGCTCAATGCCATTGGCAAGAATCCCAATGAAGCAACAAGCGCAGTAATTAACACCGGTCTTAAGCGGGTTTTGGCACCTTCTATCACCAAGTCTTTCATAGACAATATTCCTTCGTTTTTAAGTCTGTTAAATTCTGCAATCAGCACAATGCCATTCAACACAGCTACACCAAACAAAGCAATAAATCCAATTCCTGCGCTGATGCTAAAAGGCATGTCTCTTAAAAACAACGCATAAATTCCACCCATCGCCGACAAAGGAATGGCAGTATAAATCAGCAATCCTTGTCTTACAGAATTAAATGCAAAAAACAGCAAAATGAAAATCATGAATAGCGCCATAGGCACTGCAATTGCCAATCTATTTTTGGCCTTTTCTAAATTCTCAAATGATCCTCCATAGGTAATGTAATACCCAGCAGGCAAATGAATATTTTTCTTTACTTGGCTTTGTAAATCACTCACAACTGATTGGTCGTCTTTGTCTTTGATATTAAATCCAATGATAATTCTGCGTTTTGCATCTTCGCGTTGTATTTGATTTACCCCATCAAACGATTGCACATCGGCAATTATATTTAACGGAATACGTTGGTTATTCCCCACAGGAACCAATAGATTTTTAATTGCTTCAATTGATTGTTTGTCTTCATTGGCAATACGCACCACCAAATCGAAACGTTTTTCTCCTTCAAAAACTTGACCCGTGGCTTCACCGGCAAAAGTGGCATTGATAATTCGGTTTATTTCTTGCACATTGCCTTTGTATTTTGCAAGTAAGGCACGGTTAAATTTCACCACAATTTGTGGCATCCCTTGGGTTGCCTCCACATATATATCAGTTGCTCCGTTAATTTTCTGAGATATTTTGCCAAGTATTTCGGCATATTTGCTGAGGGTATCTAAATCTTCCCCGAAGATTTTACAAACTACATCTTGTTTTGCACCGGTCATGAGTTCATTAAAACGCATTTGAACAGGGTATTGAAATCCCGTCGACAATCCAGGAACCGAACTAATTTTGGCTTGCATTTTTTCAGCAAGCTCATCAAAGGTTTTGGCTGATGTCCATTCTGATTTGTCCTTCAAAATAATCATCATATCGGCAGCTTCAATGGGCATTGGATCGGTAGGAATTTCTCCGCTACCAATTTTGGCAACCACTTTTTCAACCTCAGGAAATTCCTTTTTCAAAATTCCCGCTGCCTTTTGAGTTGCATCGAGGGTGGTTTGTAAATTGCTACCGGTAAGCACGCGGCTTTCCACTGCAAAATCCCCTTCCTCAAGGGTTGGAATAAATTCTCCACCCAAGGTACTTCCCAAAACAACGGCACAAACAAATAATCCAATGGTGGTATAAATGGCCATTTTGCTGTGTTTGAAAATCCACAGCAAGGTGCGTTGGTAAAAATTTTGAATTTTAATTACAGTTCTCTCAGTGATATTATTTTCATTCGGTTGCGAGTTTTTGAAGATCAATGCACTCATCATTGGAATATAGGTCAACGACAAAATAAACGCCCCTAACAAAGCAAACGCAACTGTTTGTGCCATCGGTTTAAACATTTTGCCCTCAATTCCCTCAAGAGAAAAAATTGGCAAATAAACTACCAAAATAATAATTTGACCAAAAACGGCGCTGTTCATCATTTTGCTGGCACTTTCTGACACCAAATGATTAATGTGCTCTGGATTGTGTTTTCGCTTCATGATTTGATGTAAAACGGCCTCAACAATAATTACGGCCCCATCTACTATCAATCCGAAATCCAAGGCGCCCAAACTCATCAAGTTTCCACTTACCCCAAAAAGATTCATGAGGATAATGGCAAACAACATTGCCAAAGGAATTACCGACGCCACCAATAGTCCGGCTCTGAAATTTCCCAAAATAAGTACCAACACCAAAATCACAATAAGCGCACCTTCAATTAGGTTTTTGCTCACTGTATGAATGGCATTGTTCACCATTTTGGTTCTATCTAAGAAAGCTTCAATTTCAACACCTTCTGGCAAGGTGGTTTTAATACGGTCAATGCGTTCTTTCACCGCAGCAATCACCTCGCGGCTGTTTTCGCCTTTGAGCATCATCACAATTGCACCAGCAACTTCGCCTTGGTCGTTTAATGCAAGTGCTCCATAACGATTCGCACTTCCAAACCGAACATCGGCAATGTCTTTGATATAAATTGGATTTGGCGAATTGGCATTTCGAATGCAAATATTGCCAATGTCATCTAATGAACCCACCAAACCTTCAGTTCTGATATAATGGATTCTTGCCCCTTTTTCAATATATGCACCGCCGGTATTTTGATTGTTCTTTTCAATGGCATCGAGTACATCGGCAACGCTTAAATTTTGCGCAGTTAGTTTTGAGGGATTGATGGCAACTTCATATTGTTTCACCTTTCCACCAAAGCTACTTACGTCGGCAACGCCTTTTACACCAAGCAATTGTCTGCGTATAATCCAATCTTGAATGGTGCGCAACTCAGTTGCTGAAAATTTGCTTTCATACCCTTTTTTAGGCTTTACAATGTATTGGTAAATTTCACCCAATCCAGTAGTAACCGGAGCTAGGGTAGGTGTTCCTAGTCCTGGAGGGATATTTTGTTGTGCTTGAATTAAGCGTTCTGCCACTTGTTGGCGGGCCCAGTAAATATCAACGCCGTCGTTAAAAACGATTGTTACCAAACTCAACCCAAACCTAGAAAAACTGCGTATTTCATGCAATCCCGGTATGTTGTTGTTTGCCTGTTCGATAGGAAAGGTAATCAACCTTTCCACGTCGGGCGCTCCCAACGATGGCGAGGTGGTAATAATTTGTACTTGGTTATTGGTAATATCGGGAACGGCATCAATTGGAAGTCGGGTAACTTCAAAAAGACCGTATATAATTAGTGCGATAGTGAAAAGTCCCACTATCAATTTGTGCTTTATTGATGCTGCTATTATTTTATGTAACATTTTTTCTGTTTAATTTTTTTTAATTGTATTGAATATCAATACGAAAACCATCGCTAAATCTATCTCATTCAAACGAAGAGAAAAGGAATTTAGTCAGTAAAAATTAAACGCGTGGGGGTTGCCAAACATGGGATTTCTCACCCATTGTAATTGACATGGTGTTACAAACAGAAATTTGTGCCACTTCACTGAATTGTGAAGGTAGAATGGCAGGAGAATCGGAATTGAAATATTGGAAACCTATCATCAACGGATGATTCTCGTCTTTGAATGGCAATTTATTGTGTTTGAAATCTTCAGAAGTTTCGTGATTGCCGTAATGATCTGCTATGAAATCATAGAAAGAAATATTGGGGTTGGTATTTTTATGTTCTATGAAATGGCTCACCAAAGAAGGCAATTTTACCAATTCATGCAATGGAGATTGCACCGAAACATACAAAAACAACAATGTGATAGACAACATTTGAAATAGTTTTTGTTTTATATGTATCGGGTTGAACATGAATTATAGTTTTCCGAAAATACTTTTGATTTTTAATTCAAGTACACCAAATAAGGCTTCCCTGAAAATTTTGGTACTCATTTTAGAAGTTCCCGCAGTTCTGTCAGTGAAAATAATTGGATGTTCAACAATTTTATACCCTCTGCGCGATGCCCTAAATTTCATTTCAATTTGGAAAGCATAACCGCGGAATTTAATGTCGTCAATGCCAATTTTCTCTAGCACTTCTCTTTTGTAACAAACAAAACCTGCCGTTGTATCTGCAATTTTTAACCCAGTTACAAATTGAACATATTTACTGGCGTAATAGCTCATCAAAACCCTGCCCATTGGCCAGTTTACAACATTTACTACACCGCCATAATACCTAGAACCTACGCAAACGTCGGCCCCTTCTTCGCACTTTTTAAATAAATTTGGCAATTGATCTACCGGATGTGAAAAATCACAATCCATTTCGCAGATATATTGATAAGCGCTATCCAACGCCCAATGAAAACCAGCAATATAGGCAGTGCCTAAACCGCTTTTTCCTGCACGTTGCAATATATGCAATTGATCAGGATACTGATTTTGCATGTTTAATACAACATTCGCAGTTCCGTCTGGAGAATTATCGTCAACAATGAGAAGGTCGATTTTTTTATCGAGGGACATGACTTTGTGAATCATGGCTTCGATATTTTCGATTTCATTGTAAGTTGGTATGATAACTAAATAAGGATTCATTCGAGAATATGGGCAAAATTAAGTTATTTTGTCTAAAATTTGATGACAGATGCAAACTTACACAAATAAAGCACTTTTTTTAGATAGAGATGGAGTGATAAATCACGATCCCGGAGATTATACCATGAAACTCGATGAATTTGTGATTCTTCCCGATGTGATTTCAACCTTGAAAAAGTGGTACGACTTGGGATATTTGCTCATCGTTATCACCAATCAAGGCGGTTTGGCCAAAAAGCTTTATCCTGAAACCGAAGTGGAAGCCATGCATCAATATTTCCAAGGACAATGTGTGTATCATGGATTTGAAATTGAAGCCTTTTATTTTTGTCCCCACCATGCTGATTTCACTGGTAAATGTCTCTGTCGTAAGCCAAGCAGTTTGATGATAGAAAAAGCCCTACACAAATACAATATTGACCCATCACAATCATTCATGGTTGGCGACCGCGACCGCGACGTGCAATGCGCCGAATATGCCGGGGTCAAAGGCATCAAAATAGATACCAACTCAAAAATCCCTCAACCTCAAGAAATATTATGAAAAAAGGAAAAATTATAGGAATTGGAGGCGTAATGTTTCGTTCGGAAGATCCTGCCAAAACAAGAGAATGGTATGCCCAACATTTGGGATTGCAATCTGAAAGCTACGGAGCTGTTTTTCAATGGCGCAACCACAAAAATCCAGAACAAGAAGGTGCAACTGCGTGGTGCACCATGCCCCAAAATACTCCGTATTTTGGTAATGAAAACCAACAATTCATGATTAACTACATAGTTGAGAATTTAACTGAATTGCTCGAAGAAATGGCAAGTAATGGCATTGCTCAAGTAAAACCTCGGGAAGATTCAGAGTACGGACATTTTGCTTGGATCCAAGACTTAAACGGACAACAAATTGAGTTGTGGGAACCTGCTAGCTAAATTAAAATTTATTATAAACAAAAAGGAGCTTCAATTTGAAGCTCCTTTTTTTATGGATTTTTTTTGATTATTTTTTTAATGCTGCCAATTCTTTTTCAAGTTCGTCTTCAGCACCTGGAGTATATCCTTGGTGAGAATATACAATTTTGCCTTCGGCGTTTACAATGAATGTCATTGGAGGGTTGTTCATGTTCATGGCACGAGCCAAATCCATGTTCTCGTCTAAAATGATTTCGTATGTCCATCCTTCACCCAAAACTTTTGGTTTTACTTTTTTAACGTTTCTTGAATCATCAACAGTTACCGCAACCAACTTCACGTTGTATTTTTCTTGCCATTCAGCATATTTAGAGTCAATGGCTTGTAATTCTTTAATACAAGGTGCGCACCAAGTTGCCCAAAAAGAGATAATTGTTATTTTTCCTGGTTCAATGCAGTTTTTAAAATCAACACTTTCACCATTTAAGTTCTTCACTGTAACAGAAGGTACAGTTTCGGTTTGCGCTTGAAGGCTTAACATTCCCCCAAAAACAAAAGCCACAATTGCGATACTTTGTTTGATATTCATTGCTCCAAATTTAACGCAAAGAATGTGCCAAATGCAAAACCTTTTTTAAAATTTAGGAAACCGTGCATTTCTATTTTATTTTCGCAACATGGAAAAACCGCAATTGCCATCAGGAACCCGCGACTTTTCTCCGCAAATGATGTTGCGCAGAAAATACATTTTATCAATCATGGAAAATGTATTCAAATTGCATGGTTTCGGCGCAATTGAAACTCCAGCCCTTGAAAATTTAAAAACTTTACAAGGAAAATACGGCGATGAAGGCGATCAACTTCTCTTCAAAGTGCTTAACTCTGGCGACTTTCTTTCAAAAGCCAACGACGCCCATTTAGCCGAAAAAAATTCAAAAGCCCTTATCCCTCAAATTTCAGATAGGGGATTGCGTTACGACCTCACCGTGCCCTTAGCAAGGTTTGTAGTCATGAACCGCGATAAAATTACCTTTCCATTCAAACGCTACCAAATGCAACCCGTTTGGCGTGCCGACCGCCCCCAAAAAGGCCGTTACCGCGAATTCTGGCAGTGCGACATCGACGTTGTGGGTGCTAATTCTGTGGTTTCTGAAGCCGAATTGATAGAAATGTACCAAGAGGTTTTTGAAAAACTCGATCTTGGAATTTCTATTCGTATCAACCACCGCGGCATTCTCGATGCATTTTTACCCGTTTTGGGTTCCCTTGAAAATTGGAATGACTTTATGGTAATCATTGACAAAGCCGATAAAATTGGCGAAAACGGTGTTGCCAATGAATTAGAAAACAAAGGCTTATCACACAGCATCGACGCGTGGAAATGGTTGTGCGCAACCCAAAAATTGGGCAATTATTCTCAAATTATGGATGCCCTCAATCAATATTCACCCATCCAAAATGAGTCCCTCAAAAAAGGAATGAATGAAATTTCTGCCGTTTTTGATTTTGTGGGAAATACCAGCAATCTGCAACTGGATTTAACACTTGCCCGCGGATTAAGCTACTACACCGGTTGCGTTTTTGAAGTGGCCGTGAACGACAATAGAATGCCTGAAGACTATAAAATTGGCAGCATAGGTGGGGGAGGACGTTACGATAACCTTACTGGAATTTTTGGACTGAAAGATGTTTCCGGGGTAGGAGTTTCGTTTGGTCTTGACCGAATTTACGACAATCTAGAAGCAGCAAACCTGTTTCCAACTACCTTGTCTGATGCGTCCACTTTGTTGATTTGCGCATTAGATGAATCGTCGTTGGGATATGCCATTGACATTTCTAGAAACCTCCGCAGCAACGGAATTGCCAACGAGGTATACCCCGGAGCAGCCAAATTGAAAAAACAATTGGATTATGCCAATGCCAAAGGATTTGCCTTTGCCGCAATTATAGGTTCTACCGAAAAAGAAGAAAATAAAGTGTCCCTCAAAAATATGATTTCAGGCGACCAAGAATTAATTAATGCAAACGAAATTTTCAATAAAGTTACCAATGAATAATTTTTACACGCTGAAAGAAGCGATTCAACATATACAAATGCCGGTTTCTCTTTCTGATGAAACCCGCAATACCATGCAAAAAAGTGTTGACTTTTTAAAACGCTTTATGGATCAAGCCACTGCACCTGTTTACGGTGTTAATACCGGTTTTGGATCATTGCAAAATGTGGTTGTTTCAAACGAGCAATTGAGTCAACTGCAAGAAAATCTGCTCATTACCCATGCGGCTGGTGTGGGCGAACCATTGAAGCCGCAACTTGTAGCCAATATGCTTTGGTTGAAATTAATCAACATGAGCAAAGGCCATTCTGCCGTTAGGCCAATTATTTTTGAGCGTTTGGCGTATATGCTCAACCTCAAGGTGTATCCTGTTGTGACCTCTCAAGGGTCGTTGGGTGCCTCTGGCGATCTGGCTCCGCTATCGCAAATGGTGCTTCCGTTAATTGGTAAAGGTAAAGTTCTTGTTGAGGGACAAATTATGTCGTCTCAGGATTGGTTGAAATCACAGCATTTAGACCCCATTGTTTTGGGCCCAAAAGAAGCTTTGGCATTGATCAATGGAACCCAATTTATGTTGTCGCACGCGGTGGATGCGTATGCACAAATTTCAGATATCACACAGAAACTGCCATTAATTGCGGGTGCAAGTGTAGATGGATTCGACTGTAGGTTAGAGCCTTTTACAGAAGCCATTCACAGGGTAAGGCCTCATGCAGGTCAAGTTCGTGTTGCCCAAGAAATGAGAGACATCATGCAAGGTTCTGGCATTGCCGCAAAGAAAAAAGTTCAAGTACAAGACCAATATAGTTTTAGGTGCATTCCTCAAGTTCATGGGGCTTCCTACGATGCGTTTGCGCATTGCTTTCAGGTATGGGAAACCGAATTGAATGCGGTTACCGACAATCCCAACGTTTTTGAAGATGAAAACTTGGTTGTGAGTGGAGGAAATTTCCACGGTCAGCCGTTGGCGTTAACATTAGATTATTGTGCCATGGCGGTTGCCGAATTGGCCAATATTTCTGAGCGCAGAACCTACTTGTTGGTGAGTGGTCAGCGCGGATTAAGTCCTTACTTAGCAGACGGTGCTGGCTTAGACAGTGGTTATATGATTGCGCAGTACACCGCGGCATCGTTAGTGAGTCAAAACAAGCAATTGTGCACACCTGCCAGCGTAGACAGCATTGTGAGCAGCAATGGCCAAGAAGACCATGTTTCTATGGGCGCAAACGCGGCAACGAAGTTGTTGAGGGTTGTTGAAAATACCAAAAATGTATTGGCTATTGAGTGGTTGTGTGCCATTGGCGCATTGAATCAGCGCGAAGAAAAATCGTCGCCACAAATCGAAGCGTTACGCACTGAATTTTCCAAACTGGGTGCCAACATCCACCAAGAAACTCCGATGCAAGAGTTGATCGAAAAAGCGTATGCTTTTTTGTGGGGGTAGGTTTTTTCAATTATAAAATTTAACAGGCAACGAAAATTGATAACTTCTTGTCAATATATTAATTAAAAAGAAATTATCATGAAAAAAATACTTTCAATTACCGCCATTACACTGTTGTTCACAATGTTTTCGTGCAACAAAGAAGAGTGCAAATCAATGACAGTTGTAAAAGACTGCTCTGGAACTTATCTCAGTATAGAGGGGAAAGACTTTCATGTTTGTAATGAAGAAAAACTTTCTTCGTTTTCAAGCGGGACGAATGTTACAGCATCCTTCAAAACAATAGACAACTGTAAGGCGTTAGCAGAAAAATGTGTTTGTAAAATTTATCACAAAAACGAAGGTTGGATTGAATTGTTGAATTTAAAATAACCTTACCCATTCTTCATTGCGTTTTATAATTTAATTTATAATCAGACAACAAAATAGAATAACTTTGTGTCTAAATAAATCAGTGAGAGGATTTTTTGGAAATATTTTGAATAATAAGATTAAATCGTCATGGAAATGGTGCTTTTTAGTGTTTCTTTTCATTCCGAAAATTGTATTCGCCCAAGTTAATAATAATTGGACGTTTCCAATCGCCAAGGGTATAAATTTCAATGGTGGAACAAATGCTACTATTATAAAATCAAATAGTGTTTGTTACGATTATGTTGCAGACACTGTAATAACAAATTCATGTAATTCAGGTTCTCATGCAACAGTAAGTGATTGTGATGGAAATATTTTGTTTTATTCTGATGGGTTTAATGTATTTAATAAATATCACAAAAGAATAATTAATTCAAAAATTAAGAAATATTTAGATCAGGGTAGTTTTAGGACGAAATTGATTGTTGTACCGAATCCTGGAAATAAAAGTCAATATTATTTATTTTATTCAATTGATACAATTCATTTCCAAAATGAATACCGTAAATTCTATAAACCAAATTATTTTTATTCTTTAATAGATGTTTCTGCAAACTCGGGCAATGGAGGTATAGTTTTTTTAGGTAAGACCTTTAACTTGGGAGTACATTGGTCTGCTAATATTTGTGCGGCAAAACATGCAAACAATCGTGATTATTGGATTTTAGTGCCTCAAAATACAGATACATTAAATGCCTATTTACTCGATTCAAATGGATTGAGTACAAAAAAAGTTCAAAGTAAAGTGAGATTGGCCCTTTCAGTTGATTCAGGTTCTTATATTTTACTTGGCTTAAAAACTAAATTTACAAATACCAATTATTTTAATTTTAATTGGTTTTCAGGAACTATTTCAATGAATAATAGTAATACCAAATTGTTTGCTTCAGGAAGAGATTATTATTTTGAAACAGATCGAATTTGGATGTATGATTTTAATCGATCTTCGGGTAAGTTGAGCAATGAAAAAAGTGTATTATCTAATTATTTTCAATATTATCAAGGACATCAAAACTATATGACAATAAGTACTCAAGTTTCGAAAAACGATTCATTTTTGTACACAAGTTTAGCTCCAATTACATATTCATGTGGATACACTCCATATAGATATATAATTCAAATTAATTTAAATACATTTAAATACCAAATTGTTAAAAAACTTCACCCAAATTATTGGTTAATCGGGTTAGCAAATGGCCCAGATGGGAAAATATATATATTTACAGATACATTTATTTACCGAATTCCGAACCCGAATTTAGTTAACTGTGGTTTCGAGTATTTTTACAAATTTAATAATAGTTATGATATAGAATCAAATACACTTTCTCGTTTCCCGCAAACTGCCTATGAATTAAATAACCGTATTTTTTTGCCAGATAGAGCCAATGTGCAAGAGAATTGTGTAGATACATCCTTGTTTTATTTCTCAGGTGATACTTTGGCGCATAAACTTATTTGGAAATTTGGAGATGGCGATTCAGTAATTCAAAATGCACCCATTCCATGGCTAAAGCCTATCAAACACAAATACAAAAAAAGTGGCCAGTACATTGTTAAATTGTCTGCCTACTTTAAAGAATGCAATGTATTTAAATCGATTACAGATACCCTTCAAGTAAAACTAAAACCTTCCATAATCACCACTAAAATTACGCCCCAAAGTTCCTGTTTGAATGAAATACGAGATTATGAATTTACCCTATCAAATGCCGATTCCACATTCGTTTATGTGAATGGTGCTCTGCACTCGAAGTTTAAAATTGATTCTACCAATAAAGCTAAATTTTCACTCGTATTTGTAGATACAAGTTCTAAAATCATTTTATGCAAGTTTTCTAATAAATTGGGTTGCTCTGTCAGTTTTAGTCAGTTGGTTGTACCTATAATTTACTCTAAAGTTTCAGGAAATTGGAAGTTAACATCCCCCCAAATCATGAAGCCATCAAATGCCAAGTTATCGGGTTGTATTCCATTGAAAATTACATTTGTTGATTCAAGTCTCAACAGAATTCAATCGCATGTTTGGAGTAATTCTAAAGATTCAATGTCGTTTTCAAACCTTTCGTATACGTTTCAATACGCCGATACCATCCCCAATAAAAAATATTATTTTAACTCAGTTAGTAAAGACGGTTGTTTTACACTTGATAGTTTTACAATAAATGGGTATCCCAAACCAATAATGAAGCATAAAATCTCCTTATTGAACCTTTGTAAGAATGAAAATAAAATTGAATTTGTAGATTCCGAAAAAAATATAACGGGTTTAGAAACGGTATTTTGGGGTGATGGTTCGAGTAGTATCATTATAAATAAACCATTAACCCATCATTATTACGACACAGGTGCTTTTTTATTCAAATGCATTAAAATTACTACAAATTATTGTATTGATTCTTTTAAAACATCCCTCAAAATTCAACCGTTACCCTTAAATGAATGTGCTTTTAAGGTTATTGATTCGTGCGAGAAATCAAATTTGGTGTCTATTCTCAACTCTGGAACCAATAAAGTCATTGTACAATGGGGTGATGGGTTTCAAGATTCCTTTGGATATGCCGCAAAAGTGCATCATTATTCTGGATTAGGTCCTTATAAACCCCAAATAAAGATTGTAAATAAAAATGTGTGTTTCGATACATTTAAATTTCCTCAATTTAGTGCGGTACGCAATGCCATTATTTCTACGACATTATCAAGAGACACACTTTGTGTGAATCAACCTTTATTTATTACGCAACATGCAAAAGTGTTTCATAAAAACGATGCAATCAGTAAGATAAACACGTGGGTGAATCTTAAGTTGCACAGTTCTCAAATTTTGTCAGATAGCATTGTTTCTTTACAAACAATGGGCAAAGGCAAACAAATAATTAATTCCATCATTTATGCCAATTCTACTTGCAACGATACAAATCAGATATCATTCTTTGTAATTCCCGAAATGAAATTATCGGTGCAAACAAAAGACATTTGTTTGGGTGATAGTTTGATGATAAAAAGCGCATGGACCAATCAATTTGCAGTTGATTCTTTGATTTACAACTTAAACGGGAAGCAATATGTTCAAAAATCTCCTATATCTCCGAATAAGAATATCTTTTATTCATTGGCCACTGGTAGCTATTTTTTGAGTACATCTATTGTTGATCGTTTTCAGTGTAAGCAAGAGGACACCGGAAAAATTCAAGTATTTGCAAATCCTGCAGTTGCTTTCTCATACAATGAAAATTCTTATGATGAAAATAACCAGCAGTTGGTATTTTTTGACCATACGCCGAGTGCAGCAAGTTGGAATTGGACTTTCGAAAAACTGGGAAATAGTAATTTGCAAAACCCGAATTTGATCGTACCGGTAAATTCAAAATTGAAAGTGAATTTATTGGTTACAGATATACATGGTTGTATGGATAGTTTGGAAAAAGAACTGCTCATTTTTCATGAAATTAAATTCAGTTTTCCATCTGCCATTACTATTAACGGCGATGGCCGCAATGATTTCTTCAAAAGTTATGAAAAACAGTGGATTGAAAAACTGCAGCTCAAAATTTTCAATCGTTGGGGTGAGAAGGTGTATGAAAGTAACGACAAAAATTTCGAATGGTCGCCAACATTGTCGGGTACTTATGTGTACCAGTTAACCATCAAAGACATCAATCGAAAATTCCATTATTTAAACGGAACAATAGAGGTGTTAAGGTAAATCAAATAACCTCACCCGTTCTTCATTGCATTTTTAATCACATCCCAAATTTCTTTGTGGCCTTGTTTGTTTTCAGATGGGATGATGATGCATGTTTTTTAGTTTAACGCAATTTTATTTCCTTAATAACGTAGTTTTTAAGCAATAAAAAATGATAAGTTTTTACTAATTTTTTTAGAAATGCGTAGATTATTTTGGCTGCCGAATAATCATCAATTTATAAATCATGAAAAAAAACTTAGTGCGAAAATCAGAACAGATTGTAAGAATTACATTGTTGCTCATTTTATTGACACAATTTCACGGTGCTTTAAAAAGCCAATTTTCTAATGTTAAAGATTTAAGGCAACAAATTAAATCTGGGACATACAATAAAAACCTAATTGTTCCGAAGGGAGTTTTAGTAGTATGTAAAAATGCAACAGTAAAATTTGGAACGGGATATGGAATTATTGTAAAACGCGGAGGAACGCTTTATTTGGACAATTGTACGATAACCCATGCCAATGATAATTTTACAATATCAGTAACAAATAAATATTCTAGTATCAAGTCTGTTCAACTTAGTATCGCTTCATTTTCAAACATAACCCCGTTCTACAACAATATCATAAATGTTTTGCCTGGCACAACTGCAACAATAAATATTTCAACAAATACATGGGCATCAGATAATTATGCCTTACTTTTGAGTTATCCAAATTACTATCATTCTGAAATAATTTATAAACCCTAATCTGCCAAACAAACGTTTTATCATGAGAAATTTGAATAAAGTATCCGTCCTTTTTATGATTTTCTTATTTAGTATTTCACTTAAAGCACAAACGGGAAAACCATTTATTTTTCATGGCAGTAAAAGTGATCCTGGGTTCATTTCAAGTGTCACAAATTTACCTCATGGTAAATTTGCATATGTATTTTCTGGAATATATTTTTTTAAAATAATTATTTCGGATACAAATGGCAATGAGTTACTTAGCCGAAAATTTTCAGGAGCTGATTTACAGTCTTTGAAGATAATTTACCACAAAAGTTTTATTTATGGACTTACAACTAGTTATATTGACGGCGATTCCATGTTAAGTAAAGCTTCATTGGTTTTATTTAAATTGGATACCTGTTTAAATTTAGTTACCTCTAAATTGGTATATAATAAAAATCCAGATGCAAAGTTTAATATGAATATTCAACCCAATAATTGGAACGAAATAGGAATAAATGACAAGGAAGAATTCTTTTTTACGCTTGTGAATATTATTAAGCCTCGAACTGAATGCATAAATAGAAATAACTTGGTTTTGTTTGATTCTTTGTTAAATATTAAGTTTTTGCCCTATTATTATGCTTTAGAAACAAAACAGAGTGCATTTAAAAATAATCGGTATCAAATGGTTGGTTGTTATTACCAAATAAGTAAAATGGATACTTTAACGGCAAGTTTAAAACCATTTTATTCCGAATTTAATCCAAATAGTGAAGAATTGAATATGTGGGTTGTTGAACAATTTAATGATTCTATTTGCGGATATTTATCTAGCCTTTTTTATCCTGATAAAAACCAAATGTATGCTAATGTTTATGGTATTACAGCAGGGCTAGGTGGTTTTTATTCACATGGGGTATTAAATTATGAGGTTTTAGAATTAAGTACGTATTCTATGTTAAGTGATTCTTCATTTTCAGTTATAGTAAACCAAATTATTCCAGATTGGCCCTCGCCGAAAAAATTTGTTATTATTGATGAATCAATGGTAAAAAATAATATAAATTATTCAGTGGCGAAAGTTAAAGTCCGATGTTATAATGAAAACAATGTTCAACTTGCAGAACGAAAAATATATGGCTGGGGCAATTTAAAAAATGGCTTAGACGATACTTTTTCAATTGTTAACGTAGGTACACTGCCGTTGTCAAATAATAAGTTATTTGTATATGGTTTAACGTATGATAATCAGTTTAATGATAGGCCATTTTACTATGTTCTAGACAGCCAACTAAATTTTGCCAGGAAAAAAATTGATACTTCAATTTACCACTGTGGCAGAACTCGAGTTTTACCAGAGGCTTTTATTTTACCCAAGGACACATTCTTCCTTACCAACGATATGTTTAAAGAAGCCAAAATGACAATTCATAACATTAAATTAGGTAAAATTAATTATACCGCGGGATTGCCATTTGAAAAACCAATTCAATTGAAAAAATCAAATCGTTTACTCATTAAATACTTACCTAATAACAATGTAGAATGTAATTTGTTAGGTGCAAACTCTAGTTTTCAATATAAAGTTTACGATATGTCGGGTAAAGTAGTGTATTCAGGTTATAGTTACGACAACACGGTTACACTCAAACAATCCGATTACATTCCTGGGATTTACATCCTCAATATAACCAAAAACAACGAACACTATTCGGAGAAGTTTCAGATAAGGTAAATCAAATAACCTTACCCGTTCTTCATTGCATTTTTGATAAATGGGGTTAATCATATTAAGGGATGTTGAAATTTTCGCGCATCAACAAATAATTGGAAATGAGATAACTATGCCTTACTTTTGAGTTATCCAAATTACTATCATTCTGAAATTATTTATAAACCCTAAACTGTCTAACAAATGTTTATCATGAGAAACTTGAATATTGTATTCGTTATTTTGACATCTGTCTTCTGCAGTATTTCACTCAAAGCACAAACGGCAAAGCCATTTGTTTTTCATGGTAGTAAAAACGATCCAAGGTTAATTTCAAGTGCCACTAATTTAACAGGTGGCAAATTTGCTTACACACTTACAAGTGATTGGTTCTTTACAATTATCATTGCGGATACCAATGGTAACCAATTGCTCAGCCGTGAATTTTCTGGAGCTGATTTGAATAATGTGTTTATTAAATACCACAAAGGTTATATTTATGGTGTTACAACAAGCTATATTGATGGTGATTCCACTCAACGAAAGGCCTCTTTGGTGTTTTTTAAATTGGATATGTGTTTAAATTTAGTTGCATCAAAACTAGTCTACAATCGAAACCCAAACGAGGATTTAGATATGTATATTCAACCCAATTTTGTAAACAATATTGGGATAAATGATAAAGATGAATTTTTTATATCCATCACAAATATTTTTAAACCAAATACTGAAAGTCATTACCGAAACACATTGGTAATATTTGATACTCTTCTAAATATTCGTTTTTCGCCATATTATTATGCGTTTGAAACTTCACAATGTGACTTTAAAAACAATAGCTATCAATTGACAGGGTGCTATTACCAATTAAGTATAGATAGTTCCTCTGCAAATTTGAAACCATATTATTCAGAAATTGATCCAGTAACAGACGAATTAAACATGTGGGTATTGGATCGTTATAATGTTACAAATTTCGGATATTTATCGGGTGTGTATTATCCAGAAAAGTCAAAAATGTACGCTTCCATTAAGGGAATTGGGTTAGGACCCGATTATTCTCACGGGGTTCTAGATTACCAAAATATAAACGCAGCAAATTATATCGTTTTAACTGATACTGCGCGAATGAATTCTAGCCAGCAAATAATTCGCGATTGGCCATCCTCGAATAAATTTGTAGTAATTGAAGAATCTCTTGAAATACCGGTTATTAACCTTCATAGCCAAATGAAAATACGTAGTTTTAATGAGAAATTAAATCAACTAGCGGATCGAAAAATATATGGCTGGGGCAATTTAAATAATGGGTTAGACGACACCTTTAATATGACTACAATTGGTACATTGGCTCTAACAAAAAATAAATTGTTTGTATATGGCAAAACAACTGACGATTTGGTTACCTCGAGACCATTTTACTATGTTATAGACAGCCAACTAAACTTTGCCAAGAAAAAAATTGATACTTCAATTTACCAATGTGGCAGAACTCGAGTGTTGCCAGCAGCTGTAATTGTTACCAATGACACATTCTTCCTTACAAACGATATGTTTAAGGAGGCCAAAATGACAATTCATAACATAAAGTTAGGTAAAATTAATTATACTGCGAGTTTGCCATTTGAAAAACCACTTGAATTGAAAAAAACGAATCGCTTAATTATTAAATACTTGCCAAATAATAATGTAACTTGCGATTTGTTGGGTACAAACTCTATTTTTCAATATAAAGTTTACGATATGTCGGGTAAAGTAGTGTATTCAGGCAATAGTTATGACAACACGGTAACACTCAAACAATCCGATTACATTCCTGGAATTTACATTCTCAGCATCACCAAAAACAACGAACACTATTCGGAGAAGATTCAGATAAGGTAAATCAAATAACCTTAACCATTCTTCATTGCATTCTTAATCACATCCCAAATTTCTTTGTGGCCTTGCTTGGTTTCAGATGAACTGATGATGAACGGTGGAACTTCTTCCCAGGTTTCGAGCAATGCATCTTTGATGATTTGGGCATTGGCTTCCACTTCAACGGGTTTTAACTTATCGGCCTTCGTGCCAACAATCACCATTGGAATGGCATTGTCGCCGCAGTCGTTAATAAAGTCCAAATCAATTTTCTGAGGGGGAATTCTCAAATCCAACAGAATAAACAGACAAAACAAATTGGGTCTTTCCCTCAAATAATACGCAATCATTTTTCCAAAACCTTCGCGTTTGTCTTTCGATACCTTGGCATAGCCATAGCCAGGTAAATCACAAATTTGCAATTCGTTGTTGATGTTAAACAAGTTTAAGGTTTGGGTTTTGCCAGGTGTAGAGCTCGTTTTTGCCAAGCCATTGCGCTCGGCAACCATATTAATGAGCGACGATTTACCCACATTGCTTCGGCCAATAAAGGCAAATTCAGGCTTGTCTCTGTGCGGCATATCCACATTTCGCTCCCAACTTCCAACGTATTCTGCAGTTTTGATTTTCATATTTGCAATTTCTAATTTTCAGGTCGACGATGAATCGCTTATATTTGCACTTTCATTTATTTTGAGCACGCCAATTAAACCAAATCCGTCTTCTGACACTTCAAAAAAACAACAAGTTGAGGAAATGTTCGATAATATTTCTTCACGTTATGATTTTTTGAATCATTTTCTATCCTTAGGAATCGATTATTCTTGGAGAACAAAAGTGCGTAAAATAATTGCAAAAATTCAAGCCAAAAAGATCTTAGATGTAGCAACCGGTACTGCTGATTTGGCAATTGAAATATCTAAAATACCTGATACACAAATTGTTGGAATTGACATTAGCCGCGGAATGCTCGATAAGGGAGATGTGAAACTTGAAAAAATGCAGTTAACCAACCGCATCGTTTTGCAACAAGCCGATTCTGAAAATTTACCTTTTGAAACGGGTGAATTCGACGCCGTGACAGTGAGTTTTGGTGTGCGTAACTTTGAAAATTTAGATAAAGGATTGGCCGACATGTGCCGTGTGTTAAAAAAGGAGGGTAGTTTGTTGGTACTTGAGTTTTCAAAACCTACAAATCCTATTTTTAGTCGCTTATATTGGTTCTATTTTAAATTTATTTTGCCACCTTTGGGTCGTCTTTTTAGCAAAGATGCAACAGCGTATACCTATCTTCCTCAAAGTGTTGCGGCATTTCCAGAAGGAGAAGAGTTTGTGGCAAGAGCCAAAGCTGCAGGATTTGCAACTGTAAATTATAAACCGTTAACTTTCGGAGTCTGTACCTTATACCATTGCGTAAAATAATTGTCATATTGCTATGTGCCTTTTGGGCAATAGGATCAAATGCCGATCCTATTGTTGATCGTTTGGTTGAATCTGCAACACCAAAGGATCCCAACCGCATATACCGAAAACATTTTTTCTGGGGAATTGCATTTTCTGCAACCCAAGCAAAAATGAAAATGCAATTAGACAAAACGTTTTGGGATAGAACCGATTCAATTGCCAATATTGCTCCCGAAGATCAAATGGGTGGTGGTTTTGGGGGAAGTGTGGCCTTGAGAATAGGGCGTCACTGGGAAATGAAAATGCTTACCATGTTGCAATTGCACAACCGCAATTTGAAATACACCTGGCAAAGCAAACCCGGTCCTACCATCAAAATTGAATCAATCTGCTTTGATATTCCGCTTACCATTAAATACCGTTCCGACATGCCAAACAACACTGGCTTTTTTGTGCTGGGTGGTGTAAGGTGGTCTCACGATTTTCAAAGCAATGAAGACATGGTTATTGGTGCATCCAAACCCTTGGTTGCATTAAAACAAGATACATACTACTACGAATTTGGTGGTGGATTTGAATTTAGAATGGATTATGTGGATTTATCCATCGAATTAAAAATGTCGAACGGCATCACAAATGCCTTGGTACGGGTTCCAGATAGCTATTACTCTGGATCGTTGAGTGCCATTTTTCCTCGACTTTTTAGTATTACCTTAATGGCTCAAAATTGAATTTTACAGTACAACATAGAGATCCCTACTCCAAAGCTAGGGCAGGTGTCATAGAAACCGATCACGGAAAAATTCAAACACCAATTTTCATGCCTGTTGGCACCGCGGCAACCGTTAAAGGAGTGCACCGCGATTTCATTGAAAAAGACATCAATGCCGATATCATTCTCGGAAATACTTACCACCTTTATTTGCGTCCAGGTTTAGAAATCATGGAAAAAGCAGGAGGTATTCATAAGTTTTCGAATTGGAACCGACCTGTTTTGTCTGACAGTGGGGGATATCAGGTTTACTCACTTTCTGGAACCAGAAAAATCAAAGAAGAAGGCGCTACCTTTAAAAGCCATATTGATGGCTCGAAACACCTTTTTAGCCCAGAGTATGTGATGGATATTCAGCGCACCATTGGGGCCGACATTATCATGGCCTTCGATGAGTGTACACCTTATCCTTGCGAAAAACCCTATGCCGAAAAAAGCATGCACATGACCCACCGCTGGTTGGATCGTTGCATGAAACGTTTCCATGAAACGGAACCAAAATACGGATATCACCAAGAATTGTTTCCAATTGTTCAGGGCAGTGTGTACCCCGATTTGCGCAAGCAAAGCGCGGAATATGTAATCCAACACGAAGCAGGTGGCTATGCCATTGGCGGTTTGAGTGTGGGTGAACCCCATGAAGACATGTATTCCATGACCGAATTGGTTTGCGATATTTTACCAGCAGACAAACCCCGTTATTTGATGGGCGTGGGTACTCCTGAAAATATTTTGAATTCTATAGAATTGGGGGTTGATATGTTTGATTGCGTAATGCCTACCAGAAATGGTAGAAATGGAATGATTTTTACCCGTGAGGGAATCATCAACATTCGCAATAAAAAATGGGCCGATGTTTTTGAACCTGTTGACTCTTGGTTAACTCCAGAATATTCTTTGGCATATTTACGCCATTTGTTTG
Source organism: Flavobacteriales bacterium (assembly GCA_947447955.1). Taxonomy (GTDB): domain Bacteria; phylum Bacteroidota; class Bacteroidia; order NS11-12g; family UBA955; genus VMCP01. The sequence continues at coordinate 62,351 of CANFLS010000008.1, read as the reverse complement.
TAGCCGGCGAAATGTTGGGACCAATCGTGGCAAGTTTGCAAAACTTGCGTTTCTACCTTTGGTTGGTGCGTGAAGCCCGCAAACATATTTTAAGCAACGAATTCCATATTTGGAAAAAATCTGTACTTCAAACTGTAGGTAGGAAATTGTAATATGAAGATATTTAAAGAATTAGATATGTATATCGCAAAGAAGTTCTTGAGAACTTTTTTCGTTACAATCTTGCTTTTTATTATCATCATTATCATATTTGATATTGCAGAAAAATTGGATGACTTTTTACAACGTCATGCCCAAGTTTCAGAAATATTCTCGGTGTATTATGTGAGTTTTATTCCCACATTGCTCAATACATTTAGTCCTATATTTATTTTCATTTCAGTGCTTTACATGACGTCTCGTTTGGCGTCTAGAACCGAAATTATTTCTATGCTGGCAGGTGGAATGTCGTTGCGCAGAATTTTGGTTCCCTATTTGGCGGTGGGTGCGCTGCTTGCTTTTGGCAGTTATTTGCTGAATGCCTGGATCATTCCAATCTCCGACAAAAAAAGGGTAAAGTTTGAAAATACATACCTCCGAAATTATTGGTCTGAATCGCGTTCAACCATTTTTCGTCAAATTAAACCCGGGGTAATTATGTACATGGAATATTTCAGCAACCACGACAGTTCTGGAATAGGCGTTACCCTCAATCAATTCAAGGATAAAAAGTTAACGAGCTCTTTGTTTGGGCGGTTTATGCGTTGGGAACCCAATTTGAAAACGTGGCGCTTAGAAATGGTTACCAGCCGCGAGTTTATGGCCGACGGTACCCAAAAAATAAAGAATTTCCCTTACATTGATACTGCCATAGGATTTAATCCCGACGCTTTTTTCTTTAGGGTGGAGGACGTTCAATCTTTGAATCAGAATGAACTCACTGCCTTTATTGAAAAGGAACGCATGCGGGGTTCTAGCAACGTGGCAGCCCTACAAACCGAGAAATACCGACGGTATGCCTCGCCGTTTAGTACCTTTATTTTAATTGTGATTGCAGTTTCTGTAGCCGGAAGAAAATCGAGGGGAGGACTTGGAATTGCGCTCGGTGTTGGAATTTTTGTAATCTTGTTTTTCCTATTTTTCAGTCGTTATTTTATTAGCTTGGGGGAAACCAATGTGTTGGATCCCAATTTATCTGTTTGGTTGCCCAATTTGGTCTTTGTGCCGGTGGCTTACGTTTTTTACCGATTTGCACAAAAGTAATTTTTTGTGTATATTCGTTTAAATGAGATATTTTTTCCTTTTTGCAATTTCTTTGTTTGCCATTCAAGCAAATGCCCAACCCAATAAGAAAAAGGCAACTGCCAAAATTAAGTTTCCTGAAAATAAATATTTCAAGATTGATTCTGTTGTAATCAATCGTTTATATCCTGGTGTTTATGGTGCTGCCATTATCAATAATATCACGCTGTACGCCGTAACAAAAACCAATTGTGGAACTGTAAAATCAAAGGTGAACTTGCAACTCGATTCATTTTGGATGGGCAATAGAGGTGGTCAATTCAATCTAGTTACATACAAAAATATGGATCCATTAAAGAAAGGTTCGCATTTTAGGGGAATGGGGCATTTAGAAATCCCTACAAGAGATGAAGGCGTTCCACAAGTAAATGGAGTCACCATTCCAACCGAAGTGCCTACAAAGTCTCCAATTGCCTACAAAGGCGATATGTTAATTAGATTCAGTTGCAACGGGAAAAAACAATACATGGTTATTCCCAAACTGCAAGAAGGCCAAAGCGTTTTCGCTCCGTAATTTCTATTCCACTTCCAATACCAATCCCTTGAGATAATGTCCCTCAGGATGAAAAATATTTACAGGATGATCCGGACCTTGTCCCAATCGGTGTAAGATTCTACAATTTCTGCCCACTTCAATGGCTGCCGCAGTAACAGTATTGGCAAAAAGTTTTTCGTCAATTACTTGGCTGCAAGAAAAGGTAAACAACAATCCGCCTGGCTTCACTCTTTCTAATCCCAACATGTTCAATCGCTTGTAACCCATGGTTGCTTGGTGCTTTTTGGTTAAGCTTTTGGCAAACGCCGGAGGGTCAAGTACCACAATGTCAAACATTTCGGGTTCATCCTTCAAGTTTTTCATAACATCGGCTTGAACGGATTGGTGATTTTCTGTTAGGTTGTTCAAAGCCACGTTTTCATCGCCTAGGGTCACAGCTGTTTGTGAAATATCTACCGAAACTACTTTGGTAGCACCACCAATTAAGGCAGCGACACTAAATCCCCCAGAATAAGAAAAAGTATTCAATACCGACTTGCCTTTGGAGTAATGTCCCAACAGCTGTCTGTTTTCTCTTTGATCTAAAAAGAAGCCTGTTTTTTGTCCTGTTACCCAATTTACTTTGAATTTCATGTTGTTTTCGGTGGCAATAACTTCGTGTTGATCGCCTAACAAAAATTCATCTTCAATTTCGGCGTCGTGCATTGCGGCGCTGCTTTTACTGTAAATATGGGCAATTTCATCGCCAAAAACGGTTTTAATGGCCTCGGCAATGGCATCAAGATTCAAATACATTCCATCGGTATGGGCTTGAATGACAGCGGTATTTGCATAGATGTCAATAATCAATCCCGGCAACAAATCGCCTTCACCATGCACCAAACGGTAGGCGTTAGTAGGAAAATTCATTCCCAACGACAATTTATTTCTTAAATCTTTGCAGTTTTGAATACGATTTACCCAAAATTGAGCGTCAATTTCTTGTTGTGTAAATGACAGAATGCGAATGGCAATGCTGCCATCTCCCACATGACCACAGGCCAACCAGTTGTTTTTATAGTCGTAAACCTGAACCAAATCGCCAGTTGTACAAGGGTCAATGCTTTCTAAGGCCCCGCTAAATATCCAAGGATGTTTTCTGCCAATGGCAATTTCTTTTCCCTTTTTTAAGATTGCTTTTTTCACAATGAAGGTACAAAGTTCAATTAAAAGTTAGAGATTTGAAAAATGTCTGTAAAACTATTCGAAATAATTCATGAAATTGAAAGGGTAGCACCACCCAGTTTGCAAGAGTCCTACGACAACAGCGGATTGTTGGTGGGAGATAAGAATGCAATCATACAACAAGCGCTCATTTGCTTAGATTGTACCGAAGCCATTGTTGATGAAGCAATTGAAAAGAACTGCAATTTGATAATTGCGCACCATCCACTTATTTTTTCGGGATTAAAACGACTAACCGGACAAAATGATGTGCAACGTGCGGTGATCAAAGCCATCAAAAATAATATTTCCATTTATGCCTGCCATACCAATCTCGACAATGTGTTGAGAAACGGAGTGAATGAAAAAATTGCCGAAAAGCTTCATTTGAGTCAACTATCTGTAATTGAGCCTAAAACGGGATTGTTGGTAAAGTTGGGGGTATATGTTCCGTCGTCGCATTTCACCGCGGTGCAAGATGCTTTGTTTACGGCTGGAGCTGGAAACATTGGCAATTATGGTGAATGTGGTTTTTCTTTTGAGGGACAGGGAACATTTACACCAATGGAAGGTTCTAATCCGTATTCTGGAAGTTTGGGCAAGCGAGAAACCGGAAATGAAATGCGCTTAGAGGTTGTTTTTATGAAGTGGCAAACGAGTGAAATGTTGCAAGTTTTGAGGGAAGCCCATCCGTATGAAGAAGTTGCTTATGACTTGGTAACATTGAACAACGAAGTGGTCGGTTATGGAAGTGGTGCCGTGGGAATGTTACCGAAAGAGATGTCGAAATCTGAGTTTTTGGCGCATTTAAAGCAGAATATGGAATTGGAAGTGGTGAAGCATACAGAATTTTTCGGAGAAAATATTCGCAAAGTTGCGGTTTGTGGTGGTGCGGGTTCATTTTTGATAAACGCAGCAAAGTCAGCACAGGTCGATGTTTACATAACTTCGGACATAAAATATCACGAATTCTTTGCAGCGGAAAAGCAGTTAATGATTTGCGATATTGGGCATTTTGAGAGTGAAAAATACACGATTGATTTGTTTAGCGAGATTTTGTCAAAAAAATTCCGTAATTTTGCAACCATTTTTGCACAAACTAATACCAACCCTATTCAATATTATCGATAAACAACATGGACGTAACCGTTGAGAAAAAACTACAAGACCTTTGGAAGCTACAACAAATTGACAATAAATTAGACAATTTGAAAGCTGTATTGGGTGAACTACCGATGGAAGTATCGGATTTGGAAGATGATATCGCTGGTTTTGAAACCAGAGTAAATCATATTCAAGAAGAAATTACTTCTTTAGATACAGAGGTTGCCAACAAAAAATTAGCAATTAAAGATTTCCAAAGATTAATTGATAAATATGAAGATCAATTAAACAATATTAAAAACAGCCGTGAATTCGAAGCAATTGACAAAGAAAAAGAAATTGCTGGCTTAGAAATTCTTTCTGCTGAAAAGAAAATTCGCGATTTTGTAAAACAAATTGATGCTAAAAATGAAGTTTTAACAAGCACAAAAGCTGCGTTAGAAAGTCGCAAAGCGGATTTGGAATTCAAAAAAGCAGAATTGACTGAAATTGAGAAAGAGAACGAAGAGGAAATTCAAAAGTTAAACAAAGACCGTGAAAATGCTGCTAAGAAATTAGATGAGCGTTATTTCCGTGCTTACCACAGAATTCGTGAAAATATGAAAAACGGGGTTGCTGTTGCTCCTATTGTTCGTGGATCTTGCGGTGGTTGTTTCTCTAAAATTCCACCTCAACGTCACTCTGACATTCGTGCCCATTATAAAATTATTGACTGTGAACATTGCGGTCGTATTATGGTGGATCAACATGTAAGCGGTATCGCTGCATTTGCCGAAGTAAAAGAAGAAAAACCAACACGCAGAAAAATGCGTTTGACTACCGCTAAGTAATAGTAGCGTTAGGAATAAAAAAAGGTGCGAAGAAATTCGCACCTTTTTTTTTAGAGTTTATGACTAACGCCAGTTGACGCCTATCGGCTGTTTACGCTTCGCTGTTTACGCCTTCGGCTGTTTAATTAATGGTAGGTGCTAAAAATAACCCTTTCAACCTTTTATAAACCCATTCGTCTAACCTGTCTAACCCAATTAGTTGACGCCTATCGGCTGTTTACACTTCGCTGTTGACGGCTTAGGCTGTTTACGATTATCGCCTGTTTAATTAAACCTGACAAACCTAATAAACCAAAAAATCTGTCTAACCCGTCTAACCTGTCTAATCCGTCTAACCCTCTTTAATACTGCTCCTTCTCATTCGGAAAGTCAACCGACTTCACATCTGAAATGTATTGCTGAACTGCTCCCTTCATCTCGTCATAGAGGTTTAAGTAGCGACGTAAAAATCTAGGATTAAATTGTTTGGTTATTCCCATCATGTCGTGAACTACCAAAACTTGTCCATCAACGCCGTTTCCTGCGCCAATTCCTATAACAGGAATGGTTAAGTTCTCTGCCACGCGTTTAGCCAAATGTGCTGGAATCTTTTCTAAAACCAACGCAAAGCAACCCGCTTCTTCCAATAATTTAGAATCGCGAATCAATTTTTCCGCTTCTTCATCTTCCGTAGCTCGAACAGTATAGGTTCCGAATTTGTATATACTTTGAGGAGTTAATCCCAAATGTCCCATTACTGGAACACCTGCTGTTAGAATCCTTTTGATACTTTCAATAATTTCTTCGCCACCTTCCATTTTAATGGCATGGGCTCCGCTTTCCTTCATGATGCGAATGGTGCTGTTTAAGGCTTCTTTGGAGTTTCCTTGGTAACTACCAAATGGCAAATCAACCACTACCAACGCCCTGTCTACACCCCTTACCACACTGCTCGCATGGTAAATCATTTGGTCTAACGTAATTGGAAGGGTAGTTTGATGTCCCGCCATTACATTCGAAGCACTGTCACCCACAAGAATAACATCGATGCCAGCATCATCAATAATTTGAGCTGTTGAATAATCGTATGCGGTAAGCATCGAAATTTTTTCACCCCTTGACTTCATTTCATGAAGCACGTGCGTGGTGATTTTTTTATCTTCTCTGTGTACAGACATTCTTTTATGATTGGACTGCAAATTTGTACATTATAAATGGTAAAAAAAAAGAAGTTTCATCGAATTCGATATATCTGACCTTATATTCATCATACTTTTCATTTATCTTTGTGCTTTCCATGATTAAAAATTGTTACAATAAAGCCAGGACGTATATAAATTCCCTCGGAATCATTTTGGTGTTATTGGCATTTTCTTCTTGTGAAAACACAGTCGATATCAATGCCGATTGGAAAGAAACCATTGTGGTTTACGGATTGTTAGATCCAAACGATTCAGTACAATACATCAAGGTGAACAAAGCCTTTTTGAATCAGAATACCAGCGCCTACACCGTGGCTCAAATTTCTGACAGTTTGTATTTAGATTCTACCGAAGTTTCATTGAGGCAGGTAAATACAGGTCGTGTAATCAATCTGATTCGTACCAATAAAGTGAAAAAACAGCCAGGTATTTTTGCGTCCGACGTAAATTACTTGTGGCAAACCACCGAAAAAATTAACGGAAACGATTTGTATGAGGTTACTGTAAAGAATCCAATTAGCAAGCAGGCTGTTACATCACATACCAATACCGTTTCGCCATCGTTAATCAGGGCACCCTTTTTCAATAACAAATCTTTGTTCTCATTGGCTCCAGAATACATAACCTTTCGTGCAACACCTGGTGCAAATGTAAAAGCCTATGATGTGGTGCTAGAAGTTACCTATGATGAATTCGATGTGGTTGATACCACCATCAAATCAACCAAAACTGCATTTTGGAAGGTAATGTCGAATTATCAAGTAGATCAAGGCGATTTAATTCGACAAGTTGAAAAAGAAGCGTTTTTCCAATTCATGGCAAATACGTTGACATCGGGTCCAAACTTAAAACACCGCTTTGTTTCGTTTGGCGTTACCTATTATTCTGGAAGTCAAAATTTAATTGATTACATGTCTGTGAATGTTCCAGCCATTGGCATCGTGCAAAAACAAGCAGAGTATTCCAATATTGAAGGTGGACTTGGTTTGTTTGCAAGTCGTTGCGTTCAATCCATTCGCGGAATCAAATTCGAGCCTTCGTCATTGTCGTTTATTCAGGTACATCCTTTGACAAAGAAGCTGAACTTTGTAAGATAAGGCTTTTCAGTTTTTATAATATCCCTCAAAATTTTATGTCATGATGGCGAATTTGTTCGCCGAATATGAGAATTACTGACAAATTATGACAATTCGTCAGCCAATTTATGTCTTTTTTGCATTGGCACTTACTTTGATAGATGGAAGGAAAGGAAAATAAAAATCATGAGTAAAATAATAGGAATTGACTTAGGAACAACCAACAGTTGTGTAGCAGTGTTAGAGGGTAACGAACCTGTAGTAATTGCAAACAGCGAAGGTCGTAGAACAACACCATCAATTGTTGCTTTTATGGACAACGGAAACGGCGAGCGTAAAGTAGGAGACCCTGCAAAACGTCAAGCCATTACCAACCCAACCCATACTGTGCAGTCTATCAAAAGATTCATGGGAGAAAAATATTCTTCTATGTTGAAAGAAATGGAACGTGTACCTTATGAATTAACCAAAGGTGACAACGATACTCCTCGTGTGAAAATTGGCGATCGTAACTTTACCCCACAAGAAGTGAGTGCGATGATTCTTCAGAAAATGAAGAAAACTGCTGAAGATTATTTGGGTCAAGAAGTGACAAGAGCGGTTATTACTGTTCCTGCATACTTTAATGACTCTCAACGTCAAGCTACCAAAGAAGCAGGTGAAATTGCTGGTTTGAAAGTAGAACGTATTATCAACGAACCAACAGCTGCAGCGTTGGCTTATGGTTTGGATAAACTTGACCGTGATATTAAAATTGCTGTTTACGATTTAGGTGGTGGAACATTCGACGTTTCTATCCTTGAATTGGGAGACGGTGTGTTTGAAGTTAAATCTACCAATGGTGATACTCACTTAGGTGGTGACGATTTTGACCAAGTAATTATTGATTGGTTGGCAGACGAATTTAAGTCTGACGAAAATATAGATTTGCGCAAAGATCCAATGGCTTTACAACGTTTGAAAGAAGCGGCTGAAAAAGCGAAAATTGAATTGTCGAGCAGCACGGAAACTGATATCAACTTACCTTATGTAACTGCAGTTGACGGTGTGCCTAAGCATTTGGTTAGAAAAATGACCAGAAGTAAGTTTGAGCAATTGGCTGAATCTTTGATTCAAAGAACATTAGAGCCTTGTAAAAAAGCGTTGGCTGATGCCCGTTTGAGTTCAAGCCAAATTGACGAAGTAATTTTGGTAGGTGGTTCTACACGTATCCCTGCAATTCAAAAATTGGTTGAAGAATTCTTTGGTAAAGCACCAAGCAAAGGGGTTAACCCAGATGAAGTTGTTGCAATTGGTGCAGCTATTCAAGGAGGTGTGTTAACAGGTGAAGTTAAAGATATCGTTCTTTTAGATGTATCTCCTTTGAGTTTGGGAATTGAAACAATGGGTGCTGTAATGACCAAAATGATTGAATCAAACACAACCATTCCTTCAAGAAAAACAGAAACGTTTAGTACAGCTATGGACAATCAACCATCGGTTGAAATTCATATCATTCAAGGTGAACGCCCAATGGCTGCCGATAACAAAACAATTGGTAGATTCATTTTAGATAGCATTCCTCCTGCACCACGTGGTGTCCCTCAAATTGAAGTAACATTTGATATTGATGCCAACGGTATTTTGAACGTAAGTGCAAAAGACAAAGCAACTGGAAAAGAGCAAAAAATCAGAATTGAAGCAAGTAGCGGATTGAGCAAGGAAGATATCGAGAAAATGAAAAAAGACGCTGAAATGAACGCTGAAGCGGATATGAAGCGCAAAGAAGAAGCCGATAAAGTGAATGGTGCCGATTCTTTGGTTTTCAGTACTGAAAAACAATTGAAAGAGTATGGCGACAAAATTCCAGCAGAGAAAAAGACTGCAATCGAAGAGGCTGTTGCCAAATTGAAAGAAGCGGTTGCTGCGAAGAACTTTGCCGATATAGATACCCATAGTGCTGCATTGAATGATGCTTGGCAAGCGGCTAGTCAGGATATGTACAACGCAACAGGTGGTGAACCAGGTGCTGAAGGACAACCAGGACAAGAAAACCCAAATGCAGGTAATGCAAATGGCGGAAAAGCTGCCGACGAAGTTCAAGATGTTGACTTCGAAGAAGTAAAATAATTTTTAATTGTTCCATAAAAAAGAGCTGCCCTAGGGTGGCTCTTTTTGTTTACCAAACTTCAAACTATCTTTGTTTCCGATGAAATTGAAATTAAAATTCAGTTGGGTGGCAGTCGCTTTGATTTTTGTGGCTTGCCAAGGCAATAAAAAAGAAGTTGAAACGGAAACCGACAATCGCGACAAAGACACAGCCGCGGTGTTGGATTTGAATCAAATTGATACTTCCAATTTGGCATTGTTGAGTGTTGATAGTTTAAAAATGTGTGCGGCATTTCAAACGGCTGCCAACGAATTTACCACTGGGTATAAAAACAAAGACGCTAAAATTTATGTGAAATATTCTCATCCTGCCATTGTGAAAATGAATGGGGGAATGGATAAGTTTATTGCCAAAGTAGGTCCTTTCATGAAAATGGATACCTTCAAATTTGCAAAAATGATTACAGGTCCTGTGAAGAGGGTAGAACCGGCGGTTGATCCTAAAGGAAAAGTAGCTGGATGGTATTGTTTGATGCCGGTAAGAAGGTGGATAACCAACAATCCTAAGGATTTTAGGGTGCAATGGTTGGCTGGCCAAACATTAAATCTGGGTAAGGATATTTACTTTATTGACATTACAGGAATTCCAAAAGAAAAAATATTTCAGTTGATTCCTGACTTCCATTTTGTATTGGATAAGGAATTGGCAAAATAACTTTACCGGAAAGTGATTCCAAACAAAAATGGCTACCCTTGGGTAGCCATTTTTGTTTTATGTGTGGTTGAAAATTTTACTTATTTGCTTTGGCGTGATCGGCCAAGAATTGAGCCAAACCTATGTCGGTCAATGGGTGTTTTAACAATCCTAAAATTGCACTCAACGGACAAGTTACAACATCGGCACCGTTTGTAGCAGATTGCACGATGTGCAATGGCGTACGCACGCTGGCTGCCAAGATTTGTGTTTCATAACCTTGAACTGCATAAATTTCAGCAATGCTCTTGATTAAGTCCATGCCATCCCAGCTGATGTCGTCAATACGGCCAATAAATGGAGAAAGGTAGGTAGCACCTGCTTTTGCAGCCAAAATAGCTTGACCTGCGCTAAAAACCAAAGTGCAATTGGTACGAATTCCTTTTCTGGTGAAATATGAAATTGCTTTGATACCGTCTTTGATCATTGGAACTTTTACAACGATATTCTCGTGCAATGCCGCTAGTTTTTCACCTTCGGCAATCATTCCTGCATAATCAGTAGAAATAACTTCTGCAGATACATCGCCATCAACAATGGCACAAATGTCTTTGTAGTGTTGCATAACAGCAGCTTCGCCAACAATGCCTTCTTTGGCCATTAACGAAGGATTGGTGGTTACACCATCTAAGATGCCTAAATCATTGGCTTCTCTAATTTGTTCTAAATTTGCGGTATCAATAAAGAATTTCATAATGTTACAAAATTACAAAACCTTTTAAACAGTCTTTTAGAAAGTCATACACAATTTTTCAATATCCTTATGGAATTCTTATGGCGTTTGTCGTTTATTTCGTGTTTTTTGAGGGACAAGATTTAACTTTGAACATTGATTTGCTTTGGAGTCTTGAAAAAATGTAAATAATTCATATTTTTTCAAAACTATTTATCTCATTCAATGTTTATTCAATTCACATGACAAGAAAAGTTGCAGTTTTTCGCACCGCCCACTTTAATGCGGCACACCGCTTACATGTTCCTCAGTGGACAGACGAGCAAAACAAGGCTTTTTTTGGGTTGTGTAACAACGCAAATTATCACGGTCACAACTATGAACTAGAAGTAAAAGTTGAAGGTGCTGTTGATGAAGTTTCGGGTTATGTAATTGACATGAAAGTGTTAAAAACTTTTATTGATGAAGAAGTGATTGAACCTTTTGATCATAAAAATTTGAATTTAGATGTTCCAGATTTTGCATCTTTAAATCCAAGTGCCGAAAACATCGTTTGGGTAATTTGGGAAAAACTGAGAAAAAGAATTGACAATCAATTCGAGTTAAGTGTTCGACTTTATGAAACACCACGTAATTTTGTAGAATTTAATGGAAAATAAAATAAATAAACTCCTTTCACAATTTGAAGAAATGGGCGATTCGCACGTTGGAAGTTCAAAGGAAACCCCTTTGAGAGAAGATGCTTTTGTCATGGACGATCAAATTAAAATTGAATTGATTGCCAAACATTTTAAAGAAATTATGCATGTGTTGGGACTTGACCTATCTGACGAAAGTTTGAAAGGAACGCCACAGCGTGTTGCAAAGATGTTTATTAATGAGCATTTCAAAGGATTAGATCCTAAAAACAAACCACATCCTACCTTGTTCGACAATAACTTTGGTTATTCAGAGATGTTGGTAGAAAAGGATATCAGTTTCTATAGTACTTGCGAACATCACTTTGTGCCAATTTTCGGAAAAGCACATGTTGCCTATATTGCAAGTGGCAAGGTAATTGGTTTGTCTAAATTGAATAGAATTGTTGATTATTATTCAAAACGTCCACAAGTTCAAGAGCGTTTAACCATTCAGGTTGCTGAAGAGTTAAAAGAAGTGCTTCAAACTGAACATGTTGCTGTTGTAATGGATGCAAAACACTTATGTGTTGCAAGTAGAGGCATCAAAGATATTTCTAGTGCTACCGTAACTGCGAGTTATCACGGTAAATTCAATGAAATGGAAACCAGAAATGAGTTTCTAAAGTATATTGGATTTGGTGAAGTTTAAAATAAAATTTGTTTTATTTGGGTGCATTTATCATTTGCCATAAAAGCAAATAAAAGGCACTGCCAAAGAGGGTTCCGCCTAGAGTATTATACCAAATAATCTCTTTCTTTTTTTGTTTGCCTGCAACTTTCATCCCATTCTTATAGGAGGTTGGGTAGTAGTTCTTATTCGATGCTGCCGGAATTTTTGGTGCAAAGCAACTTGTAATAATGGCTGGAATTATGGAAGCCGTCGGTAAAACAAAACCATAAACAAAGAAGAGGGTGCCTGTTATTTCTAAGTGAAAATCTGTATCCATTCCATCGTCGTAACCTGCTTTAAATAACTGCGCTTCCATTTTGGTTTTTTGTAAAAATGGATTGTTGCTTGAATCTCCCTTGTTCGGATTGTAATATTCAATAACCCCATTGCTGTATTTGATATGATCTACATTTTGAATGTCGATTTCATAAATTGGCAAATGCGACAGATTTTGTTTGCTGTATTGGATTAATGAACTTGTGATTTTTGATACAGCACAAGGTATTTTTTCTAAATTATAAAAGACAATGGTGTCTGTGACATTTTTAGGAATGTCTTGAATCTTTTTTGAAGCGGTTGTGTCTTGTCCTTGTAGATTAAGGCTAGTTACACACAATAAACAAATGATGTAAAAACTTTTTATTGTTTTCATATTTGCAATATTACAAATAAAAGCAATTACAATCAATGCGTTAGGGATATAATTGGGAAAATTAGGGATGTAAAATAAAAAAACCCAGATGAATCTGGGTTTTTTGGTTTAATTGGGGCGGCCTACCGGGCTCGAACCGGCGACTTCCAGCACCACAAACTAGCACTCTAACCAACTGAGCTAAGACCGCCATTTAAACGGCTGCAAAGATAATGAGTTTTTTTTCAAATATCAACTCAAAAATGTTGAATTATTTTAAAACTCTTTTGCGGTACGTTTTTACTCCCTTACTTTTGTTGCTATGCACAAAAAACTGTCGGCCCTTTGGATTGTAGGTTGGTTTCCATCTAAAGCCAATCCATATGCCGGCAATTTTATTTACAGACATGCACTTGCCTGCAGTTCCCAAATAGATATTACCGTAGTTCATGGTGCAACCTACTTTATTGGTCAAGAGAAGAACATGCCTGTAACAGAAAAGTATCCCTTTCCTCTTATTTGGATTCCAATACCCCAATTTCAGTCGGGCTTATTAAAGCCGCTAAATTTGGTCATCTATTACTGCTGGTTTTATGTTCAATTGCTAAAACAGGTTAAAAGAAACAACGTTTTTGATATCCTTCATGTTCATGCCCCTGATAAATGCGGAATTTTGGCAACTTGGATAAAACGAAAATTGAAAATAAACAAAATGGTGCTCACCGAACATTGGGCAATTTATAATAGTCACGTCCCTGACCATTTTTTAACCAGAAATCAATGGTTTCAATTTGCAATCAAGCAAACTTGGAAATATACTGATTATGCAGCACAAGTGAGTTTGCCTTTGCATCATGAAATGCAAAAATTATTGGGCAAAACCATTCCAACGATTGAATTTGCAAACGTGGTTCCCTCAGATTTTTTTGTACCAACAGAGAATGCGAAATACGAAAAATTCAATTTTGTTCATGTTTCAAACTTTGAAAACAGGAAAAATATTCCACTCATTTTTGCAGCGTTTTTAAAACTATATGCCGAAGATAATGCTATAAGCATTGAATTTATAGGTGCAGATAAATCAACCAAGGAATATTATCAAACCCAATTTTCAACTCAAATGTCTGCTGAATTGTCAAACAGTCAAGATCAGTTCGTTTGGGAAATTCACGAAAAGGAAAGTCCCTCAAGAATCAATGAAATTTTCAGAAAAAGCCATTGTCTTCTTATGGCTTCATCCTCTGAAAATGCACCTTGCGTCATTGCGGAAGCACTTTGTACCAGTTTACCGGTGATTTCATCGAATGTAGGTGGTATTTCGAACATGGTTAACGATTCTAACGGAATATTATTCGATTTAGAAATCAATGAAAAAACTTGGTCGGCATACAACAATCGCAACATAGAAACGTTATATCAGTCAATGAAAATAATGAAGCAAAATGTGCTCAGTGGCAAATATGAAAATATTGAAATTGCAGCCAAAGCAAAATATAGTGCTTCATCCATTTCTCAGGAGTTAAACCAATTGTACTTGTCGATTAGCTAATGTGTGGCATTGGAGGAATATCGTCTACGGTTGCTCAATCTGCCGAATTTTGGTTGAGAAATTCCAATATTTTGGGTAGTGCCTTGGCACATAGAGGCCCAGATGATGAAGGTTTTCTCCTAATTTCAAACAAGTCGACACCAATTCCTGTAGGTCATAAAATTTACCCTTCTGAAAATACAAACTACCTTCCTAAGCAACATTTGGTTGAGTCTTTATCGTTGAGTATAAATGGCATGTTGATGCACAAACGTTTGTCTATTATTGGGTTGGGGCATTTGGGACATCAACCTATTTGTGACCCATCAGGTAGATATTGGTTGACCTACAACGGAGAGATTTTTAACTATTTAGAACTTCAGTCGCAATTTGGATTAACCAATTACAGCAATACGGATTCGGAAATTCTCGTTCAGCTTTGGGCATTCAAACAAGAAAAATGTTTGAAATTGTTGGATGGTTTTTTTGCTTTTTGCATTTACGATAGCTTGGAAAATTCTTACACTGTTGTTCGCGATAGAACAGGTGTTAAGCCTTTGTTTTACACCAAAACCAATGAAATATTTGCGTTTGCGAGCGAAGAGCAACCCTTGAGATTTATTTTAGGTAAAAACGAACTCAATAACAAAGCTGTTTTTGCCCATTTGAAACACGGCATGACCGATGTTTATCCATGGTTTGAAAATATTCAAACGTTAACAGCGGGTCATTTGATAAAATGGTTTCCCACTAGCCGTGAATTCAAAGTTTCGCAGTGGTATTACCCTGAAAGGAACATCCTTCAAAACAATAGTTCTCTCAGAGAAATGCTTCTTGAATCTATGAAAAGTAGACTCAGGAGTGATGTCCGTTTGGGATTTGCAGTAAGCGGTGGAATAGATAGCGCAGTTTTGGTTGGCATTGCCCGACATTTATTAGGCAATGAGGCTAAATTGGATTTATTTTCTGTGGCATCGAATAATTTAGCTGGCAATGAATCTAATTGGCAGAAAATGGTGGTAGCAAAAAATGGGGGGATTCACCATGAAATTTTGGTTGAATCATTTGATTCAGAATTGCTGCCAAAAATGATTTCATATACAAATCGAGCCCCTGTAGCTTGGAATAATTTGGCTCACTTTGCTTTATGCGAAAGGGTTCGTCAAACTGGAGTAACCGTTTTGTTCAATGGGCAAGGAGCCGATGAGTTGTTTGGGGGTTATCCCGATTACTTTATTCAATCACTTTTTAGTGAAAGAAAACACTTATCGAAATCTCAAAATAATTGGCCAATAACTTATAAGGAAGCATTGAAATTCTTCTTGAAAAGGAAGTTGAGAAATGCCCTTTCGGATTCTCAAAAACAGAAAATAGAAAAATCTGTTTGGGGAAATAAAGTCACTGCCAATTTATTAGAAGATCCGTTAATCATGCTTCACCCGAAATTGAATGGGGTGGAGGAGATGATGTTGGGCGATTATTATGGGTCGTTGCAAGGTGATCAATTTTACGGAAAATTGCATCAAATGTTGGCATGGGAAGACCGCAATGGAATGGCATTCCAATTGGAAAGCAGAAACCCATTTGCCGACGATTTGCATATCCCTCAAAAATATTTAGGGAATTTTAAATTACATGAATTGATGGAAGGTGGGTTGCCAAAAGGGATTTTAAGAAATGCTTTTAAAGACCTCTTGCCTCCTGATTTATACGCCAGAACCGATAAAAAAGGATTTTCTGTGCCGGAAACTTGGTTGACCCAAAAACATGGTATGGCATGGAAAGATGCTTTGATGTATGAAGGTTTGGATGGTTTTATTAAACGCGATTATCGAAATAAACTTTTGCAGCATTTTTCTGCATTAAATGCCAGAGAGTTACAGCATTATTTTAGAATTGCTTCGTTGGGATATTTTAAGTTAGAACTTGACAATGAGCGAAAATAGTCCTTTAAAAACCTACGGTTGGCAAATTGCCAAAGCGGCAATATCCTTTGGAGTGGTTGTGGTTTATTCGCGGTATTTGGGGGCTTCGGGAAGAGGGCAAATGAGCATCCTTTTGCTGTATTTGCAAGTGTCTTTGATGTTTGGCGAACTCTTAGCCGGCAGCGCCATGGCAAATTGGTTGGTGAAATATAGTCCGGCTCAAATTTTGCCTTGGGTAGCCTTATTTTCACTCGGAGTTTTGGGTATTTCAGGAACTGTTCTTCACTTTGTATTTCACATTTCATGGGCATTGTTGATTCCGTTGTTGGTTCAAGGATTGTCTTTGGCTTGGTTAAATATTCAGTACAACATCTATCAAAGTCAGAGTTGGATTGGTCGCAGAAATAAGTTGCAAGTGGTGTTAGAAGGATTGAAATTATTGTCGCTTTTGTTGGTGGCATTTTTAATTCCAGCGCAAGATGTGGTATCATTAAACATACAATCTATGCTTGAGGTTTTGGCTACTGTAACCTTTGGAGTACTATGTTTTTCAATGGTTAAAACTAGAAATATGTGGAAATCGGCATTTCCTGTTTTGTCGCCTCCTAAGGGTGTTTTTTTTGAGGGACTTTGGGCTCAGTTAGGACATTTCATGCTGTTTTTAGTAATGAAGTCGCCTCTGTGGTTCATCGCTTATTTATTGGGGGATTCAGAAGCGGGAGTATTTGCAAATGCCTTACTAATTGCAGATACGGTTTGGATATTTTCAGGAAGTTTTGGCACCGTAATTCATTCAAGGGTGTTAAGGAATTCAAGTAAGGTTTTTCATGAAAGGCTTATCCGCAGATATATTGATTTTTCACTATTAGGAACATTGGTTATTTGTATGGTTGTGATAATCATTCCGAATGATCTTTTTATTATGGTCTTTGGTGAAAATTTCGCCATGTTAAAAATGGAATTTATTTGGTTAATTCCAGGAATTATTTTTTCGGCGATGTCAACTGCAATTGGCAATTATTTGCATGGCATGAACCGTTTCAAAGCATTATTTAAGAACCATTTTATTGCATTTATTGCCTTAATATTGGTGGTTTCAATAGGAAATAAGCTAGGTTTTGGTTTGAATTCGGTGATAATAAGTATGGATTTTGCCTTGCTTGTTTTGCTGATTTCGAATTTAATTTCTATAAATTGGTTATTTAAAAGCCGTCTACAGTTAGGGTTTAACCTATTGTTGATTAAAAGATTGGCGATGATGAAATGGTTTAGTAAATTTTAACTACTGTCCATTATTTTGTATTGGTGGTAAAAAATATTTTTTACCCCAAAACTATCATCTAATTTTGCCATTCAAATCACTAAAGATTTTGTACAGAATATGTCAGCACCAATGAACGGCGGATCACCAAGGTACAATCCGCTTGAAAGTATGAATCGTCGCTTCGATGCGGCCGTGGAGATTTTAGGTCTAGATGAACAATTTGCAAACGTTTTACGTGTGCCAGATAAGGTTGTAATGGCTAACATGCCAGTTACAATGGATAATGGTACTATAAAAGTTTTTGAAGGATATCGTGTAGTTCACAGCGTACACTTAGGTCCATCGAAAGGTGGTATCCGTTACAGTATGGACGTTAACCTCGATGAGGTTAAAGCACTTGCTGCTTGGATGACCTGGAAGTGTGCCGTAGTAAATATTCCTTATGGTGGAGCAAAGGGTGGTATTAAATGCGATCCTCGTTCTATGAGCAAAGGTGAGTTGGAGCGCTTAACGCGTGCCTACACCTTGGCTATGAAGAATGTATTTGGTCCAGAAAATGATATTCCTGCACCAGATATGGGAACAGGACAACAAGAAATGGCTTGGATTGTTGATGAATACAGCAAAATCAAAGGCCACAATGCTTGGGGTGTTGTTACCGGTAAACCGTTGGTTTTGGGTGGTAGCTTAGGTAGGGTTGAAGCAACAGGTAGAGGGGTGATGGTGAGTACCAGAAGCGCTTTGGCTAAGTTGGGATTAAAACCAACCGATGTTACTTGTGTGGTTCAAGGATTTGGTAATGTAGGAAGTATTTCTGCGAAGTTGATTTCTCAAATGGGTGTTAAAATTATTGGTATCAGCGATGTTACTGGTGGATATTACAATACCGATGGAATTGATGTAAATGCGGCTATTGAATTCATTGCAAATAGCCCAAATAGAAATTTAGAAGGTTGTAACATCGGTAAAAAAGTTACAAACGCTGAATTGTTAGAACTAGAATGCGACGTTTTGGTGCCTGCAGCTATGGAAGATCAAATTACTCCAGAAAATGCACACAACATCAAAGCGAAATTGATAGTAGAAGGTGCAAACGGACCAACTACAGCAGCAGCGGATGCAATTTTACAAGAAAAAGGAATTTTAGTAGTTCCAGATATTTTGGCAAATGCCGGTGGTGTTACTGTATCTTACTTTGAGTGGGTACAAAATCGTTTGGGTTATTATTGGACAGAAGAACGTGTGAATAGAAGAGCTGACCGTGTGATGAAACAATCGTTCGATAATGTTTATGCTTGTTCGGAAAAATATAAAATCAATATGAGAATTGCGGCTTACGTAGTAGCGCTTGAAAAAGTGTCTAGCACATTGAAGCTTCGTGGTTCTTTCTAATTAAATATGAAGTTACACAAAGAAGGTTTTACCATTATTTTAATCACCACATTGGTGTTGGGAGCAATTAATGTTCCCCTGCAAATTTATTTTAGCGATAATATCGCTTCAACAATTGTACTTGTTATTTCATTGTTGCTTTATCTTACAATTGTACAATTCTTTAGGCATCCGAATAGAAATATTCCAACTGGCGAAAATTTAATTATTGCCCCAGCCGATGGAAAAGTAGTTGTAATTGAAGAAGTAGTGGAAAGCGAATACTACAAAGACAAACGCCGTCAAGTGAGTATTTTTATGTCGCCAATCAACGTCCATGTAAACCGTTACCCGGTTTCTGGTAAGGTGGCATATCAAAAATACCATCCAGGGAAATACTTGGTAGCTTGGCATCCCAAAAGCAGTACCGAAAACGAAAGAACAACGGTGGTTGTGGAATCGGCAAAAGGTTCTATTTTGTTTAGACAAATTGCTGGTGCCTTGGCTAAAAGAATTGTTTGTTACGCAAAAGAAGGCGCAGAAGCCAAAATGGGTGCAGAATATGGATTTATTAAATTTGGATCAAGAATCGATTTGTTCTTGCCTCTAGACGCGGAAATCTGTGTAGAAATGAATCAAAAAACTGTAGGTGGCGAAACTATCGTTGCCAAATGGTAATCTAAAATATGTACATTTGAAAAGGTCACACTTGTGTGGCCTTTTTTTATCCCTCAAAAATAAAAACAATGAAAAAAATAGTATTGACCCTCATTATTTCATTTGTGGCATTTCAGGTAACTGCCCAAACTACCAGCTTAACCCCAATAACTCCTGCTGCGTCAACAATTGATACAGCAAGTGCTTACGACATCGCATTGTTGAAATACTACAATGCAAAAGTGATTTTAGACAATAAGAATCAGGAAGTAAAAGCGGCACAAACCAATCTCGACAATACTGTGCTTCCAACCGAGAAACTAAAGTTTGCCCAAACTTTGGCTACTGCCAAAATTGAAAAAGAAAAGGCACAAACTGAGTTTTCTGCAAAAAAGTTAGAAGTATTGAAAGTTGCCAAAGATGAAGATGCCAAGGTAAATGCGAAGATAAAAACAACCACAACCTCTTTGTTAAACAATCAATCGTTGGTCGAACAAAAGAATGCGGCTATCAAATCGTTAGAATCGAAGTTGGCGCTATCAAAAGGTGCTGCTAAAACCGCGGTGGCCAAGCAAATAACTACTGCCAAATCGCAGAAAGACAAAGTATTGTCTGAAATTGATGCAACACAAAAAGCATTAGATTTGTTAAAAAACACATCGAAACAGACTGCTGAAAATTTAAAAGCAGCAACTGAATTGAATTCTCAATAATTTGTATATTTGTAAAAACAATTGTATCTTTATCACATGAAAAAAATTATTTTATTAGGAATGTTTGTAATTGGGTTCTCTTTGATGGCAACCGCACAAACAGAAGGTCCAGCGCAAGAAGCGCCAGTTAAATCTTGCTGCAAAAGCAAAACTGCCGGTGCTGGTGAAACAAAATCTTGTTGCAAAGGCAAAACTGCATCTGCAGAAGGCCACAATTGCGAGCACAAAGAAGGTAAAAAAGAAGGTTGCGAAGGCAAAAAAGCTGAGTGTAGCAAACCTGCTTCTAACAAAACTTCAGGCAAAGCATCTGCTAAAGCAAGTGCTAAAGCTAAAGTATAATCACATTTATTTAATGAAAAAGCCCTTGAATTTCAGGGGCTTTTTTTATGCCCAAACATTTTCAATTTCCATAAATTGTGCTTGGGTTTATTTACCTTTGCAACATGGTTGATAAGGGTTTTATGAAAATTGCAACAGGACTCATTGCCTTGGTTGCTATTTCGGCCGTGGCGGTTGGAGTTTATCTCTACTTTAACTTTAATTCGCAAAGCCGATTGCCCCTCATTGTTCCCAACAATACAACCTGGTTTGTGCAAATTCAAACCAAAAAACTCAAAGAAGATTATAAAGGCAAACAACCACAATACTATGATAGTGTTTTTAATCTTTTTAAAAGTGCCAAAATATTTAAACATTGTACAGATCCCGCAACGCCTGGGGTAGGACTTTTTTCCGATGTGGTGCTGTTTGAAACAGACAAAGCGCAGTTTTTATCGTTGTCAGTTACTTCCGATACCAAGTTCGATGTGTATTTAGATACATTGAAAAAAATCAATGTGCTTCATGGAAAAGTGGTGAAACCCAATTATACCTATACCAAGGTAATTGGAAAAAATATTTATATCGCTTACAAGTACAAGGCAATGGTAATCATGAGGCCTTTCGATACATCTGAAAATATTAAATTCAATGAATCTGCTTTGGATAATGTTTTTTCTGGTAAGGAATCAAAATTCATTCAATCGAAGGCCATTCAAACACTCTACGATAAAAAAGCCCATGTAATTTGGTACCACAAACATTTATTGGCCAATAAGAAAAACCCAATTGTATTTGCCAATGGAATCAATCTTGCAAATGAGCAAATTCAAGTTTTTTCGGTTTTTGAAAACAACGAAAATTTAAAGAGTTTATCTCAATTCGATTGCGCAAAATTCACCGGAAGCAATTTGTATGATGCCAAATATTTACACTTCGGTACAAGAGCCAGTGAATTGGCAAACTCAAGTCAAAGTTCAACCATTCAAACGCAACAAACATCATCGTATTACCTCAATTCTTTATTTAGAGGGATGTACGACTATTTGAAAATATTAAAATGAAAATTACAGATTTATTAAGTCAACGTATTGTAATTATTGATGGTGCCATGGGTACCATGATTCAGAAATATAAATATACTGAAGAAGATTATCGTGGAACCCGTTTTGCAAACTTTGATCATCCTTTAAAAGGCAATAATGATTTGTTGACGTTAACCCAACCACAAATAATTAAAGACATTCACAAAGAATTTTTAATGGCTGGTTCCGATATCTTAGAAACCAATACCTTTAATGCCAACGTAATTTCAATGGCCGATTACCACATGGAGCATTTGGTAGTTGAGCTGAACGTAGAAGCCGTGAAATTAGCCAAGCAAGCCATTTCAGAATATCAAAGCGAAGTGGAAAACAGACCTTTGTTTGTGGCGGGCGCAATGGGCCCTACCAATAAAACCGCAAGTTTAAGTCCCGATGTAAACAATCCTGGTTACCGTGCTGTTAGCTTCGATGATTTGGTTGCCTGTTATACGGAACAAGCCATTGCTTTGATAGACGCAGGTGCAGATATACTGCTTATTGAAACCGTATTTGATACCTTGAATTGCAAAGCTGCGCTATTTGCGGTGAATACAATAAAAGAGGAGAGATGTTTAGATATTCCAGTAATGGTGAGCGGTACCATTACCGATAATTCTGGTAGAACATTGTCAGGACAAACGCCTGAAGCTTTCTACAACAGTATTTCGCATGGGGATTTGTTGAGCGTAGGTTTTAATTGCGCGCTTGGGGCAGATCAAATGCGTCAGTACATTGCAGAATTAGCGGGAGTTTCTGAAATTTATGTAAGTTGCTACCCAAATGCAGGTTTGCCAAACGAATTTGGTGAATACGACGATACCCCAGAAGGAATGAGCAAGGTTATTTCAGAATGGTGTGAAAACGGTTGGGTGAATATTGTTGGGGGATGTTGTGGTACAACACCTGATCACATTGCAGCAATTTCAAAGGCTTGTAAGCAATTTTCTCCTAGGCCATTGCCTACTATAGCTTAAGTGTCTTTTTGACACTTGTAAAAATGATTTTTATATTAAAAAACTACGTATCTTTGCACCCAGAAAATCAATGGCAGAAATTCAAACTCAAAATGTCCCTGTAACTACATTTGACTTGTTTGCAGGTTTAGAGACAACACAACACGAACAAATCGTATTTTGTCAGGATCACGCAACTGGCCTTAAGGCTATTATTGCGGTTCATAATACAGTTCTTGGCCCAGGATTGGGAGGAACAAGAATGTGGTATTATGCACATGAAAAAGATGCAGTAAGAGATGCGTTGCGTTTGTCACGTGGTATGACTTACAAAGCTTCAGTAGCTGGTTTAAATCTTGGTGGTGCCAAAGCGGTTATCATTGGCGATCCTAAAACTCAAAAGAGCGAAGCGCTTATGAGAAAATTTGGTCGTTTCGTTGAAAACTTAAATGGTAAATACATCACCGCTGAAGACGTAGGAACAACAACCCGCGATATGGAATATGTAAATATGGAAACTGACCATGTGGTTGGTTTGCCAGAAAGCATGGGTGGTGGCGGAGATCCTTCTCCTGTTACTGCTTATGGTGTTTATATGGGTATCAAATCTTCTGCGAAACAAGCCTACGGAAACGATAGCCTTTCAGGTAAATCTGTTGCAGTTATGGGTATTGGTAAAGTAGGAATGCACTTGTGTGAATACTTGCACAAAGAAGGTGTGAAATTGTATGTTGCCGACATTAACGAAGGTGCTTTGAAATATGCTGCGGACCATTTTGGTGCTACTGTGGTTTCAAATGACGATATGTTAAACCTAGAAGTTGACATTTTTGCTCCATGTGCGTTGGGTGCTATCTTGAACGACAATACTTTGCCAAAATTAAAATGTCAAATTATTGCAGGTGCTGCCAATAACCAATTGGAAGACGAAAATATTCACGGAAACATTTTACGCGAAAAAGGCATTATTTATGCTCCTGATTTTGTAATCAATGCAGGTGGATTAATCAATGTTTACAGCGAATACAATGGTTATGTAAGAGAGCAAGCAATGGCGCAAACTGAGAATATCTACAATACAATTTTAGATATTTACAAAATGGCCGACGTGCACAACTTGAACAACCAACAAGCTGCAATTAAACATGCAGAAAAACGTATTCACGATATGATGTTGGTGCACAGCACTTACTAATTTTAAAATAAAATAGAAATTTTATATGATAAATGCCGGCGTTAGCCGGCATTTTCTTTATTTTCGCTTTATGCTTAACGCCATTTCCAAAGTTCAAAAGAATAGCAATGCCGCCATCTTGGCACTTTTGGCCGTTGCTGTTACTTATCTTTGGGTATGGTTTATGGCCGATGCGCCTGCAGGTGGTCAAGATAGTTGGAACCACTATCTCTATGCCCGATGGGCTCCCCATCATCCAAAACTCTTGTTAGACCAATGGGGTAAACCTTTTTTTACCCTCGTTGCACTGCCATTTGCTCCATTTGGATTGAACAGCGTATATTTTTTGAATTTCATATCCACCCTTGGAACCGCATGGATTTGCTACCTCACGGGTAGAAAGTTAAGTTTGAGAAATCCTTGGTTACTTATCATACTTTTTGGTTGGCAACCCATAGTTTTTGCTAATTTCCATTCTTCGCTCACCGAACCTACCAACGCATTGATTCTGGTTTTGATGTGCTATTTGTTTGTTTCGCACAAAATTAAATCAGCCATTTTTGTTGCCTCCTTCTTGCCGCTGGTTCGTTCCGAAGGAATGATATTACTTCTCGCCATTATTCCATTTATTTTTATTAGGGGATATTGGAAGTATTTGCCATTGCTCTTCTCTGGAACTGCGGTATTTGCCATCTTTGCAGGTTTTGTAAGTGGCGATTGGAAATACTTTTACCACAACAATCCTTACATTAGACATGAATTGGTTGGCCGATTTGATCCAGGAAGCGGTGCATTGTTTCACTATGTAAATTCCCAACGTGAAATTACCGGAGTACTTATTACTTTGCTACTTATTGTTGCACTTGTTTTAACCGCCATTTATGTCAAGCAGCGCATCAACAAAAAAACGCCCAATGAAATATCGCAATATGTATTATGGTTGTTCTTGCCTTTGTTTTTCTCCTTTTTCATTGCACATACCGTAATTTGGTACACTGGAACCATGGGTTCGCATGGTTTAATTCGGGTTTTTGTGGTTGTAGCACCTATTGCCGCAATCATTGCACAATTTGCACTGCACCGGTTAATGTCCTTCAATATCAAAAAAATGAATCAAATGATGAAGATTGTAATCATAGCAGCTTCGTTTTTTATTGCATTTTCTGGAGCACATATGCCTTATCCTTGGCAAAAAGGTCCATCAATTGAAGGCTTTCCAGGGCAATCTAATGTAGATTCAGCACTTAATTATATTCAGCACAACCATTTAAACAATAAAGTGTTGGTGCATCAATTACCCGCTTTGGATGTGCAATTAAATTTTGATCCTTGGGCAACCGCCGAAAACGCCAAATCATTTTATGTGTGGAGCATCGATACCCACGAAGGGAAAGATTGGATGCCAGATTCTTGTGTGGTTTTGTGGGACAATGTTCACGCAAGGCGTGATGGACCCATGCCCTTGCATGTAATGCGGTCGTTGAAGCAGTACAAAGAAATTGCATACTTTCCAAGTAAATTGGATACGCTTTACGATGTAAGGTTGTTTTTAAAAGTCCCTCAGAAATAAGACGAACTTAAAGAGGTTTGATGTCTCTCAATCTCAATTGAACCGAGATTCTACCGTTGTAATTGTTTTCTTCAATGCTGTAACATGCGTTGAAAATATTTCCATTTGAAACAGTGTGGTAGTGTTCTGCCAAACCAAATCCAATGGCATCAAATGTATGTCGGGTGTTGCCCGACAATTGAAGTTTCAAATGTTTGTCTTTCAAAACCCTAGCGGTGTTTTGGGCTTTTACATTGTCGGTTTTGAAAATTGGCATGGTGTTTCCTGGGCCGAAGGGCGCCATTTGAGAAACCAACTTCATCATATTTTCATTGATGTCAGACAATTCTATTTCCAAATCGTATTCCACTTCTGGTGTCAACGAACTTTCTGTAATATTGGCAGCTACATATTTTTCAAATGCTTCTGCAAACACCTCAAAGTTTTCAAGTTTCACACTCAACCCTGCTGCGTATTTATGTCCCCCAAATTGATCAACATACTCTGAACAACATTGAATGGCTTCGTGGATATCAAAGTTTTTTACGCTTCTTGCAGAGCCGGTATACATACCGTCGTTGAGAGAAAATATAATGGTTGGTTTGTAAAACTGTTCAACCATGCGGCTTGCCACAATTCCAACAACGCCTTTGTGCCAATCTTCGCCGCGCAATACAATGCTTTTGCGGTCTAGGAGGCCAGGAGTATTTTCAACAATATTTACCGCATCTTTGGTAATGTCGGTGTCGAGTTCCTTTCGTTCGTCGTTTCTGTCGTTTAATATGCGAGAGAGTTGTCGAGCAGTAGAAAAATCTTGTTCAATGAGTACTTTAACAGCCGATTTTGCATCGGCAACACGTCCTGCTGCGTTGATTTTTGGACCAATGCCAAAAATGATGTCTTGGATGCTGTACTTGCTTTTTGCGGCAGCGCTTTCAAGAAGGGATTGCAAACCAATAGAAGGATTTTCATTGAGTTTTTTCAATCCAAAGAATGCCAAAACCCTATTTTCGCCGCGCATTTCAACCAAATCGGAAGCAATACTTACGGCTACAAGATCTATGTATTCGAGTATTTTTTCTTCGCTGAAACCTTCTTTTTTAGAGTAACCTTGAATGAGTTTAAACCCAATTCCAGCGCCTGAAAGTTCTTTGTAAGGGTAGGTGCAATCGAATCTTTTGGGATTCAATATTGCTGCGGCATTTGGTAATTTTTCACCTGGCAAATGGTGGTCGCAAATGATAAAGTCAACACCTTTTGAATTGGCATAATCAATTAAATCATTGGAGCGAATTCCACAGTCAAGTGCAATAATGAGGTGGATGTTATTTTCTGCGGCAAAATCGATGCCTATTTTACTAATTCCATAACCCTCTTTGTAACGGTCAGGGATGTAGTATTCAATATTTTGATTTAAAGTTTTGAAATAAGAATAAACAATTGAAACGGCAGTGGTTCCGTCTACGTCGTAATCGCCGTAGACCATCATTTTTTCTTGTTTGGTTACCGCATCTTTGATTCGGGCATAAGCCACATCCATGTCCTTCAATAAAAAAGGATCATGCAAATCACTCAAACTAGGGCGGAAATATTGTTTGGCTTTTTCGAAAGTATCGATGCCACGTTGTACCAAAATATTGGCAATATGGATAGAAACATTGATTTCTTTAGACAGACGGGCAACAACTTCTTGATTGGGTATTTGCTTTGCACTCCATCTATTTTCCATATTCTTGCAAAAATCGGTAATTTTTAGGGTATAGAAAAATAAATTAACAAGAAAATTTTACTTATATTTGTTTTCATGAGAAAATTAGTAAGAGCAATCATTGTAATTTATTCAATAAGTTTTGGCTTTTTGAACGCACAAATTACAATTACTTCTTCATCAATGCCTTCAGCAGGTGATACCTTAAGATACTCTACCGCTTCTCCCGCAAATATTGGAACCGCTTGGATGGTCCGAGGTGGCAGCCAAAGTTGGGATTTTTCAACGCTTACATCAAATGGACAAGGTTTGTATGAATACAAAAGTGCCAACAAAACGCCTTATGCGTTTTATTTCTTTGGCCAAATAGGACAAAAAACTGCAGATAGTTTGGGTGGTGGTCCTTTCGTATTCAAAAATATTTATTCATTCTATAGCAAATCTTCTACTGTATTTAAAACTGAAGGATTGGGCTATTCATACTCGGGTATTCCATTGGCTTCGAAGTATACCGACGAAGACGAAATATACCAATTCCCTTTGCAATACAACGATAGCGACGTATCAACGTTCCGCTTCGTGTTTTCAATACCAGGTCAAACGTTGTTTTCATTTGTTCAAGCAGGCAAACGCACAAACGTGGTTGACGCTTGGGGAAGCATCAAAACGCCCTACAAAACGTATTCAGACGTAATTCGTGTAATGACTTTTGTTGATGAAGTTGACACCTTGGTTTCGCAGTTTACCAAATTTCCAATTGCAAGAAAACAAGTGAGCTACAAGTTTTTGGCTACCTCAGAAAAAATCCCAGTTCTTGAAGTTGTGGGAACACTATCTGCAAAAGGCGTCTTTACCCCAACCGTAATTAATTATAGAGATAAATATTTGTCTACCCCAGGTGGAAATAACGGATTGGCTGTTGACTTTTCAGTTGATCGCGATACTGGAACTGTTAACACCGATACATTTAATTTTACCAATTTGACTCAGCCTTTTGCATTTACCAATGCATGGAAAATTACTCCTTCTGCTGGAGTTCGATACGTAAAAGGTTCTTCTGCAGCAAGTGCAAATCCAAGTGTTGTGTTTTCGAATGGCGGTTTGTATACCGTGAATTTGAAGGCTACATCTGGTCCTTTGTCTGGCGATACAACCATCAACGATATGATTTTTATTGGATGGGGCGTTGGCAACAAAACCATTGTGAAAAGTGTAAAAATTTATCCGAACCCTGCCAAAGGCAAGGTGTTTTTTGAGGGATATGCTAGCGTTGAAAATATTCAAATCGTGGATGTTTTGGGTAAAGTGATATCTAAAAAGCAGTTCTCTTATGTTGTAAACAATAACATATTGCAGATTGATATTGCCTCATTGCCTGATGGTGTTTATTTTGTAGAGTTGAACAATTCGGTTTATCGCATTGTAAAACAGCAATAAAGTTTCAGTTTACAGCGTATTATTTGCCTCGTTTTATGGATTCCTAATTGGTTTTCATTATATTCGCATCAAATCAATTAATGATTAGTGCCAAGTGAAAATCGCTGTATTTAAAGAATCAAGGCCAGGAGAAAACAGGGTTGCAATAAGCCCACAAGTTTGTACCAGTCTTCAAAAAATGGGCTTTGAAGTTTGGGTCGAAAAAGACGCCGGTAAAAGTGCCCACTTCACCAACGAAATGTATGAACAAACCGGAGCAACGGTAAAATCAGCTGCTGATTTACTTTCTGCCGATGTTTTTGTTCAAATTAACGTTCCAACAACAGAAAAAATCAATGAATTGCCAGCAGGCAAAATTTGGATTTCTTCTTTGTACTACCGCACCAATGCCGATGTTATTGATGCGCTTAACAAAAAGAATATTTCTGCAATTTCATTAGACGCCATTCCTAGAATTTCTCGTGCTCAAAGTATGGATATTTTGAGTTCTCAAGCAAATTTGGCAGGATATAGGGCGGTTATTGAAGGGGCATACCACTTAGATAAAATCTTCCCAATGCTGATGACAGCGGCCGGAACCGTTACCCCTTCAAAAGTGTTGATCTTTGGAGTTGGGGTTGCTGGTTTACAAGCCATTGCAACTGCAAAACGTTTGGGTGCTGTAGTTGAAGCAACAGACGTTCGTCCTGAAACAAAAGAACAGGTTCAAAGTTTGGGCGGAAAATTTATCGAAGTAAAAGGGGTAGAAGTTGGTTCTGAAGGCGGTTACGCAAAAGAAGCTTCTGAAGAATACCGCAAAGCACAACGCGATGCCGTGAACAAGTCTTTGGCGCAAGCCGACTTGGTTATCACCACCGCGCTTGTTCCTGGTAGAAAAGCTCCTGTATTGATCGACGACGAACAATTGTCCCTCATGAAAACTGGATCTGTTTTAATTGATATGGCTGCCGAACAAGGTGGTAACTGTACCCAAACCAAAACCGGTGAAATTATTGATGTAAACGGTGTGAAAATTGTTGGTTCAGTGAATTTGCCATCGGCTTTATCGGCCAATGCAAGTGAATTGTTTGCAAGAAATATCTGGGAACTATTGAAATTAATGGCACCAAAAGGCGACGTTGCCTTTGACATGAACGACGAAATTGTTCAAGGTTGTTTGGTTGCCCATGAAGGTACTATATTATTAACATCGAATTAATTATGGAACAAATTTTAAGCTTTATAGGAAATAATATCACTTACATCTACCTTATTGGTTTGATGATTTTTGTGGGTATTGAATTGATTTCTCACGTGCCAAGTGTATTGCATACGCCTTTGATGAGCGGTGCCAATGCCATTCACGGAGTTGTGTTAATTGGAGCCATCATCGTTTTAGGGAAAGCAGAAGCTACCGACTATTTTTCAATTGTTGTTGGATTTGTTGGGGTATTTGTAGGAACGTTAAACGTGATTGGTGGATTTGTAGTTACCGACCGTATGTTGGAAATGTTTAAGAAAAAACCAAAAGGAGGTAATAAATAATCATGCAACACTTATTAGAAATTTGTTACTTAATTGGTTCTTTTGGATTTATCATTGGACTAAAATTAATGGGTCAACCAGACAGCGCTAGAAAAGGAAACTTGATTGCTGCTTTTGGTATGGCTGTTGCGGTTTTTGCAACGTTATTTTTGAGTAAAACTGGTTTCCAAGTAATTGGAAACATTGGGTATATTTTGGCTGCCATTTTGTTGGGTACTGTCGTGGGAACACTTATGGCAAAACGCGTACAAATGACCGCCATGCCTGAAATGGTGTCTATTTTTAATGGTATGGGAGGTTTGGCTGCGGCTTTGATCTCTATCATTGAATGGCGTAACATTGAACACGAGATTATTGAAAGCAATGTGGCTGAAATGGTAGCTAACTTCGGTCTTCCTGAAGGATTTACCATTGTTCCAATGTCACATTACTTGCCAATTATTGCGGGCTTAATTATTGGTACCATTTCTTTTGTGGGAAGTATCATCGCTTGGGGTAAATTGAATGGTAAAATTGGCGATTTCCGTTTTGCGGGTCAACAATTTATCAATGCCATTGTATTGATTGCCATTATGGCTGCTGCTTACATGAATTATCATCATGTCAATACCTTAGAAGCAGGTACAAATGTTTGGTTCTAT
Organism: Flavobacteriales bacterium; assembly: GCA_947447955.1. Classification (GTDB taxonomy): domain Bacteria; phylum Bacteroidota; class Bacteroidia; order NS11-12g; family UBA955; genus VMCP01. Next base: position 31,837 of record CANFLS010000008.1, on the reverse strand, counting down.
GTTACCATGGGCTTAGCTATAATATACGGATTATTGTTCGTATTTCCAATTGGCGGTGCCGACATGCCTGTTGTTATTTCTTTGTTGAACTCGTTTACAGGGGTTGCTGCAGCTTGTGGTGGTTTCTTGTACGACAACAACGTAATGTTGATGGGTGGTGTATTGGTAGGTTCTGCGGGTACCATTTTAACAGTGGTTATGTGTAAAGCAATGAACCGTTCTTTAACCAATGTATTGATTGGTATGGCGGGTTCTAATTCATCATCTGGTGGTGCTGCTGTTTCTGGTAATGTTAGAGAAGTTCAGGCTACCGACGTTGCTGTTATGATGAAATATGCATCTAAAGTAATTATTGTTCCTGGTTATGGTTTGGCGGTTGCGCAAGCACAACACGTTTGCCATGAGTTAGAAAACATATTGACAGAAGAAGGTGTTGATGTGAAATATGCCATTCACCCTGTTGCGGGTCGTATGCCTGGTCACATGAACGTATTGTTGGCTGAAAGTAATGTAGAATACGATAAGTTAATTGAAATGGAGCACATCAACTCTGAGTTCCCAACCACCGATGTAGTGTTGGTAGTAGGCGCAAACGACGTTGTGAATCCAGCTGCTAAAACCGATCCTACATCTCCAATTTATGGAATGCCTATTTTGGATGTAGATCAAGCTAAGCAAATTGTGGTATTGAAGCGTTCAATGAAATCTGGTTATGCCGGTATTGAAAACGCATTGTTCTTCGATCCTAAGTGCGGAATGCTTTTTGGCGATGCAAAAGACAGTTTACAAAAACTTGTGAACGAAGTAAAAGCTTTGTAATTAAGAATTTATCTAATAATCAAAAAGAGGAACCGAGAGGTTCCTCTTTTTTTTGTGTATCCATAGAAAACAAAACAGAAATTTCACCAAATCCAGCTTTCAAAGCCAGAATTGTATTGAACTAACCCATCGATACAACTTCCTCAATGATTTCGAAGGCGTGTTCTAGGGTGTGAACCGCTTCGAAACATTGATTGCCAGCACAGATGTAAATTGAAGGTTCGCTAGAGCCAGTATGCTGAAGCCATGAAATTGCACTCTTCGCATTGATCTTGCCCACATGCACCCATGACGGTAATCCCGATTTGAATTTGAAAATATCGGCATCCCCAAAATGATCAGACAAGGCAACTGTAATTTGTCCAATTGCATTTTCCATGTACAAACGGATCCAATTGGAATTCCAAGCAGGATATTTCTCTAACTGATTCATGCTTTGCGACAATAAACCCTTGGCAATTTCGGCATAAGTAGTATTGAAATCGTGCACCGACAATGCCTGTAAGCAATGCGCGAAAATGCTATTCGGACTGGAAATAACGTCGTCGGTGTTGTCAGATTTATTGATAATCAATTGCTCTCCCGCGTTCGAGGCAAAATAAAGTTGTTGGGTATCCGCGTTGTAAAACAATTCCAATGCCTTGTTGGTCAATATTTTTGCGCGTTCAATGTAGATTTCGTTGCCCGAACTTTGGTACAACTCAATTTGTCCCTCAATAAAACACGCATAATCTTCTAAAAACGCATCAATATAGGTTTCTCCCTTCGCGTGAATGCGCATTAACTTTTGGGTTGATTCGTTGTAAAAAGTATTCCAAAGCACATTTTCTAGAGCAATGGCTTGTTGTAGAATATCATTGTCTTTCAGATGCAAGGCAGCCACCGAAAGCGCTTTGAGCATCAACCCATTCCAGCTTAAAATAATTTTATCATCCAACCCTGGTCGCTCTCTTTTTTCTTGCAATTGAAACAATTTTTGTTTCATTGATTCCATTAGGGCAAGATAGTGATGGCTACTTAAGTTCAATTTTTCAATCATTTGCAAAGGCGCCAATTGGGTATGCAGAATGTTTAGCCCGTGTTCCCAATTTCCAGACTCGGTAATGCCGTATAAATTTTCAGCAAATTCGAATTCTTCAGGTGACAGCACTCGCAAAAGTTCGGCTTTGGTAAACACATAAAAACGTCCCTCAATACCTTCGCTATCTGCATCCAAAGCGGCATAATAAGCCCCATTGGGTGCTTTGAGTTCTCTGTTGCAGAATGCAATTGACTCCATGGCCACATCTCTGTAAACAGAGGCATTGCTCCAACTATTTGCCCTTGCATACAGAGAAATCAGTTGGGCATTGTCGTACAGCATTTTTTCAAAATGCGGAGCAAACCATTTTTTATCGGTGCTATAACGGTAAAAACCGCCTCTGAGGGTGTCGTAAATGCCCCCATTGAACATTTTTAGCAGCGACAAATGCAAGAATTCTTTGGCTTGGGTATCTTCAGAAATTAAAAAATAATCGAGCACATATTCATACTGATTTGGCAACATGAACTTAGGAGACCGGTTGAGTCCACCTTCTTGCCAATCGATGTCTTTTGCGTAAAGTTCAAAAAAATCGTAGATATTTTTTCGCGAAAACTGCAAATCTTTACTCGGTAGGGCTGCATTCAATTTTTGAAGATCTTCAAATAATTTCGACGCGTAATCTTCAAATTTTGCAGGATCTGATTGGAATTGGGTACTGAGTTCCATCACAATTTGTTGCCATTGCGCCATAGGGAAATATGTTCCGGCATAAACAGGACGGCCATCGGGCAAGCAAATGACGTTGAGAGGCCAGCCGCCTCGGCCTGTCATGAGTTGACAAGCATCCATATAAACCATGTCTACATCGGGGCGTTCTTCGCGGTCAACTTTGATATTAACCAAGGCCAAATTCATCATTTCGGCGGTTTGGTAATCTTCAAAACTTTCGTGTTCCATTACATGGCACCAATGGCATGCACTGTAGCCAATGCTCACCAACACCAATTTGTTTTTGGTTTTTGCTTCGGTCCAAGCTTCCTCGCTCCAAGATTGCCATTCAACAGGGTTGTAGGCATGTTGCAAGAGGTAAGGACTTTTGCTGTGAATTAATTTATTGGGTGCATTGTTGGAATGTTTCACAATTGATGTTATTTTGTATTATGTTGAAATTACGGTTTGGCATTGGATTGTTTCTTGTTGGCGTGTTGATCACAATCAACCAGCTTTCTGCAATCTCGCAAAACCACCGTTCGAAGATAATATTTATTGGGCAATTGCAGTATGCCGCTACCGATTCTAACGCAATTCCTCAACAAAATGGATTTGCATCTGAGCGCGAAGCATTGGATACCTTGGTGCACTATTTAATCAGTCCCAAACTGACCATGAATTATGGATTTTTATCTGAAGATTCATTCGTTGCTCAGGTGAGAAGGGTTGATACATTAACTCCTTTGGTGATGGTTCATGCGCAGTATGTGCAATACAAATACCGGGTTCAAAAAGGGGTGTTGAAATTTCGCAAGTACTTAAAGGAGCATACGTTGAATTTAAAAAAGAAGGATACCACCAACGGACTTCCTGCGTTAATTTCTTGGCCACCGGTGGTTTACAAAAGCAAAGGAAATGCCTTTAATGTTACCCGTTACGAGGTGGAAATTATCAAGCGCAAATTTAAATTTATTTTACAATACGAATTGTGGTGGGTAAACGGAAGGGCTTATTGGAACAACGATTTTCGGTATTACGAAAACGATTAATCGTTTAAATCCCAGTGCTCAAAGTGCACAGTTTTTTCTATTTTTTCTTGTTTCTTTTGAGGGATTTGGGAATAGAAATTACGGCCGGTGAGGTGTTCCAAACTGTCGATGGTAATTACAAATGATTTTAAGGGAAGTTGGCTTCCTTGGTTTTTCATGAGAAAGGCAATGCCATTTCCAGACTTGGAGGTATCAACAACGGCTTTGAAAAAATACTCAGGAACTGAAATTTGATGTTCTCTGCCTATTTTATTTACCAGGCGATTGTTTAGTATTGGACCTGTAACAATAAATATTTGTGAGGTTTGACTGGCCCAGTCTCTTACTTTTTCTTCAAGTTTTTTCCAAATTCCACGATTGAATTTGGGTGCTTGGGGAGAAATATTACTCATGTAAAAACATTCTTTCATTGCGGTTTCGGAATATTTCATATCGGCAGCGGGAGCCAAATGTCCTCTGTCAAATCCCGATTTGGTATAATCGTGGGTATTGGCAGTTTCTGGAGCAATGAGTGGGTCGGGTGAAAACTTATTGCTTCGTTCAACAACTCCCATTAATTTTTGAGGGGAGAGGGTATAGGCTACCCAATTTGATTGTTCGTGTTGGTGGTTATAAGAAGTGATATACCCAATATGCTTGGTTGGGGTTTCTCCTACTAAAAGGGCAGGGCATTCTAGAGGAAGGGATGATTTTTGTGGGCCAATAAAAGAGAAGCCGCTAAAAAGCAGAACAACACAAAGAATGGCAAATGGGATGATTTTTTTCACTCAATTTATAACGGCAATTTAATCGTTATAATTGATAGAATTTAAAATATTTTTCACAATCCAAGGTCCCTCATAAACAAAACCAGTATACACTTGAATGAGGTTGGCGCCACGCATTAACTTTTCAGAAGCATCTTGACTGTTAAAAATACCGCCTACTCCAATAATTGGAATTTTTCCACCCAATTCAATACTCAAGGCGGCGAGCATGGCGTTACTGGCTTCAAAAACGGGTTGACCAGATAATCCACCTGCCCCAATTTTATCAATTTCATCACTAGAAATTGATAATTTTTCTCTTGAAACGGTAGTATTGGTTGCAATAAGTCCGTCTACTTTTGCAATTTTAATAATTCTCACAAGTTCTTTGATGGCGTTCATTTGGAAATCAGGAGCCAATTTCAAGAAAATAGGTTTAGATATTTCTTTTTTATTTCTAATTACATGAAGTTGTTCAAACAATCCCACAATGAACGACTCTTCTTGAAGGTCGCGAAGGCCAGGCGTATTTGGGCTAGAAATATTTACGGCAATGTAATCAACATGGTCGTAGAGCATTTCAAAGCAATAAACGTAATCAATGATTGCTTTTTCGTTTGGTGTGGCTTTGTTTTTACCAATATTCCCGCCTACAATGAGTCCTTCAGGTCTATTTTTCAAACGATCCACCATATCTTCCACGCCTCTATTATTGAAGCCCATTCTATTGATGAGGGCATAATCTTGAGGGATACGGAAAAGTCGGGGCTTGGGATTTCCGGCTTGGGGTTTAGGGGTAACGGTACCAACTTCAACAAAGCCAAAACCGAATTCTTTGAGAAGATGCAATCGTTTTGCATCTTTATCAAATCCGGCTGCCAAACCAATCATATTTGGAAAGGTAATTCCGGCAACGGTAACGGGTACTTGTTTGTCGCTTTTAAAACTATGTTTGAGGTATGATCCGAGCAAGGGAAATTTAAGTGCTTTTTCCATCAAATCTAACGCAACATTGTGCGCTTTTTCGGGTGGAAGAAGAAAGAGGAAAAACTTAATTAAAGAATACATATTGTGTAATCTGCAATTGCGAAAACCGTACCAAATTAGTGTTTAAAGTGACGAACACCTGTAAATACCATAGATATTGCATTTTCATTACAATAATCAATGCTCAATTGGTCTTTTACACTTCCTCCTGGTTGAACAACTGCCCTGATTCCTGCTTTGTCGGCAATTTCAACACAATCTGGGAAAGGGAAAAACGCATCGCTTGCCATCACAGCACCTTCTAAATCAAATCTAAAACGGTTTGCCTTGTCAATGGCTTGTTGCAGTGCATCAACGCGGCTTGTTTGACCGGTTCCACTTGCCAACAATTGACCATTTTTCACCAATACAATGGTATTGCTTTTGGTTTGTTTTACCAATTTAATGGCAATTTCAAGGTCGTGGAATTGGGCATCCGTTGGAGTGGTATTGGTTACCACAGTCATGTTTGCTTTTACATCGGTAATGGTATCGCGTTCTTGAACAAGTTCTCCATTTAACACGGTGCGTGTTAATGGGTTTTTCAATTGAATAGGATTTTTACTTTGTAAAATAATGCGGTTGGTTTTGCCCGATAATATTTCTTTGGCTTTTTCAGAATAGCTAGGAGCTATCAATACTTCAAAAAACAAATTGTTGATTTCAATCGCGGTTTTTTCATCAATTTCAGAATTGGTAGCCAAAATTCCACCGAAAGCGCTTACTGGATCGCATGACAATGCATCAATCCAAGCATCGAAAACATCCGTTCTGGTAGCAACACCGCAAGCGTTGTTATGTTTGATAATTACAAATGTGCTTCCTGGAGTTTCTTTAAATTCATTTAACAAACAAATTGCGCTATCAACATCAAGTAAGTTGTTGTAAGATAATTCTTTGCCTTGTATTTTTTCGAAAATAGCTTCTAAATTACCATTGAAAGTTGCTTTTTGGTGTGGATTTTCTCCATAACGCAATGCATACACATTGTCGCCATTGAACCAATTTGCAATTTGGGTATCGTATTTTGAAGTAACACCAAATGCATTTCCTGCCAACATTTTTCTTGTTTCTAATGACAAACTTCCGTTGCCATTGTTGTAGGCAGTTAAGAAAGTGCTGTAATCAGATTTGTCGGCAACGATACAAGTATGTGCATGATTTTTGGCAGCTGCCCTAATTAAAGAAACACCTCCAATATCAATTTTTTCAATGATATCTTGTTCGGTACCACCAGCCGCAACTGTTTCAGCGAAAGGATAAAGGTCAACAATTACAAGGTCGTATAATGGAATTTGATACTCAGCAATTTCTTTCATGTCGGTATCCAATTCTCTGCGGGCCAAAATTCCCCCAAAAACTTTCGGATGAAGTGTTTTTACACGACCACCCAAAATACTTGGATATCCAGTTACATCTTCAACTGCCACACAAGGAATACCCAAATCTTCAATAAATTTACGGGTTCCACCGGTAGAATAAAGTGTTACGTTATTATTATGGAGCGCCTGAATAATTGGCTCTAAACCATCTTTGTAAAATACAGAAATGAGTGCTGATTGAATTTTCGAATTCACATGGCAAATTTACAACTCAATAATGGCCAATGCCAAAAAGGTTTTTACAACTTTTGCACAAATTCAGGAAATAAAACCACATTTCCCTTTTGGTGTTTTGGTTGGTACGGACAATGCCTGCAACCATTTCCACAACAAGTGCCTCTTTTGATCAAAAACGACTTTTTAAAAACACAAAACCCATTGTCGAAGTAATATTCTTCAATGGGTTTTGATTGGTTATTGTTTGTTTCAGACATCGATTAATCTTTGCCGTGACAAGATTTGAATTTTTTGCCGCTACCACAAGGACAAGCGTCGTTGCGGCCTACTTTAAGTTCATTTCTAATTGGATTTTGAGGGACTTTAGGTGCAGAATTTTCAATGGCTTCTTGGCTATCTGAACCATTGCTGAATTCTTCTTTGCTAGCAACCACTTTTGGGGTGTCTTTGCGCATTGGTTTGCGCGCTTCACCCACTTGATTGTCGTCTAAAATTCTGGTTCTAAATAACAATCCAAGCACTTTGTGGTTAATGCGTTGTAGCATTTTGCCAAACAATTCAAAACTCTCAATTTTATAAATTAGCAAAGGATCTTTTTGCTCGTATTGTGCATTTCCAGTACTTTGTTTCAATTCATCCAATTCACGTAAATGTTCTTTCCATTCATCGTCAATGGTTTGAAGCGTAGTAGATTTTTCAAAGTCATTACTTAACGAACGGCATTGGGTATCCAACGCTTTTTGCATGGAAACTGTTAATTGGAATTGGTGGGTTCCGTCGGTCATTGGAACCACTACATTTTCAATTCTATCGCCTTGTTCGCTTCTGATATGTTGGAAAACAGGGTAGGCCTGTTCTGCAATTTTTTCAAGTTTATTTCTGTATTTCGAAGATAAGTCGGCAAATAACATATCTACCAAATCGTCAGTTTTTGTTGAATCGAAAGTGGCTTCATCGAATGGCAATCCTGCTGCCAACGTGCGAATTACTTCTAATTCTAATTCTTCATAACTGCCTTGATCTTTGCAATTTATTACAGTATCGTTACACCAGTTGAACAACATATTGCGCAAATCGATGCTCAATTTGTCACCCCAAAGGGCATTTTTTCTCATTCTGTAGATGTTAGAACGTTGTTTGTTCATTACATCATCATATTCCAACAAACGTTTACGGATACCAAAGTTATTTTGTTCCATACGCTTTTGATTGCGTTCAATGGTTTTGGTCATCCAGCTGTGTTCAATTACATCGCCTTCTTTGTAACCAATTTTATCCATCAAATTAGATACTCTTTCTGCACCAAAAATACGCATCAAGTCATCTTCCAAACTCACGTAGAAACGAGAACTTCCTGGATCACCTTGACGTCCTGCACGACCTCTTAACTGACGGTCAACACGACGAGAATCGTGACGTTCTGTACCAATAATAGCCAAACCACCTGAAGCTTTTACTTCGTCGGAAATTTTAATATCTGTACCACGTCCAGCCATGTTGGTTGCAATGGTAACAGCTGAAGGGTAACCCGCTTCTGCTACAATTTCAGCTTCTCTTTGGTGCTGTTTTGCATTCAATACATTGTGCTTGATGCCTCTAATTTTAAGCATTCTTGCCAACAACTCACTTACCTCAACAGAAGTAGTACCCACCAACACCGGACGACCCGCTTGGCTCAAGGCAACAACTTCATCAATTACCGCATTGTATTTTTCACGTTTGGTTTTGTAAACCAAGTCTTCTTTGTCAATTCTTATTACAGGTTTGTTGGTTGGAATAACCTTAACCCCCAATTTGTAAATATCCCACAATTCTTGTGCTTCCGTTTCAGCAGTACCTGTCATACCCGCTAACTTGTGGTACATTCTGAAATAGTTTTGCAATGTAATGGTTGCATAAGTTTGCGTAGCTGCTTCAACCCTAACGTTTTCTTTTGCTTCAATTGCTTGATGCAAACCGTCTGAGTATCTACGTCCTTCCATGATACGTCCAGTTTGCTCATCAACAATCTTTACTTTTCCATCTTGAAGGATGTATTCTACGTCAATTTCAAATAATGTATACGCTTTTAATAATTGTTGAACAGAATGAATACGTTCGCTCTTTTCAGCAAATTCTTGCATAAGAATATCTTTCAATCTGATTTTCTCTTCTGCAGAAGCTGTTGATTTTTCAATTTCAGCAATTTCATTTCCTACATCAGGCAAAATAAAGAATTGAGAGTCTTCACCGTTACCCGTGATCAATTCAATCCCTTTTTCTGTTAAGTCAACAGAGTTGGTTTTCTCGTCAATGGTAAAGAATAAAGGAGCGTCGGCCAACGGCATTTCTTTTTGTTGGTCCTGCATGTAATTGTTTTCAGTTTTGGTTAAAACATTGCGCATTCCAGATTCACCTAAGAATTTGATCAACGCTTTGTTTTTTGGCAAACCTCTGTGTGCACGCAATAAGGCCAATCCGCCTTCACCTTCTTTATGTCCGCTCTTTCCTTCAGCAATTAATTTTCTTGCATCTGAAAGGGCATTGTTAATGTATTTCTTTTGTGCATCTACCAAAGATTGAATTCTTGGTTTTAATGCTTCAAATTCTTGAATATCGCCTTTTGGTGTTGGTCCGCTAATAATCAATGGGGTTCTTGCATCGTCAATTAATACGCTATCTACCTCATCAATCATTGCAAAATGGTGTTTGCCTTGTACCAACTCGTCAGTTTCGTGTGCCATATTGTCACGTAGGTAGTCAAAACCAAACTCGTTGTTTGTACCATACGTAATATCGGCTTTGTAAGCCATACGGCGTTCTTCGCTGTTCGGACTGTGATATTCTAAGCAATCGACAGTAAGTCCTAAGAAATTAAACAAAGGGCCGTTCCATTCGCAGTCACGACGAGCCAAATAGTCGTTCACGGTAACCATGTGAACACCACGTCCACCAAGTGCATTCAAATATGCAGGCAAAGTACTTACCAAGGTTTTACCTTCACCCGTAGACATTTCGGAAATGTTTCCTTGGTGCAATGCAATACCACCAATCAACTGAACATCGTAATGCACCATGTTCCATTTGATTTTACCACCTGCTGCCAACCATTCATTTGCAAAAATGGCTTTGTCGCCTTCAATGCGCACGTTTGGTTTTTTTGTAGCAAGTTGTCTATCAATATCTAAGGCAGTACAAGTGATTTCATCATTAAGAGTTAATCTGTGCGCTGCTTCTTTTACAGTGGCAAACGCTTCAGGAAGAATTTCTTTTAAAACTTCTTCTAATTTTTCATCACGTTTCTTTTCAAGATCGGTAATTTGCTGATAAATTTCTTCTTTTTCATCGATTTCACTTGCAGTTAGCGCATTCACGCGTGAATGGGCATCAGCAATATCTGTATCAATATCAGAAAGATATTCGCTAATTCTAGATTTGAACTCTGCGGTTTTGTTCCGCAGTTCATCTGTGCTAATTGATTGATATGAATCGTAGTATTGATTGATTTCAGCCACTATAGGCATGATTTCTTTCATGGCTTTTTCGGCAGCATTTCCACCAAAAATTTTTGCAATGTTGTTTATAATATTCCCGAACATAGGTTAAGTCTGCGAAGTTAATGTTTTATTCTGTTAGCGAAAAGTCTGCCAAATGCTATTTACTGACTATTTGACGTAGATTTATTCACACCCGATATAGTTTCCGCTCAAATATAACCACAATATTAAATTTTGTGTAATTTTTAAACCCTTTTGCAATTTCTTTGTTAAACTATTTATGCAAAAAAACATTAAACTATTTTTCGCAATTTTCGCCATAGCTTTCATGGCAAAAATTCAAGCGCAAATAGTTGTCATTAAAGGGAAGGTAGTCGATGCCCAAACCAATATAGCCATCAAAGGTGTAAAAGTATTGGTGCCTAAAACCGATTTTGTAGCAACCTCCGATGAAAATGGATTGTTCGAAATTAAAGGGGTTGAGCCAGGATTTTACACGGTTACAGCCCAATTAGAAGGCTATAAAGACGGAAGTAGCTACGAACAATTATATACCTACGACAAACAAAATGATGTGATTATTGAAATGGAATCACTTGCCGAAACAGTAGGGCAGGTGAATATTAGTCGTTCTGCCCTACAAAAGCGTTCTGCAGAAAGTCCAATATCTTCTCAAGAACTTTCAATTCGTGAAATTGAGAAAAATCCAGGGGGTAACCGCGATATTTCTAAAATTATTCAGTCTCTGCCAGGGGTGATTTCTATTCCAGGGTTTAGAAACGACATAGTAATTCGCGGGGGATCACCGGTTGAAAATAAATTTTACTTAGATGGAATTGAAATTCCAATCATCAACCATTTTCAAACTCAAGGTAGCACAGGCGGTCCGGTAGGGTTATTGAATGTGAACTTTATCAAGAAAGTGAACTTCTTCTCAGGAGCATTTCCAATTAACTATGCCAACGGATTGAGCGCCGTTCTGGATTTTCAACAAATTGATGGAAATATGCAAAAAGGCAAATACAGATTTACTGTGGGTAGCAGCGATTTGGGATTCACGGCAGACGGTCCAATTGGTAAGAAAAAGAAAGTGAGTTATATTTTCTCTGCGCGTCAAAGTTACTTGAAAGGGCTGTTTACGTTATTGAAACTTCCGTTCTTCCCTAATTTTATTGACTATCAAGGAAAGGTAAAAATACAATTAAAGGGAAAAGATAATTTGTCTTTTATTACCGTGGGTGCAGTTGATTATTTTCAGTTAAATGAAAAAGTAAACGATGGAATTACCGATACCACCAAATTGAAATCAAACAAGTATATCTTGGGCTATTTGCCAGTTTACTCTCAATGGAATTATACCTTCGGTATGGTTTACACGCATTTCTCAGAGAAAACCAAAACACAGTACTTTATCAGCAGAAATATGTTGAATAACGAAACGGTAAAGTATGCCAACAACGATCAAAGTTCAGAATCTAATTTGAATTTGAAATACAAAAGCAGAGAGGCTGAAAACAAACTTCGTATAGAGCATTCTGGTAAGTTGAAAGGCTTTGATTGGATGCTTGGAACAGGGGTTGAATATGTGAAATATAGCGTCAATACCTACAATAAAATTGTAAAACCATTTTCTGCACCAATCATTGTAAATTTTTCAAGTTTGTTAGAAACCTTTAAATATGCAGGTTTTGCAAGAATTTCTGGGTTGGTTGGAAATCGCGGTACCATGGTTTCATTGGCAGGGAGGTTAGATGGTTCATCTTATGGCAGCAACACCAAAAATCCTTTTTCGCAGCCTACAATTTCTGCGTCGGTTTCTGTCCCTCTAAAAAATAAACTGTATTTCAATGCCAATGTGGGTCAATTTTTCCAATTGCCAGCCTATACCGTTTTGGGTTACAGAGATGCTAACTTTAATTTGGTGAACCAGTCTAGGGTAAAATATATCAGGAATAGAATGGTTTCTGCGGGATTTCAGTACAACCAAGGACAAGAGACAAAAATTACTTTGGAGGGATTTTATAAATTCTACGAACAATATCCTCTGGCTTTGAACGATAGCATTAGCTTAGGTAATTTGGGAGCTGATTTTGCGGTGGTAGGAAACGAGCCCGTAAGTTCTATTGCCAAAGGGCAGGCTTATGGAACTGAATTTTTAATACAACGCAGGTCTAGAAATGGACTGTATGGAATTTTAAGTTATACCTTGGCGTGGTCGCAGTTTGCCGATAAAAACGACAAAATGGTAGCCAGCGCTTGGGATAGCCGTCATACCCTTTCGGTGGTTGCAGGTAAAAAATTGAAAAAGAATTGGGAAATAGGAGCGAAGTGGAGATTTGTAACTGGCCGACCTTATACGCCAAATGATATTGCAACTTCAATGAACGTTGCCAATTGGAACGCTAGGGGTGTTGCTATTTTGGATTATAACCAATTAAATACAAAACGTTTGGGTAATTTTAATCAATTTGATTTAAGGATAGATAAAGTTTGGTACAAAAAGAAATGGTCGTTGAATTTGTACATCGACATTCAGAATTTCTTTAATTATCAATACGTTGGTCCATCTACTTTAATTGCCAGACAAGATGCGCAGGGTAATTTGATTAAGGATTCAAACAATCCAAATCAATACGCCACAGACTACTTGGTAAATTCATCGGGCAACGTGTTACCAACGATTGGTATTATTTTAGATTTTTAAGGGACATTTTATCTTTTGATAAACAAAAAAGGCTGCCAATGGCAGCCTTTTTTTATGAGATTTATTCAGAATTAATAATCGTAGTTGAATGCAGTTTCACGCGGGTGAATGCACATTACAGCTACATTGTTGGCTCTATTTACAATTTGTTGGGTAAGGGTTCCAATGATGATTTCAGAAATTCCTTTTTCTGTATGTGTCATTGCCAAAATCAAGTCGGCATTTACGATATTTGCGTAATTGTGAATTTCAGTTGCGAAATTGTCTAATACGCCGTCTTTGAATTCATAGATTTGGTATTTTACATTTTTAGCTTTCAAATCGTATTCAACTTGTGCAATGTTGTTTTGGATTTTACGGTCTAAATATTCGTCGCTAGATTTAGAATAAACAACGTGAATTTCAGAATCGAATTTTTTAGCCAAGTGAATAGCCCAATCAACTTTTTGACGGGTTTCAATAGTCAAGTCAATAGGCATTACAATTTTGCTATAACCTTTTGCTCCAATATTAGAATTTTTAACAACAACTACAGGAACCTCTGCATATTGAATTGTTCTAGAAGCATTTGAACCAACAATTTGTTCCAAACCAGATGCGCCATGGCTACCCATAATGATAGAATCAAAATGCTCTTCATTGGCAATTTCAGAAATAGCTTTGTACACTTTTCCTTTGCCAATTCTGTATGAAGTTTTAATTCCAGATGCTTTGGTAATTTCATCGGCTTTCAATTGAAGTTTTGTTCCAATTGCATCCTTCATTACGTCAGATTGAGAACCAGAAAATAAACCACCTAAAATTCCTTCTTCGAATATAAAAAGAAGTGTGATTTCATTTTTATAGGCTTGAGCTACTTTAATTGCGTGCTGTAAAGCACATTCAGCAACATCAGAAAAATCTGTTGGTACCAAAATGTTGTTGTTGGTTTTTCTATTCATAATCGTAAATAATTATAGTTCAAAGGTACAACTCTAATTATGAAAAAAAATGACAGAAATCATAAAAAAGAAAAGCCCCTTTGAAGTGAGGCTTTAATTCTATAAAAGTGAATTAATTTTTGATGAATTCTACTAAAATTAAACCATGAGCAAAGAAATAATGTAATCGGAAATCAATTTGCCACTGTTGGTTAAATACAACCCATTGTCATTCATGGCAATATTCTCATTCCTGATCAGTTTTTCAATGGTTTTGTTGTTATTGCTTTTCCACGTTGAATTGATGGAATTAACATAATTCAAATCGATTCCCTCAGCAGTGCGAAGTTTCGTCATCAAATATTCGTTGAATTTATTTTCAATTGTAAGTTCTTCGTTTTCCCAGTAAACGGTTTCGTTTTCAACACCTTTCATATACATGGCGTTGTTTGAAACATTACAACGGCGGTTATTTTGTCCATCAAAAGAATGGGCCGAAGGACCAACACCCAAATAAGGTTTGCCAGCCCAATAATTTGAATTGTGAATTGCCCTGTGGCTAGGTTTACAATAATTGCTAATTTCGTAGGCATCCCAACCGTTTTTTGAAATATATTCTTGAAGGACATTGAATTGCGATTCCATTCTTTCGTCGGTGGGTGATGGCAATATATTTTTGCTAATCTGATTGGCTAACTGTGTTTTGGGCTCAACGGTTAAAGCATAAGCCGATAAATGGGTAATGCCAGCATTCAACGCCCAAGTCAATTCAGATTTCCAATCTTCATCCGTTTTCCAAGGACTCCCATAAATCAAATCTAGGGTAATGTTTTTAAAGTTGGCATTTAAGGCAAGTTCAATGGCTGCCTTAGATTGAACTGCGTTGTGGTTCCTATTCATGAAGGTTAACTCAGCTTCGTTCAGTGATTGCACGCCAATGCTGAGCCTATTTATTTTAAACTTTTTCCAAGTTTTAAGCGATTCCGTTGTAATATCTTCCGGATTGGCTTCAAGTGTAATTTCTTGAATGTCCCTCAAATTAAAATTAGATTCAATGGCATTGAATATTAGATCTAAATGATTTTCAGATAGGAGGGAAGGGGTTCCGCCACCAAAATAGATGGTTTCAATGGATGAATTTCCAAGTTCAAAACTGCGTAATTTCAACTCCGTAGCAATGGCATTTACCATTTGGTCAACAACTTTTAAGGAAGTGCTAAAATGGAAATTGCAATAATTACATGCTTTTCTACAAAAGGGAATATGGATATAAATACCAGCCACTGATTGCAAAGGTCTTGAATATTTATTGAAATCTAATTCCAGAAAATATCATTCTCAATATTTATCGATTATTTTTGCAGCAATATGAAACAAGGTGGAACAATGAAATGGGGCTTGAAATGCCTTTTTGCTGTTTTTCTTTTGTTTTTTACTCATGAGGGATATTCGTTTTCAGCCCAACAAACCGACAGTTTAGATATCCAAATAAGTGATACAGGGTCAGTGGTTCATAAAATGTCTTGGCCAGAATATCATGCCTATTTATTCATTGATTCTTGCAAGACAGATAGTTTGGTGAAAGTATTAGAAAATGCCGTTACCATTAAATTACCTGAAAAAAGGGTAGCACATTCACCAGATCCGTTTAATCCATTTATTCATGAAACATATTTGCATGTAGCCCGAGGTAGATTCTGGTTCTTTGGCTTGAGTATTTTTATCATTTTGTATTTCATTTATTTTAGGGCAGTGTTTTCAAAGCAGTTAGAGCTGCGAATGAAGAGTTTTTTGAAAAAATATTACTTCGAAGATTTAATCAATGAGCAAAAAATAAGTTCAGTTGCGGGAAGTATACATGCTTACGTCATTGGATTATTGGTTTTTTGCCAAGGAGTATTGTTATATGTAATTACATCGGAATATGTTTCTTTAAATAGTTTAATTACCTTTTTTGTTGCATTGTTGTTTGTTACAATATTGTTTCTCGTTCATTACTTTATACAGTTTACATTTACTTCGAGTTTGGAAGTTGCCGAACTATGGAAACGTCAAATGCAAAGACAAATAAATGTGAATCTTGTTTTTGGTATTGTAATGATTCCAATTTTTATTCTCATTTATTATAATGGGTCTCAATTACAGAATATCAACTTATCGTTAATTGTGCTTACCATACTCATTATTTGGGTAATTACAAGGTTGATTATACAATTATTTGGGCTATTTCAAGATAAATATCGTTCTTTCGTTGCAATTTTGTATTTTTGCACCTTGGAAGTTATTCCATACTTATTGCTTTTCAAATATATTAAAAGTACTTTATAGACATGACCGCCGAAAGAGAGATTAAAGTTAAGAGTATTCTGATCACTCAGCCACAGCCAGAGCCAGGCAAAAATGTGTATGAGGAGTTTGCGAAAAAGCACAAACTCACAATTGATTTTCGTGCATTTATTCACATCGAACCCCTTACCCCAAAGGAAATTAGAAAGCAAAAAGTAAATTTTGCTGATTTTACAGCCATCATTTTCAATTCGAAAAATGCAGTCGATTACTTCTTTTCTTTGGCTGCTGAAATGAAAATTGAAATGTCGGCGGAAACAAAATATTTCTCAATCAATGAAAATGTTTCTAATTACGTTCAAAAATATATTGTTCCTAGAAAACGTAAAATGTTTACGTCGAAAGGAAATGAAAAAGATTTTTTAACATTATTTAAAACGCATAAAAAGGAAAAATTCTTATTTCCATGTTCTGATATTCGTAAGTCAAGTATTCCAAATTATTTTACTGAAAATGGATTTGATTTTACAGAATGCATCATCTACAGAACTGTGAGCTCTGACTTGAGCGATTTGAAAGAAGTGTTTTATGATATCTTGGTTTTCTTTAGTCCTGCCGATATCAAAAGTTTATCTGATAACTTTCCAGATTTTGTTCAAAATAAAACCAGAATTGCTGGTTTTGGCGCAAGTACACAAGCTGCCATTGCTGAACAAAACTTAATTTTAGATATTACTGCCCCTGCTCCAGGAATTCCAAGCATGGTTGCAGCATTAGAAGACTACGTAAGTCGCTGTTCTAAGTAGGTTTTACGCATATCCAAGCAATAAATTCATTTCCCCTTTTTGTAAGAATTAAATAATGGGTATTGCTTTCTTGTAATCCCAAACTTTTCCTGATTTCTTCTGTGGTTAATTTACAATCCCTTGCGGTAATTGATGCCGCTTCGATTTTGTAATCAGACTTAATTGTTTTCCCAATTTTATTCAGTCCCCCAATAATAGGCTCGGAGTGAATGGGCATAAAAGTTCTTCCCATTTCTGAGGGAATAATTACATTGCATTTGAAAAAAGTATGCTGAATATTGAGTGGAGTAAATCCATTCAATTGGTGTAAATCACGATTCAATTTCAAACACATAATTCCTCCGTTAGGCTCGAATATGTAATCCATGTTTGAAGGAGCTAATCTCTCTGGATTAAAAACTTGACTTGAATAGCTGTATTTGCTTCCATCAATTGAAACGACTTCTCTTTTTGTTTTTGATTGACTATCTGTGAATTGAATATGAACCAACAGCTCTTTCACTTCTTGCCTTACAACAATGGCGTAATAGCTTTTATTTCCAGGGAGATGGTTTTCAATAAAATCGGTGTCAACCATTGGACTCAATTTGATGAGCCAATTGAGGTTTGTATTTTGATTGTTTTGAATAATTTCAAAGATGTTGGGACTGTAACTCGCAACTTGATTGGTGATTCTGGTATTGCCGTCTCTGCGGTCTGGATCAATGTAAATTAAATCGTAATTGCTTAAATCATTAGAAGATATAAAATCGTTGGCGTCGGATGTTTGTCGGTCAATTTCAACCTTTAGTTTATCGAAATTGTATTTCGCCAAGTGGTTAAGGTTTGAATCAATATCGATGGATGTTACCCGGGTTCCAGATTTGGCCCAAGCCCATTCGTCAACGCCAAGTCCGCCCGTAAGGCTCAAAAGCTTTTTTGAGGGAAAGAAATGGGCTTTCCAAAGGGCTACATCTTCAGAGGTGCATTGCTCGTATGCTCTTTTTTCGAGGATACAACCTGCATGAATAAAACTCGGTATTTTTTTCAGTGCTTTCTTCTGTAATTCATGTTGGGTGGCTGCAATAGGAAAGAAATCTCCATGTAATTTTTGGAGTTTGCCAAGGTTCAGAGGAAGTTCACCGATTATTTTTGAATTTATTTCGGAAATGTCTTCTGTTTTGGCATCAAATTTGTTTAATTTGCAGTAAATATAAGATACCATGAAAATTGCAAAGTTAATCGTCGTTGTTGGAATTGCCACACTTTTTATCACTTCTTGTGGAACTTCAAAAAAGAACCAGTGTCCTTCTATGGGTGCTAAAACTTTTAAAACCCGTTAATCGTTCGCTATGAACAATAAATGGAAAACGCTAAATTCCATTGAACAGTTAGATGCTATTATTTTAGATTCTAACAATAAATCATCTGTAATATTCAAACATTCAACGCGTTGCTCAATAAGTACGATGGCGTTGAATCGCTTGGAGAAACTAGAAAGTGACTTTTACGATAAAGCTAATTTTTATTATTTAGATTTAATTGCGTATCGCGAAGTTTCTAATGCCATTGCAGACAAATTGAGCGTTCACCACGAATCTCCTCAGGTTATTTGGGTGGAAAATGGTGATTGCACTTACGATGCTTCGCACATGGAAATCAACTGCAAAGAGCTCGTTGAACTCCTGAAATGAAAAATATTTACGAAGTTGGAAATCAATTAACGTTTGTTCATTTAGTTGAACAATCAGATTTGGCAACCTTCGAAACTGGAAATGTGCATCCATTTTATAGCACATTTGCCTTGGGAAGAGATGCCGAATGGGCCTGCCGCCAATTTGTCCTTCAAATGAAAGAAGCAGATGAAGAAGGCATTGGCACATTTTTGAATATCAGACATAAGTCACCCGCAATGCTTGGTGATACGGTTGAATTTATTGCTACCGTTTCTGTTCTTGAGGGACATCAAATCGATTGCACCTTTGTTGCGAAAGTGGGAGAAAGAATCGTTGCAGAAGGCGAGCAAGGACAAAAAATATTAAAAAAGGAAAAGCTCGAAAGGCTTGTAAATCAGATCATCAATGGCTAAGGGTATAAAGAAAATTGAAATTTCCAATAAACGTGCGAGATTCAATTTTCATATTGAAGAAACCTACGAGGCCGGCATGCAATTGGTGGGAACAGAAGTGAAATCTATTCGCAATAATTCGGTCAATATGGGCGATGGTTATTGTGTTTTGCAAGATGGTGAACTATTCCTGAAAAACATCCACATTTCTGAATTTAGCTTGGCTAGTTATAACAGCCACGAACCCATGCGCGATAGAAAACTTTTATTGAATAAAAGAGAATTGCGTAAAATTGAAATGAAAATCAAATCAAAAGGATATACTGTTTTTCCTATCCGTTTGTATGAAAATGAACGTGGCATTTTCAAAATGGAAATCGGTTTGGGACAAGGTAAGAAAACCTTCGACAAACGCGATGATTTGAAGGAGAAAGACATTGCCCGCGATATTCAGCGTTATAAATAATTAATCTACCAGTAGCTTTATTTCCGGAGTATTATTGATGAATAAATAATACATCCCTGATTTTACTTTGGGAATTGTATATAAATTGGTATTTCCAATTGCTTTTGTATCCACAATTCGACCTTGAATATCAACCAATTGAATTGAGCCTGATTTAGACTTAATTGGTATTGAAATTTCCTTACCAATACTGGTTTCAATACATTTCAATTTCACTGTGTTTTTGATCGATTGAACCGATACAAATACAAATTTCTGCATACTTGAATCGGTACCGCAAGCATTCTTTACCTTTAAATAAATTTGGCTGTTTTTGCTTGCCTTTATTGAATCAATAGAAAAACCACTGCCTATTTTGTTGAATTTATTTCCTAATCCTTTTAAATACCAATTGTAGTCGGCTCTAGGGTCTTTGCGAAGGGCATTTAATGTGAGAAAGCAACTGTCGGTGCTCACATTCTTTACCATGGTATATTCAAAATGCATGGGTACTTTACAAGTGTCGTAATTCCATTTTTGAATGCTATCGTTAAAAATGGCAGTTGAGGTGTTTTTAATTTGAATGTGGTTGGTTTGATTCAACGAACCAACAAAGCAATTATCATTGATTTTCTTTTGAAACAGGGCTTGGTAAATGGTAAGCGCCGCCAAATGTGTACCTTCAAATGATGGATGGCTGCCATCGCCTTGGTAAAGGTTGATGGTGGTTGTATCGCGAATGTCCCTCCAAACCGAACCAACTGGAGCTACCCAAGTAAAATTGTCTTTTGCCATTTGTATGTATCGGTCATGCAACAATAGATTCATGCCTTTAAAAGTACATACTGGAGGCCAATTTGGACAATTTTGTGCGTCTCCATCTTTTCTGCCCCATGTCATATAAAAGACTATTTTAGCAAATGGATTGTTCGCACGAATGCTGTCTACGAGCGATTTTGCAAATGGATAACAATCGGTTTCAACTTGGTCAATTGGAAAAGACGGGATTTGGCTTTGCTCCTGTAAAATAACAGCATCGTAATTTTTTTGTTGAATGAGCATCAATAGCTGCGGATCTTGAGAATGGCCTTGAAAGGTTCTTCCTCCTGGCGCAAAGCTAGTTACATCAAAAGTATCTCCTTGGCTTGCCCCAACCAAACGAACCCAGTTTGGTAAGTCGTTTACCGCTGTGTAACTGTTTCCAACAAACAACACACTTTTTATTTTAACGTTTTGCCCTAATCCCAGGTGGGTTGTGCTTATTGTAAAAAGGAATATGAAAATGATTTTACGCATGGTATGAATTATTTTGTAATGATTTCAAGACGATTTCAAGGCATTGGATGTTGCCTGTAATAAAATTGTTGTAAATATCCATTGTTAAATTTTCAGTACTTTGATGTTCAACTTTATAGAAATCACACAATTTAGATATATTGTAATCTTGAGGAGTTTCAATAAATGGCATCATTTTAGGTTCTTTACTTGGGCCATCTATCCAATTGAAAATTTGTCCACCTTTGTTGTTTAATACCACTATTTTTAAATTCGGGGGAAATTGTGTGGTCCACATACCGTGGGCATCGTAAATGAAAGAGATATCGCCAAGTGTACAAACTGTTGTTGTATTTGGGTTTGCAATTGCATAACCTGCTGCAGTACTTAAGCTACCATCAATGCCACTGGTTCCTCTATTTCCAAATACTTTGGCTTTGGTACTTCCAACCCAAGAAGCATATCTAATGCTCATGGAATTCCCAAAATGTAATGCCATAGATTCTGAAGATTGCTCCATAATGAGCTTCACTGCATTAAATTCTTGGAGGTAATGGCCTTCGAACTTCTTAGTATTTGCTTTGGTTGTAGTCTGTTTCCATAAATTCAAGTACGATTCATTTTCCTCAGAATGCAAATACAATGCGGTTAGAAAATCGGCATCGTGGTGCGTTAGAATAATTGGAATAGTATGAAACGGGTTACCTACTTCACCAGATTCTGCAATATGTAAGTGAGTTAGTTTGGCATTGGTTAATGCTTTCTTAAGTGGTTTGCTTATCATTGCCATTCCCACTGTAACAAGAATATCTGGAAGTAATTCTTCTTTGAATCCCTCAGAAGTCAAGGCCAAATCCCACTGCTGTAAACCATACTCAATTTGATGGCTACAAATGTCACACAGGGTAGGGAATTTGTTTTGAATCAAACTAAGGGCACTTGAAAGCGATTCAGAGGGGTGGTGTTGTCCTACCAATATCAATATTTTTGGATTGGCAGGGATATGTTTATTAGAAAGGATTTTTTGAATCAAATCGGCTGGCACCGGAGGGGTAACAGCATGGTGATAAATAAAAGGTTTTGAAGGTTGCGTTTGATAGAAAGGTTGATCTATTTCGCTATAAATTGGGTCTTCCAATGCAATGTTTATATGAACTGGACCCGTAACAGGAAATTGTGCAGATTTTACAGCATCGTAAATGGTACTTTCAAGTTCTAAAAAGTCTTCTTCGTTTGCATCAATATTGATTGAAGAACGAATATGAGGTTTATAAATATCTTTTTGATGGATGGTTTGCCCATCCCACTGATCTATCAAATACTCAGGTCTATCGGCAGTAACAACCACCATTGGCACGCGTTGATAAAAGGCTTCGCAAACTGCAGGATAAAAATTCGCTGCTGCTGTTCCACTGGTGCAAATTACACCACAGGGATATTGACTGGCAATTGACATACCCATTGCAGCAAAGGCAGCAGCTCTTTCATCGGGAAAACTGTGTAAGGTAAATCCCCCGTGACGAATAAATCCGGCCACAATGGGTGCATTTCTTGAACCTGGGCTAACAATCCAGTTTGTTACACCTGCTTCAAAAAACAGGGTAGCAATAAAATCTAGATTGTTGCGCAAATTTGTCATTGGCTTTTAATTTTATGAATTAGAAAAACGGATTATTTTGTTTTTCATTGTCTACAGTGGTATCAACCCCATGCCCTGGGTACAGAGTGAAATTATCGGGAAGGGTAAATATTTCTTCTTTGATTTTCTGAAGGAGTAAATCGTGGTTTCCACCTGGTAAGTCGGTTCTGCCAATACTTCCCTCAAAAATGGTATCGCCAACAACCGCCCATTCATCTTTGTGAGAAACAAAAACCACATGTCCAGGCGCATGTCCTGGCACAAAACGAACTTCCAATTCTCCAATTCCAATTTGAATGGTTTGACCGCCTTCTAGAAAGAAGTCGGGTTGGGGAGAGGTGGTGTAATTTAAATTCCAAAGAGAAGCCATGGTTTCAGATCTGTCAATCATAATTACATCGTCTTTGTGAAGGTAATAGGGAATATTATACACTTGTTTGATCCACCAATTTCCAAAAATGTGGTCAATATGTGCGTGAGTACCAAGCAATTGGGTAGGAGTGAGTCCTAATTTATCAATAAAGGCACGAATTTGTTCATGTTCAGAGTAATCGTAATTACCAGCATCGAAGATGGCACAGTTCAATGTTTCTTCACACCAAGCGATGTAGGTGTTTTCTTGTAAAGGATTAAAGGTAAAACGATGAATTTTCATTGGGTAGCAAAGTTAACAAAAAAGGCCGCAAACGCGGCCTTTTTTGATTATAAAAATAGTTTGTATTATAAGTGGATACACTCATCATACGCTTGAGCCACAGCTTCCATAACTGCTTCACTCATTGTAGGGTGAGGGTGAACAGATTTAAGTATTTCGTGACCTGTAGTTTCAAGGTTACGGGCAACAACTGCTTCAATAATGAAATCGGTGACGCCTTCGCCTACCATGTGGCAGCCTAACCATTCGCCATATTTTTTGTCGAAAATTACTTTTACAAATCCGTCTTTTGCACCGCTAGCAGCAGCTTTACCGCTTGCGCTGAATGGGAATTTACCCACACGAATTTCAATTCCTTTTTCTTTTGCTTGAGCTTCAGTTAAACCAACACTTGCAACTTCAGGGTGGGTATAAGTACAACCTGGGATATTGCCATAGTTTAACGGTTCTGGGTGATGACCCGCAATTGCTTCAACGCAAATAATGCCTTCCGCACTTGCAACGTGGGCCAACGCAGGACCAGGAACGATATCGCCAATGGCGTAAACGCCAGGAGCAGAAGTTTGATAGAAATCATCTACCACAACTTTTCCTTTGTCTGTTTTGATGCCCATTTCTTCAAGTCCAAGGTTTTCAAGATTTGTTTGAATACCTGCAGCACTTAAAACGATATCACATTCAAGTTTTTCTTCGCCATTTTTAGTTTTCACGGTTACGATACAACGATCGCCAACTACGTCAACTTTTTCAACACTACTTTCGGTCATTACTGTAACGCCTTTTTTCTTGTAGGTTGTTGCCATTGCTTTAGAAACGTCTTCGTCTTCAATTGGAAGAATGCGGTTCATAAATTCAACGATAGTTACTTTAGTTCCAATGGTATTGTAGAAGTATGCGAACTCCATTCCAATTGCACCTGAACCAATGATTACCATTTCTTTAGGTTGTTTTGGCAATACCATAGCTTCACGGTATCCAATTACGTGTGTGCCATCCATTTTCACGGTTGGAAGTTCACGCGCACGGGCACCAGTAGCCAAAATAATATGGTCAGCTTCAACAATTGAAGATTTTCCATCAGCATCTGTAACAGAAACTTTGCCTTTTCCGGCCAGTTTAGCACTTCCTTTGATGACTTCAATTTTGTTCTTCTTCATTAAGAAGGCAATTCCTTTGCTCATTCCATCGGCAACTCCGCGGCTACGTTTTACCATACCATCGAAGTCAGATTTGAATTCACCAACGGTAATTCCATAATCTGCAGCGTGGTTGATGTAATCAAAAACTTGGGCACTTTTTAAAAGTGCTTTGGTTGGAATACAACCCCAGTTTAAGCAAACTCCGCCCAAGTCGGCTTTTTCGATGATGGCAACTTTTTTGCCCAACTGAGAAGCGCGGATGGCAGCTACGTAACCACCAGGTCCACTTCCGATGACAGCTATATCAAATTTCATGGTTATTTATGTTTTTGCGAATATAAGTTATTTTTATCCAAGTAATGCTTTACTACCTGCACGTTTGCGTTCATTTTCGTCAAGGATGATTTTTCTCAAGCGAATATTTTCAGGTGTTACCTCTACATATTCGTCCTCTTGAATGTATTCCATTGCCTCTTCTAAGTTGAATTCTTTTGGTGGCGCCAAAACGGTATTATCGTCTTTACCTGCAGCACGGAAGTTGGTCATTTGTTTTGCAGTACACAAATTCAAAACCAAATCTCCTGGTTTAATGTGTTCACCTACAATTTGACCCGTATAAATATCAGCACCTGGATGGATAAAGTAATTTCCACGGTCTTTCAATTTATCCATACTGTATCCAGTAGAAAATCCTTTGTCTTTAGAAATCAAAACACCATTGATACGGGTTGGCATAGTGCCTTTCCATGGTTCAAATGCTTTGAAACGGTGGGCCATAATTGCTTCACCTTGGGTAGCTGTAAGTAAGTTGTTTCTTAATCCCATCAAACCTCTTGAAGGAATTTCAAACTCTAATCTTACCATGTCGCCTTTTGGCAACATACTCAACATTTCACCTTTACGTTGGCTTACGTATTCAATTACTTTGCCACTGTGATGTTCAGGAACGTCAACTGTTAAAATTTCAATAGGCTCATGTTTTTTTCCGTCAATTTCTTTCAAGATTACACGAGGTTGTCCTACTTGTAATTCGTAACCTTCTCTACGCATGGTTTCAACCAATACGCCTAAGTGAAGAATACCTCTACCAAAAACCAAGAATTGATCTGCACTGTTTGTATCTTCTACTCTCAATGCCAAGTTTTTCTCAGTTTCTTTATATAAACGCTCACGAATTTTTTGTGAAGTAACGTGTTTTCCTTCTTTACCAAAGAAAGGAGAGTTATTAATGGCAAACAACATACTCATTGTTGGCTCATCAATTTTCATTGTTGGCAATGCTTCTGGGTTTTCAAAATCGGCAATGGTATCGCCAATTTCAAAGTTTTCAATCCCTGTAATTGCACAAATGTCCCCCGCAAAAACTTCAGTAGTTTTTAATTTACCAAGTCCGCTGAAGGTATAAAGTTCTTTAACACGCTGACGCTCAAGTTTACCATCTCTTTTTACCAAAGTAATAGGCATGTTCTCTTTCAAATGTCCGCGCTTCAATCTACCAACCGCAATACGACCCGTATAACTGCTGAAATCTAAGCTAGTAATTTGCAATTGAACTGTTCCTTCTTCAACGATAGGCTCAGGAATTACGTTGATAATCGTATCCATCAAAAAAGATAAATCTTCTGTAGGAGTTCTGAAGTCAGGACCAAACCAACCATTTTTACCAGAACCGAAAACGGTAGTAAAATCTAACTGGTCTTCGTTTGCTTCCAAATTGAAAAACAAATCGAAAATATCGTCATGGGTTTTGTCAGGATCGCAGTTTGGTTTGTCTACTTTGTTAATTACAACAATAGGTTTTTTACCAAGAGCAAGAGCTTTTTGCAATACAAAACGAGTTTGAGGCATTGGGCCTTCAAATGCATCAACCAAAAGCAATACACCATCACACATATTTAACACACGTTCAACCTCACCACCGAAATCGGCGTGACCTGGAGTGTCAATGATGTTAATTTTAGTACCCTTCCAAATAACACTTACGTTTTTAGCAAGAATGGTAATACCACGCTCACGCTCTAAATCGTTGTTGTCGAGAATTAATTCTCCAACTTCTTGATTCTCACGAAAAAGTTGGGCTTGGTGAAGCATTTTGTCGACCAAAGTAGTTTTACCGTGGTCAACGTGTGCAATGATTGCAATGTTGCGCAGTGAAGACATGTTCAAATTAAAAATTGCGCAAATTTCGTGAATTTATATCATAACTCAATCTTTTTTGTGAATAATAATAAAAAAACAATATATATTTATCTTATTTGCTATTATTGTATTCGCTATGAATTTTATACCTTTTCGCTATATTATTTCATTATTGCCAGCCGCTTCCGTGGCAATTTCGTTTCAATCGCAAGGACTCATGACTTGGTTTGCTGCGTTTTTTGTGTTTGGAATCATTCCCATTCTAGAATTAATTTTAAACCACGGTGGTAAATTCGGTCAAGACGATTTAGCCCAAAATGCAGTAGACAACAAAATGTACGACATCGTAATTTATGCAGTTGTTCCCATTCATCTGTTTTTTGTTTACTGGTATATTACCGATGCGCATTTGTCAATTAATCATTCTTACTTAGAGTTATTTGGAAAAGCATTTGCCATGGGAATTATGTGTGGCACTTATGGAATCAATGTGGCCCATGAACTCGGCCATAGGCCAAATTGGCTAGATCAATTTTTAGCAAAAACATTGCTGTTGACCTCTTTTTATATGCAGTTTTTCATTGAACATAACCGAGGGCATCACAAATATGTTGGTACTCCTGAAGATCCTTCTTCTGGGCGCTACAATGAACCTATTTACTCGTTTTGGTTTAGGTCTATGTTTTTTGTTTGGATTTCGGCGTGGAATTTGGAGTTTGAAAGGCTAAAACGATTGAATCTGCCTAAATTTCATCCCTCAAATCAAATGTTGCAATTTCAATTGATTCAGTTGGGTTTTTTAATAGGGATTTATTTTCTTGGGGGACTTGAGGCCGCAATAATGATGAGGCTGTCTGGTTTTTTAGGAGCTATTCTTTTAGAAACCATTAATTACATCGAACACTACGGATTGGTAAGGCAAAAAACAGAATCGGGGTTGTATGAAATTGTAACTGAAAAACATTCATGGAATTCCAATCATATTATTGGCCGATTGTTGCTGTTTGAATTGTCGAGGCATTCCGATCACCACGCCAAATCTACCAAGAAATACCAAGAATTAAGGAGTCTTGAAAATGCGCCGCAAATGCCTACTGGTTATCCTGGAATGATGGTTTTGAGTTTGGTTTACCCGCTGTGGGTTAGGGTAATGAATCCTTTGGTGAAGAAATTTAATTCGGAAAACGGATTGTAATTCTTAAATCGTTTTTTGCATCCAAACCAAATCGAGCCAACGGTTAAATTTATAACCAACTTCGTTCATTCGACCTACAATTTCAAATCCAAATTGTTTGTGAAATTCAATGCTATTTTGGTTGTTGGCATCAATTCCCCCTATGAGTGTATGGATTTTTTGTTCTTCAGCAATTTTAATTAAATCTTGCAAAAGCATTTTTCCAACGCCATTTCCTTTTTGATTATGTGCTACATAAACTGAATGTTCCATGCAGAATTTATATCCCACCTTGGGTCTAAATTGCGAATAAGAAGCAAATCCAATCAATTGATTGTTGATTTTGGCCACCAAAACAGGGTAGTTGTTAGAAGTTTGGTTTTCAAACCATTCCATTTGTTTTTCAAGCGCTCTTGGTTCTAAATCGTAAATGCAGGTATCATTTTCTATATAATGATTTACAATATCCAAAATTTGAGGGATATCGTTTTTTGTTGCATTTTCAATAATAACCGATGACATACTACGAAGGTAAGGAAAGAGAAACAAAACTAAATTCATCTAAATCAATTTATGTAACTTTGCGCCTTTATGTACGAATCGGAAATTGCCAAAAGAAAAACCTTTGCTATTATTTCGCATCCTGATGCTGGTAAAACTACCTTAACAGAGAAGTTTCTTTTATTTGGTGGTCAAATTCAAACAGCGGGTGCGGTAAAATCGAATAAAATTACAAAAACCGCTGCTTCAGATTTCATGGAAATTGAAAAGCAACGTGGTATTTCGGTTGCTACTTCGGTAATGACATTTCCGTATAAAAATAGCTGGGTGAATATTTTGGATACTCCTGGTCACAAAGATTTTGCTGAAGATACCTACAGAACTTTAACGGCTGTTGATAGTGTAATCTTGGTGATTGACTGTGTGAAAGGGGTAGAGGAACAAACCGAACGTTTGATGGAGGTTTGTAGAATGCGCAAAACTCCAGTGATTGTTTTTATCAATAAAATGGACCGTGATGGTAAAGATCCATTCGATTTGTTAGATGAATTAGAAGAAAAATTGAATATTGGTGTACACCCGTTGAGTTGGCCAATTAATGGCGGTAGAGACTTTAAAGGGGTGTATTTATTGCATAATCAGACGTTGAATTTGTTTGAAAGTAACAAAACAAAGAAGGCTGACGACATGATTAAAATTGATGGGGTAAACGACGCCAAATTAGACGGTATTTTGAATGCCAAAGACGTTTCTAAGTTGCGCGAAGATGTTGAACTCATTGAAGGCGTTTACGGCGATTTGGATATGGATTATTATCTCGATGCTCAAATTGCT
This sequence comes from Flavobacteriales bacterium, assembly GCA_947447955.1. Taxonomy (GTDB): domain Bacteria; phylum Bacteroidota; class Bacteroidia; order NS11-12g; family UBA955; genus VMCP01. Next base: position 2,863 of record CANFLS010000008.1, on the reverse strand, counting down.
CCTGTTTTCTTTGGTTCGGCGTTGAATAACTTTGGTATTCAAGAATTGCTAGATACGTTTGTTGAAATAGCTCCAAATCCATTGCCTCGTGCCACATCTCTCAGAGAAGTTGCACCAAACGAACCTAAATTTTCAGGATTTGTTTTTAAAATACACGCCAATTTAGATCCAAAACACCGCGATAGAATTGCGTTTTTGCGCGTTTGCTCTGGTAAGTTTGAGAGAAATAAAAACTACAAACATGTTCGATTGGAAAAGCAATTCAAATTTGCAAATCCCTATATGTTTTTAGCCCAATCAAAGGAGGTGATGGAAGATGCATATCCCGGCGACGTTGTTGGTTTGTATGACACAGGAAACTTCAAAATTGGCGATACATTAACCGAAGGCGAAAACTTCACTTACAAAGGAATTCCAAGTTTTTCACCTGAGATTTTCAAAGAGTTGATCAATCTTGATCCAATGAAAAGCAAGCAATTGGAAAAAGGCATTCAGCAATTAACCGATGAAGGTTTGGCAAGTTTGTTCGTTCAAGAAATGGGTAGCAGAAAATTTGTTGGAACTGTGGGTGAACTACAATTTGAAGTATTGCAATATCGACTTGAGCATGAATACAATGCAAAATGTAGGTTTGAAGCGCGGGTAATCAACAAAGCTTGCTGGATGACTGGTTCTGAAGCCGATTTGAAAGACTTTATGAAGTACCGTCAAAATAACATCGCTTACGACAAAGATGGTAGACCTGTGTTTTTGGCTGAAACTGGATATATTTTAAGAACTGCGATTGACAAATATCCAGATATCAAGTTCCACACCACCAGCGAACATTAAATTCGGTAGAGGTACCCAATTCCGAATACCCAACTGTTTTGCCAAGCAGAAGCACCTGGTTTCACCAAATCCTTATCGAAAAGGGCAATGAGGGTATAGTTAAAGTTGACATATTTGGTAATTTTAGCCAAAATACTCATGTCTATACGGCTATCTAGCAGGGCTTGCTTAGATTGGTAAGGTAAAAATCCCAAATAGTTGAATTTCATTGAAAAGATTTTATTGGCGTCAAGAAATTTATTTGCACCCATTTGAACTTGCATTCCAATTTCATTATCAACAAACTGGCCTCTTTTTACCCTGGCAATTGTTTCTTCTTGTCTGCTGATATATAAATTCTGGTTAATCAGATAGGTTTGCTTTAAAGCCAAATATCCCAAACGAATATAATAGGTTTGGCTGAATTTGTTTTCAGTTCCAATTGCCAATTGTGTTTGACCTTGACTTAAAAAACTGGATGTAAGTGTTTTGGTTTCTCTGCCTGTCATGTCCTTCCCATAAACAAATCCATTCAGCATTTGGGTCTGAAAATTCAATCCTCCGTAAATAGATAATGAAGGATATTCGGGAAACTCATGACCGAATTTGCTGTCTAGGAATAAGTTGTCTATATTTTTACGCATGCTCCAATATCCCTCCCCAAAAATATCACTTTGACGGTTTGCAATAAGACCTAGGTTCATTTTGAAGGAATTATCCCAGCTCATTTTATTTTTTTTCAAATAGGCATAAGCATTGACAATACCTGTAATGGTAATGTTATTTGACGCTCCACTCGTCCAGTTCGGTGATGAGTTTGCCAATGAAAAATTCGCCTTAAAATCTGCACCGTATACCCAGCTTTTATTTTTAGAACTATCTTGGGTACGATCTTTTATTCCCGGATCTGTGGGGATAAATGAAAGTACTGAAAAAAGAAGGGTCGACAGCATTTTGGAATAAAGTACTACAAAGTTTGTAATAAATTATGTAAACAAATAGCAAAGGCTTTCCACAAATGTGAATTGCATAAAAAAAGGCCACCCAAGGGCGGCCTTTAGAATATGTTTATGTTTTAAATTACGCTGTTAAAGAACCGTTAAGAACTTGTTCAACCAAATCAGCAGCTTCGTGCAATGCAATTGCAGAGTACACTTTCAAGCCACTTTCATCGATGATTCTTTTTGCTTCTTCAGCATTTGTTCCTTGTAAACGAACAATGATAGGAATTTGAACGTCACCAATTTTACGGTAAGCTTCCACAACACCATTTGCAACACGGTCGCAACGAACAATACCACCAAAGATATTGATCAAAATTGCTTTCACGTTAGGATCGCTCATGATTATTCTAAAGCCAGCTTCAACCGTTTCAGCGTTTGCAGTACCTCCAACGTCTAAGAAATTCGCTGGTTCACCACCGCTTAATTTGATAATGTCCATAGTAGCCATTGCCAAACCTGCACCGTTTACCATGCAACCCACGTTACCGTCAAGTTTTACATAGTTAAGGTTGTATTTACCTGCTTCAACCTCAGTTGGGTCTTCTTCAGCCAAATCGCGCAATTCTAAGAAGTCTTTATGGCGGTATAATGCGTTGTCGTCAAGGTCTACTTTGGCGTCAACGGCAATGATTTTATCGTCAGAAGTTTTTAATACAGGGTTAATTTCAAACATCGCAGAATCGGTTTCATCGTAAGCTCTGTAAAGGGCAGTTACGAAAGTTACCATTTCTTTGAATGCTTTTCCTTCAAGACCAAGATTGAAAGCAATTTTTCTCGCTTGGAAAGGTTGTAAACCAGTTGCTGGGTTAATCCATTCTCTGTGAATTTTTTCAGGATTGTGTTCCGCAACTTCTTCAATATCCATTCCACCTTCGGTAGTATAGATGATTACATTTTGTTTCTTTTGACGGTCAAGAAGAACACTCATGTAATATTCTTTTGGTTCGTTAGCGCCAGGGTAGAATACATCTTGGGCAACCAAAACTTTATTTACCAATTTGCCTGCTTCACCGGTTTGAATTGTTACCAATGTACCACCCAACATGTTT
>CANFLS010000007.1 GCA_947447955.1 Flavobacteriales bacterium | reverse complement strand
GGCAATAGCTTTACATTTACGAATACATCAACGGTAACCAAAGGCAGTATCACCAGTAGCAAATGGAAGTACAGCACAACTGCCAACGATACATTAAGACAAAGTACAATCACCAGCAGCACAAAGAAATATGCAACAGCGGGAAGTTATACAATTACATTAAACACAGTAACGAACAAAGGCTGTAAAGACACAGTTAGCAAAACGGTAATTGTAAACCCACAATTGACACCAAACTTCACATTAAATGCGGATAGTCAGTGTTATAAAGGCAATAATTTCAAATTTACAAATACTACTACGGGTGGATCAGCTTCAAATTCTTATTATTGGGAATTGGGTGATGGTACAACATCTACTTCTACGTCCCTCAATAAAAACTATACTTCTGTTGGTACATATAAAGTTAAATTGATTTCAACGAGTCAATTTGGTTGTAAAGACACCATTGTTAAAAATATTGCTGTTTGGCCTCAAGCAACAGTATCCTTCAAAACAAATAAGGATACCCAATTCTTAAAGGGTAATAGTTTTGCAATCACCAATAATTCAACTGTTTCTCCGGGTACAATTACTAAAAATAAATGGAATTTCAACAATATTGATACTTCATTGGTTAAAAATCCTACCAAATCTTTTACAACCGCTGGTAAAAAAACCATATGGTTATATACAACTACGAATCGTGGTTGTAAGGATACAGGTTCAATTGATGTTTTGGTTAGATACCAGGCTCAACTGATTGTAGATATAAATAATGATACCCAATGTTTAAAAGGCAATAGTATTGTGTTTACCAATAAAAGTACAATAGTTGGTGATACATTAATTTCATTCAGTTGGACATTTGGAGATGGAAATACATCCACTGCAAAAAGTCCGACCTATACCTATACAAATTCTGGTTATTATAAGGTTGGTTTGTATACATTATCACAATCTGGCATTCGTGATACGTTATTTAAAAATGTATTTATTGCGCCTCAAGCTTCATTGGCATTTACACTCAATAAAGATAGCCAATGCTTGAAGGGCAATGTATTTAAAACAACCAATACAAGTTCGATTTCTAAAGGTACTTTGGTTTATAATTGGAATTTTGGAGATGGAACAGCATTGGTTAGTGGAAGCACGGCAACGCATATTTTTGGAAATGCTGGAACCTATAAAATCTCATTATTAACTTCAACTGATTTTAATTGTTTGGATACCCTAAATAAATTGGTTGGTGTATGGCCCAAAACAAAACCTTCTTTTTCTTATTTCGGAGATACTACACAGTGCTTAGGTCAAAATCAATATAATTTTAAAGATTCTTCTTCAGTTAGCCCTGGTTCAATTATTAAAAACCAATGGAGATTTGGGGATGGCGATACTGCTTTAGGCAAATCAACTTCACATTCTTATAAAACCAGTGGTACTTTTAGTGTTTATTTAATTACAACAAGCAATAACAATTGTAAAGATACTGCCGTTAGAAAAGTTAAATTATTGCCTAAATCTAATATTTCTTTTTCATTGCCATTAAATAATGATAGTCAATGCTTAAAAGGAAATTCATTTAAATTTACGAATAATTCTTCAATTATTGCGGGATCAAGTATTACAGGTTATACATGGGACTTTGGAGATGCAACAAGTAGGTCGACTGCCGCAAATACTGCGCATACCTATTCTTCAAATGGTGTATATACCGTTGCATTAATGACCACGAATTCTTCAGGATGTAAGGATACATTGAATAAAATAATTTGGGTGTGGCCTCAAGCCTCAGCTAGTTTTACAACTTCTAAAGATAGTCAATGCTTAAAAGCAAACAGTTTCCAATTTACAAATACGTCTTCAATATCAACGGGATCTATCAAACGAAATAAATGGAAATTCAGTTCAGTACCTTCTGATACTCTTATACAATTGAATGGAGCTAAGAAATATAGTTTTGAGGGTAAATATGCTGTTTCTTTAATAACTACTTCAAATAAAGGTTGTAAAGACACAGTTATAAAACAAGTTGTAGTGCATCCACAAACACAAATAGGATATTCATTAAATGCAGATAGTCAGTGTTTGAAAGGGAATTCTTTTAAAATTACCAATTCTAGCCTTATCGTAACTGGGTCAATAGCGAAATATTATTGGGATTTGGGAAATTCAACTACTTCAAGTATTGCATCTCCAAGTGTAAGTTATACTTCCAAAGGGGTTTATTTTGTTAAGTTAATTACAACTACAAATTATGGATGTATAGATACCCTTACTAAACCTTTGGGAGTTTGGCCACAATCGAACTTAAGTTATACTACCAATAAAGATAGTCAATGTTTGAAAGGGAATGGCTTCCAATTTACAAATGGAAGTTCAGTTAGTCCGGGCAGTATTTCTACTTATAAATGGGATTTTGGTGATGCTACAACAGTAGCTACCAAAGATGCATCCAAAAAGTACACGAAAGAGGGTACATATTCTGTAAAAATGTTTACGACTACCAATAGAGGTTGTACAGATACATTAATTAAAAATATAACAGTTAATCCTCAATCACTAATTGTGTTTAAATTAAATGCAGATAGTCAATGTTTGAAGGGGAATAATTTCCAAATCACAAATACGAGCTCAATTGTAAGTGGATCAATTGTTAAATATAATTGGGATTTAGGGAATTCAACAACATCAACAAGTAATTCACCATCTGTAAGTTATTCTTCAAAAGGAACCTATAAGTTGAGATTAATAACAACTTCAAATTTCGGTTGTTTGGATACGATAACAAAATCGGTAGGCGTATGGCCACAGTCTTCATTAAGCTATACGATAAATAAAGATAGTCAGTGTTTGAAGGGAAATTCATTCCAGTTTACAAATGGAAGTACAATTGCACCTGGAAGTATTTCAACTTATAAATGGGAATTTGATGATGGTACTTCGGCAACAACCAAAGATGCTACAAAGAAATATTCAAATGCGGGCAATTATAATGTGAAATTGTCTACCGTTTCTAATAGAGGCTGCCTAGATACAATTGTTAAAAAAGTAGTTGTTATGCCACAGATGACAATTTCTTTCACAACAAATTCGGATACACAGTGCAATTCGCTTAATAAATTTATTTTTACAAGTAAAAGCGCTATAACTTCTGGATCAATAGTTTCTTATAAATGGGATTTTGGAGATGCTTCGGCAAGTGTTTCTACTCAAAATGCAACTTATAGTTATGCTACAAGTGGTTCATATAATGTTAAATTTATTAGCACAAGTAATTTTGGTTGTAAGGACACTTTCGTTAAACAGGTAAAAGTCCTTCCGAAAGCAAATTTATCCTTCTCTTTGCCATTACTTAATGATAGCCAATGTTTAAAAGGAAATTCATTCAAATTCACAAATAATTCAACAATTATTGCCGGTGCCAGTATTTCAGGCTATGTATGGGATTTTGGAGATGGAACTACTCGTTCAACCACTGTAAATACTACCCATACTTATGCAACGGCCGGAACCTACAATGTTACATTGATGAGTACAAATTCTGCGGGTTGTAGAGATACTTTAAGCAAAACAATTTGGGTGTGGCCTCAAGCAACTGCAAGTTTTACAATTACCAAGGACAGTTTATGTTTGAAAGGAAATAACTTTCAATTTACGAATACTTCATCCATTGCAACTGGTTCTATTAAACGGAATAAATGGAAATTTAGTTCTATTGTTTCTGATACACTCATTCAGTTAAATGCTACTAGAAAATACACAACAGACGGGAAGTATTTGGTTTATTTAATTACCAAAACAAACAAAGGATGTAACGATACAGCAAGTAAGCAAGTTGTTGTAAATCCTCAGTCTGCTATTGCATTTACTTTAAATGCCGACAGCCAATGTTTGAAAGGGAATAACTTTAAAATAACAAATTCGAGTACAATTCCTTCAGGTTCAATAGCCAAATACAATTGGGATCTAGGAAATTCTACAACGTCTAACCTTGTTTTACCAAGTGTAATTTATACATCAAAAGGAACTTATAAAATTAGGGTAATTACAACCACAAATTATGGTTGCTTAGATACGTTAACCAAATCTGTAGGTGTATGGCCACAATCTACACCAAACTATACAATTGCTAAGGACAGTCAATGTTTGAAAGGCAATAATTTCCAATTTACGAATACAAGTACAATTAGTCCAGGAAGTATATCAACTTACAAGTGGGAATTTGGAGATGCAACCATAGCATTAACCAAAGATGCATCAAAAAAATATGCTTCTGAGGGAACTTATTCGGTTAAAATGTCTACTGTTTCGAACCAGGGATGTAAGGACACAATTATCAAAAAAGTGGTGGTAAATCCACAAGCTAAAATTGCATTTACATTAAATTCAGATAGTCAATGTTTAAAAGGCAATAATTTTAAAATTACAAATACCAGTTCAATAGTAACTGGAACAATATTCAAATACAATTGGGATCTTGGCAATACTACAACATCAACACTTGTATCACCAAGTATAAGTTACACATCTAAGGGTACTTATAAAATTAGGGTAATTACAACCACAAATTTTGGCTGTTTAGATACATTAACAAAACCAGTGGGAGTATGGCCACAAGCAAATCCTTTATTTACCATTACCAAAGATAGCCAGTGTTTGAGAGGGAATAATTTCCAATTTACAAACACAAGCACAATAAGTCCTGGAACCATTTCAACCTATAAATGGGAATTTGGAGATGCAACTACAGCATTAACCAAAGATGCAACTAAAAAATATGCTTCTGAGGGAACTTATGTTGTTAAAATGTCTACTGTTTCGAATCAGGGTTGCAAGGATACAATTACCAAAAAAGTGGTGGTAAATCCACAAACTGCAATTTCATTTACATTAAATGCAGATAGCCAATGTTTAAAAGGGAATAGTTTTAAAATTACAAATACTAGTTCAATAGTAAGTGGATCAATTGTTAAATACAATTGGGATTTGGGAAATGCCACCACATCAACAATAGTTTCGCCAAATGTGAGTTATACGGCTAAAGGCACCTATAAAATTAGAATTATTACAACCACAAACTTTGGTTGTTTAGATACATTAACCAAATCAGTTGGCGTATGGCCTCAAGCAAATCCAATCTTTACTCTTGCTAAGGATAGCCAATGTTTGAGAGGAAATAATTTCCAGTTTACAAATGCGACTACAATTTCCCCAGGTAGCATATCAACTTATAAATGGGAATTTGGAGATGCTACTACATCTACTGTAAAAGATGCGACTAAAAAATATACGACTGATGGCATTTTTAATGTTAAAATGTCAACCATTTCAAATAGGGGTTGTAAGGATACTTTTTCCAAAAAGGTATTTGTTAATCCTCAATCAAATCTTAAATATAGTTTAAATGCCGATAGCCAGTGTTTCAAAGGAAATAATTTTAAAGTAACCAATACCAGTTCAATTTCTTCTGGAAGCATTATTAAATATACATGGGATTTTGGAAATTCATCTACATCCAATTTAATATCACCTAATGTTTCTTATACAAGTGTTGGAACTTATAAAGTGCAATTGTTTGCATTAACTAATTTAGGTTGTTTAGATACATTAGTAAAATTTGTAGCTGTATGGCCTCAATCGAAACCATTATTTACTGTACCAAATGATACCCAATGTTTGTCGGGTAATAAATTCGTATTTACAAATAAAAGTACAATTATCGGAGGAATCATTAGTAAGAATTTGTGGAATTTTGGTGATAAAGTCAAAGATTCTTTATTAAATGTAACTCATTCGTATAAATATGATTCTTCTTTTAAAGTTGAATTGGTCACTATAACAAATAGAGGTTGTAAAGATTCATTTTATAAAACAGTTACAATTCGACCTCAAGCAAAAATTAGTTATAAATTCAATATTGATTCTCAATGTTTAAAAGGAAATTTTTATAAAGTATTTAATTTTACAACCATTACAAATGCCAAAATCATTTCTCATTCATGGGATTTTGGAAATAATATATTTAGCAATCTTTATGCTCCAGGTGTGAGTTATGGTCAAGCTGGAATCTATAAAATTGTTTATTCAACCATTTCAAATCACGGGTGCTATGATACCAATATCAGAAATGTTTCTGTCTTCCCTCAATCAAATTTAAGTTTCAGAACCAATAAAGATACCCAATGTTTGAAAGGTAATAATTTCCAAATACTGAATAACAGCAGTATTGTTTCAGGTAAAATTGCAAGTTATTCTTGGTATTGGGGTGACGGAAATTTGACATCGGGTGTCAATGCAACTCCTAAATATAAATATGGTTACGATGGAATATTTACATTAAAACTAGTATCAAAAACTGATCACAATTGCTTAGATACATTAACCAAGAGAATCATGGTTAATCCACAAGGGAATCCGGATTTCACAATCAATGACGACATTCAATGTGAGAAAAATAATATGTTTATTTTTACGAATATTTCTAAAGCGACAAATGCAATTGTAAAAAGTTACAATTGGAATTTTGGTGATGGGAATACTGCTTTGGGTACAAATGCAAATCATGCTTACACAATCACTGGTTCATATATTGTAAATCTAATATCTGTAACTGATCAAAATTGTCTTGATACAATTGCCCGACCAGTATCAATTTCTCCAACACCTAAAGTAATTGCATCTGTGAATTCAGCGGCAATGTGTTTAAATGGAAATACATTTAAATTTACGAGTACTTCAACTGCTGCTCCTGACAATATTAAAACAGAACGTTGGTCTTTTGGTGATTCGAAAAATCAGAATGGAAATATTGCAAATCATGTTTATGCGCAGTATGGTATTTATAAGGTAAAATTATATGTTGAATCTGTTGAAGGTTGTGCCGATTCTTCTTATTTGAATGTTCAGGTTTATCCTCAGTCTATTGTCAATATTAATCCTGATACTGCATTTGATTGTTTAAAAGGTAATTTCATACAGTATTTTACCCAATCTAGGGTAAATGGACCTGGTTCTATTGCAAGTTATGTTTGGAATTTTGGTGATGGAAAAACTTCTGTTTCTAAGTTTACTAATCATAGATATACATACAATTCATTGTTTAATGTGAAATTATTGGTTACCACAGATCAAGGATGTATTGACTCAACCACTGCCTTAATAAATGTTTATCCTCAAACTTTGGTTGATTATTCAATAAATGCCGATACGCAGTGTTTAACGAATAATCTTTATACTTTTACCAATAATTCCACAATAAGCTATCCTACAAAATCTGTATTTTATAAATGGAAAGTTTCAGATGGTTATCAAGTATTTTCACCTTCATTTAATAGATCTTTCTTAACTGAGGGTTCTTATAAAATTGATTTAATGACAAATACTAATTTTGGATGTAAGGACACTATTTCTAAGTATATTTTTGTAGCACCAATACCAGAAGCTAACTTTACTGTGGATGATCCAAATCAATGTCAAAATATTGGTATATTTAATTTTACAAATTACAGTAAGGTGTCTATTGGGGGACTTAAATACAACTGGAATTTTGGTGATGGCAATACTTCAACAGTAACCAATCCTTCAATAAAATTCACTAATCCAGGCGCTTATATTTCTAGGTTAATTGCGATAAGTGATTTTGGTTGTACGGATACTTTTTATGAAAAATTAAGCGCTATTGAGAGCCCAACTGTAGACTTGCCTAATTTCAGATTGGCATGTGAATATGACACTCTTTCGTTGGTTCCATATATTAAAGGTTATAAACCGTTAATTTATAGCTGGAATGGTCCAAATGGATTTACGGATGCAACTCCTAGAATTTTCTTTAGTAGAAGTTACAAATCTATACAAGGTAAATACCACATTAAGGTTACGGATTCTACAGGATGTTGGGCAAAAGACAGTGCTGATATTTTAGTACTTGATAGACCTATTGTTAATGCTTCTATTAAATCTCCAGTTTGTTCTGGTAAAGATGTGTATTTTTATAGCAATGGAGCTTCAAAATACAGTTGGTCAGGTCCATTGAATTTTGCAACTAATCAACAAAATCCAATTATTATTAAAGCGCAACAACAAAATTCAGGTGTGTATACGGTAATCGGAACAGACAACAATGGTTGTAAAGACACAGCTTCCGTTCGGGCAAGAGTATCATTATCGCCAACTGCAAATTTCTATTTTAGTAATGAGGCGAAAGGTGTAGAAAACAATCCGGTTTTTGCAACTGATGCTTCTAGAGGAGCTGATTCAATTTGGTTTTATGATTATTATTTTGACACTTTAATTTCTACCCAAAGACAATTCTCTAAAATATACAGAGATTCGGGTATGTATGGGGTTTATCAAATCGTAAAAGACAAATTGGGTTGTACAGATTCTATTTTGAAATATGTGCATATTTATCCCCAACCATTCATTTTTGCACCAAATGCATTTACCCCGAATACCGACTTCCATAACAACTATTATTTCCCTTCAACTGTAAATTTTGTTTACTATAAAATGATCATTATGAACCGTTGGGGTGATATAATGTATGAGGGAGAAAATGGATCATGGGATGGTAAACACAATGGAGAATTTGTATGGGGTGGAGTTTATGCAGCTTATATCAGAGCATTAGACATACTCGGTGAATGGCACACCATTAAAACTGATGTAACCGTTCTCCGATAATTATTTTATCGTTAAAGGCCATAGAATTTCAACTGTAGTTCCTATTTGGCCTTCAATAGATTCAATGTTGATTTTACCATTTACAGATTTTAATATCTCATGGATGATGTAATATCCAATCCCTGAGCTTTTTTGAAAGTCTGTATCTGGCTCGGCTTTGTGGCTTCCTGTTTTCAATAAAATTTGTCTAATTTCATCTTTCATTCCAATTCCTTCATCTTTTACTTTAATAATTAATTGATTGTTTTGATCTTTGTTACAATCAATATAAATATTGCTATTCTCACTAAAACGATTTGCATTGTTTAGTAAATTTAGAATTACAATACCTAGAGCATCTAAATTCGTATTGATGATTTTATTTCCTGGAAGAGTTTTATTAATTGTATTACCCTTTTGCGTTACAGCCATTGAAATTATTTGAATCATCTGGTCAATTACTTCGTTTAATTCAAATTCTTGGTTCGTTAAATCAAGTTCGTTTTTTTCATATTGTATCCAATTTAATATGTTTTTACACAACATTGAAAGTCTGTTTGATGTATTAGAAATGGATGTTAAGGCATCAATAATTTCTTCATGACTCATGGATTTGTAATTTTTTATCATGGCATTTCCCACTTGTGATAGAAATTTTAATGGTACAAAAAGATCATGTCCTAAAATTGCAATTATTTGACTTTTTTTCTCATTGCTTAATTCTAATTCTCTATTGATATTGACCAATTCTTGAGTTTGTTTGGATATTGTGTCATTTAAATCTGAATTGATTTTGTTGATTCTTTTTAGTCGTATTTTTAAAATGATATAAATTAATATTCCTGAAAACAAGAGAATAATAGAGATTCCCCACCATGTTTCTGACCATTTTAATGTAATATGAATGGTGAGTTTTTTAATGATTGATTTGGAACCATCTTTGTTATATTTAATAACTACCAAATTAAAATCTCCATGATCTTTGGTTTTTAAGGTGATAACGTGACTTTTATTTAAATCGATCCATTGCCATTTATCTTGCCAGAAATATTGGTATCGGTTATCTGCATTGTTGTTCCAATTTGTAGAAATGATATCAATATTGCAAAATTCATTATTGTAATCTAAATATACATGTTCATTTTTAATTTGAACCTTCTGATAATCATCATTTAAAACTTCTAAATAATAGTCGTAATTCTCATTAAAATTATTCCATTTATTGGGATCTACTTCAACTACTCCGTTCGTGCTTAAAAAACTTAGTTTATTATTGAATTCAATAATTGAAGAATTTCCTCCACCATTTAATTCTAATTCATCCAAACCATTTTCATAGTTTATGTAATGTATGTACTTCCTAATCTTTTGTTTATTGAGAATCGATTCTAGTAGCAATTTAGAGCCATAAATAATACCATTGTTTGTTGAAATCCAGATATTCTGTTTCTTATCAGTATGTAATGCATGGGCGTATTTTAAGTAAGATAATTGATCATTTACAATAGGAAACACTACCGAATTTTTATTGAGGCAGTATAATGATTTGCCATAATTGCAAATGATGTATGTGTCGCTGAATTTTGAAATTCCCCTTATCCAATCTCCTTTAAATATATGTTTTTCTATTTTATGAGTAATAATATTGAAAATTATTAATCCATTATTTGTTCCTAAAAAGAGTTTGTTGCCAAATAATTTTAATTCATTTGGTTGGTTATTGGGATCAAATTTTTGATTTAACTCAAGTATTTTAATCAGTTTATAATTAGAATCAATTTGAAAGAATCCTGTTGAATTGTATAAATAGATTGTTTTCTTTAAATTGTCTGACACAAATGCCCAAGCACCTTGATTTTTTAATTCAAAAAATTCATTTGATTTTAATTCGTGTTTCTTGAAAAAACTGATTTTATCTTCCCCTGAGTACCAAATTCTATGGTTCCAATCTTCGCACCAGCTTTTATCAATCGTTGTTTTTAAACCGGAAGTATTTTTAATATTTCCATTTCCAATAATACCCAATCCAGTAGTTAATAGTTGAGTTTTTGAGATTGGAATTTGTATGTATAAAGATTTGGTTTTGGTTTTGTTTATGGGTTTAATTATTTGAACTTTTGGTTCTTTATAAATATATATTCCATTAGCTTCAGTAGATAAAATGCAAATTTTCAATCTTTCATTATATGCAATGTTTTTTATAATTTCATCTGTTTTTAGTTCTGCAATTATCTTGTGATTAATAATTTCATTCGTAATTTGAATAGTATAAACATTATTATCTATTATTAAACATAATCCATTTTGGTTATTTCTTTGTATCCATTGTTTGTCAGAATTTGAATTGATATTGAGTATGCCAATGAATTTTATAGGATTAAAATTAGCATCAATTTCTTGAACAATATTTTTAATGTCTATGAAATAGAATTTGTTATTGAGAATAAATAAACATTCATTATTCATGCATTTTAATGATGCTAATATTTCGAGTTTCTGATTAGTGAATTTAAATAATTCGTATTTTTTTACATTTTTGTCAATCTGAGTCTCTTTAATAAATGAGTTGTTATTTTTTTGGTAAATTTTATTATTGAACCAACCAAAATCATATGTGTTGGATTTTTTAACGTGATTGAAGATTTTTTTTGTTAAGAAAAAACCTGCGTAGTTTTGGAAGTAATTCCTAGGATTATTATTGTTTGTATAATATTTTTCTATGTTTGGAATGTTGTTGTCATTAATATGAAAGATATCGCCATATTTATCTAAAGCAATTAAATTATTATTGCAATCTAATTGAATATCAACAAATTGATGTGAGTAATTTGATTTTATAATTTCATTGCCATTATATTCAATTAATCCAACTTGAGAAGACAACCATAAGTTGTCATTTTTAGACCACTCAATATTCCAAATGATATTAGAAGGTAAGCCATCTTTTATAGTGAGCTTATTTATAATGAAATTACTGCTTTGTCCAATTAAGCATTGATTAAAAAGGACGTATACAACAAGAATTATATATTGAACACAGGAAATTATTTTATTCATTTTCCGGGTGGTTTATTTTATCAATTCCCAGAATCTTTCCAATTTCTATAAGTTCAATTTCATTCGTTATACCTACTTTTTGGAGTAATCTGTTTTTTAAGGTAGATATTGTATTGTTTTTTACATCCAATTCTATTGCAATTTCATTGGTTTTTACACCTTTAATCATCAATTGAAAAATTTGCAATTCTCTTGGACTTAACATATGAAACAGTTCAAACTTATTCATGGAGTCAATATCTAGATTCCCGGAATTTCTCTCAAATAGAAAAGTCTTGAGTAAATGGGTTATTTTTTCTTCAGGTAGGTCTTTTTGCACTACCCATTTAATGCCTTTTGTGCTCAAAAATCCATCTAAGATATGTTTAGGGTGCATTGTGAATATAAGTATTGAAATTTTTGGCTGTAAAAGCAAAATATGATCAATTATTTCAATACTATTTCCGTCGCCAAATGAAACATCTAAAATTAGGTGACTAAAGGTTTTTATGGCAATTAAATTTTTTGTTTCTGCTAGGCTGCTTACGCTGCTTATATCTTTTATATGCCACTCATATTTGGCAATTATTTCAATGCCTTTGCGTGTCATTGCATGGTCATCTGCAATCAATAATTTTATATTATCTGAGTTATTGGTCATAAATAATATACAAACTTATTTTTATCTGCTTTAATATTGGCAATATAGATTAAAATTTTGTTTAGAATAAATTCGAATTTCTTAATAAAACAAAAAACCCCAAGAAAATTTCTTGGGGTTTTTTAATGAATGATTAATTTAATTATCTAGGTCTACGGTCGTTTCTGTTGCGGTCGTTGCCACGGTCGCGGTCGTTTCTTTCAGGACGTTCCCTTGGTTCTCTTTCAACATAACCTTCAGGTTTTTCTAAAAGCGCTTTTCTGCTCAATCTGTATTTGCCAGTTTTCTTGTCAACTTCTACAAGTTTCACTTCAAGCATTTGTCCCTCAGTAAATACACCTTCCATTGTTGGAATTTTTTCCCAAGCAATTTCGCTAATGTGTAACAAACCATCTTTGTTAGGCATAAATTCAACGAATGCACCAAAGTCAGTGATTGTTTTAACTTTACCTGTATAAGTGCCTCCAACTTCAGGAATTGCAACAATGCCTTTAACAGCTTCAATTGCTTTTTCCATTCCTTCGCCATCACTACTCAAAATTTCAACAAAACCTTTGCCATCTCTCTCTTCAATAGAAATTGTAGTACCAGTTCTTGCTTGTAATTCTTGAATAATTTTACCACCTGGGCCAATGATTGCACCAATAAATTCTTTTTCAATTACAATTACTTCAACTCTTGGAGTATGCGGTTTCAATTCAGATGCTGGAGCTGAAATGGTTTTTTCCATTTCGCCTAAGATATGCAAACGACCATCTTTTGCTTGCTTCAACGCTTGAGAAACCATATCCCATTTTAATCCGTTGATTTTGATATCCATTTGACATGCAGTAATACCATCTTTGGTTCCTACTACTTTGAAATCCATATCACCCAAATGATCTTCATCACCTAAGATGTCGGTTAAAACTTGATATCTACCAGTTTCATCTGTAATCAATCCCATTGCAATACCACTTACAGGTTTGTTTAATTTAATACCTGAATCCATCAATGCCATAGAACCCGCACAAACTGTTGCCATACTTGAAGAACCGTTAGATTCTAAAATATCGCTTACAATACGAATTACGTAAGGAACATCTGAAGGAATCATAGTTCTCAAACCTCTTAGTGCCAAATTACCATGACCAATTTCACGGCGTCCTGGACCTCTGTTCGGTCGAACTTCACCTGTAGAGAAACCTGGGAAATTGTAATGTAGCATCAAACGACTGTTACCGTGGAAAAAAGGTGCATCTAACAATTGTTCGTCTAATTTACCACCCAAAGTTACAGAAGTAAGAGATTGTGTTTCACCACGTGTAAATACGGCAGAACCGTGAGCAGCTGGCAAATAATCAACCTCAGTGTATATAGGTCTAACTTGAACAGTTGAACGTCCATCTAAACGACGACCAGAATCTAAGATCATGGCTCTCATTTGGTTGTATTCAGCTTCGTGGAAATATTTCTTAGCTAAACGAACCATTCTAGATTCTGACTCATGTCCCTCAAATTGTTTTACATATTCAGAAATAATTGCTTTGAAAGATTCGCTTCTTTCATGTTTAGGTTTGCCACTTTCAGCAACTGCGCGAATTTCAGCAGAAGTTTCAGCGATAACTTTAGTGCGCAATTCTTCATCATTGTCTTCATGATTGAACTCACGAGCTGGTTTACGACCGCCCATTTGCTCAAGGAATGCCATTTGTTCAGCACATTGCTTTTTAACAGCATCATGACCAAATTTCAATGCTTCCAAGAATTCATCTTCAGATAATTCTTTCATTTCACCTTCAACCATGTTTAGGTCATCGGCTGTACCACCAACCAAAAGATCCAAATCAGAGTTTACCAATTCAGATTTGCTTGGATTAATAACCAATTTTCCGTCAATTCTACCAACGCGTACTTCCGAAATAGGACCTAAGAAAGGAATATCAGAAAGCATTAAAGCAGTAGATGCTGCCAATCCAACATATGTATCAGGAATGATATCGTCATCTGAAGAAATCAATTGTAACATTACTTGGGTATCGGCGTGATAAGTATCAGGAAACAATGGACGCAAGCAACGATCTACCAAACGAGAAATCAAAATTTCATAGTCAGACAAACGCGCTTCACGGCGCAAAAAGCTTCCTGGGATTCTTCCCACTGCAGCAAATTTTTCTTGGTAATCAACGCTCAATGGAAGGAAATCGATTCCTTCTTTGGCATCATAACCACTTACTACAGTTGCAAGGATCATGGTTTTTCCAACCTTTACTACACAACTACCGTGTGCTTGACGGGCAAGTTTTCCGGTTTCAATTTCAATGATACGGCCATCTCCGGTATCAAAAGTTCTTTTTTGTATGTTCATTTTAATAATAATTTTTTAAATAAAAAGCCCCGATTCGCTTTGGCGAACGGGGCTTTTCTATCATAAGGAAGAATTTGAGATTACTTACGCAATCCTAATTCTTTAATTAGAGCACGATATTTGAAAATATCTTTCTTCGCCAAGTAGTTCAACAAACTACGACGTTTTCCTACAAGTTTAATCAATGACAATTCAGCGCTCGTGTCTTTCTTTGCAGTTTTCAAGTGACCACTGATGAAATTGATTCTTTCTGTAAACATTGCAACTTGCGCTTCTGTACTACCTGTGTTGGTAGATGTTCCACCAAACTGAGTAAATATTTCTTTTTTTCTATCTGTTGTTAAATGCATAATTCTAACAATTGGGCTGCAAATATACAAAATAATTGGTCATTGTGGAAATGTTTGTGAAAAATAATTGAAGAATATTTCAGGTTTCACTCCTAAAAATCATTTCTTTCTCTTTTTTGGCCTTTCTCCTTCACTATATTGGTTAACTTTGCACTAGAATTACCAACCACAGTGAAAGAACTTTTATCCCTCAACAAATATATTAAAAAATACAAATTCCTCATATTAATGGGAATTCTTTGTGTTATCCTATCCAATTTTTTTGCTATTTACGTACCTGTCTTTGTTCGTCAAGGTTTGGATGATGCCTATTTTAATTCTCAGCTTTTTGGTTATTCGCAAAGTAATATTCTTTACAAAATAATTATGTTTAATGCCTTGGGTTTTGGCATTGCCATTGTTTTGGCTTCTGTATTAAAGGGTGTTTTTATGTTTTTTATGAGACAAACCCTGGTTGTAGCTTCTAGAGAAATTGAATATGACCAAAAAAATGAACTGTTTTTGAAATATGAAAAGCTCGGTGAAGACTTCTACCGTCAAAATTATACGGGTGATTTAATGTCGCGCATTACCGAAGATATTTCAAATGTGAGAATGTACATTGGTCCAGCAATTATGTATTTTGCCAACGTATTGTTTTCATTTATAATGATTATTACTCAGATGATTATGGTAAACAAACACTTGGCATTTTGGGTTATTGTTCCTTTACCAATACTATCTATTTCAATATATTATGTGAGTCAAAAAATCAACTTTGGAAATAAAAAAATCCAAGAGCAACTTTCGGTGATTACCACCCATGCCCAAGAAACATTTTCAGGAATTAGAATTTTAAAATCTTTTGGTGCTGAAAAATACTTTTCAAAAGATTTCAATGATCAGGGGGTAGAATTTCAAAATAGAAATTTAAAATTGGCCATGGTCAATTCTTTGTTTTTTCCTTTAATGATGTTGCTTGTAGGGCTTTCTACCATCATTGTACTTTATGTTGGAGGACGAGAAGTTGAAAAAGGAGTATTCACTCCGGGCAATTTAGCTGAATTTGTTATCTACTTGAATATGCTTATTTGGCCAGTGGCTAGTTTGGGATGGACAACTGCGTTGGTGCAAAAGGCCAGTGCAAGTCAAAAGCGAATCAACGACTTTTTAAATCGTGAAGAGGTTGATTTACAAGATAACGAAGTTGTTTTATCATTATCAAAACAAATTGATTTCAATAAAATAACACACAAGTATATTGATAAAACTGAAAATGCATTAACTGATGTTTCTTTTCAAATATCAAAGGGGGAAATAATTGGAATTACTGGTAAAACAGGATCAGGAAAAAGTACATTATTGCAATTGCTAACCAAACAAATTCAAGTACAATCGGGGCAAATCATGATAGATGACCAATTTATTTCAAGTTTGCATTTGAATGCATACAGAAAATTGATTGCTTATGTCCCTCAAGATGTATTTTTATTTAGTGATACAATTGAAGCGAACATTACATTTGGGGTAAGTGAATATTCTCAAGAGCAATTGGATGAAATCATTAGAATTACTTGCTTAGATAAGGATATTGCCTTGTTTGAGCAAGGTAAACATACCATTTTGGGCGAAAGGGGTGTTTCGCTTTCTGGGGGTCAAAAACAACGTGTTTCTTTGGCAAGAGCGTTAATGAAAAATTCTGATATATTAATTTTAGATGACTGTTTAAGCGCAGTTGATGCGGAAACTGAGTCGAGAATCATTTATAATTTGAAGGAAGTTTTTCAAAATAAAACGGTGATTATCACGAGTCACAGGGTGGCTCCATTGCAGCATGCAAACAATATTATTATATTAGAAAAAGGTAAAATAATTGAGTCTGGCAAACATGAATTTCTAATTTCTTTTGGGGGATATTACCAATGGTTATATGAAAATCAAACATCGTAAGTGAATAGCTAGTAATATTATATTCTGTTTTTGACATTATGGACCTTTGAGTAAGTGTCAAATTAACAACACATCAAATTTGTTTAGTTAACAAATTAATACAAAAAATCGATGATTTAATATTGCATAAGTCGATAAATTTCGTTTATTTGCTTTATTAACTTTTTTTAAACCAAATAGAAATGCCTATGCAGGAAGACAACTACAAAGACCAATCGCAGGAAGAGATTTTTTCTAAACGCATTAGGGCCGGCAAAAGAACGTATTTTTTTGATGTGAAAGCTACAAGAAATGTTGATTATTATATCACCATTACAGAAAGCAAACGCAGCAGATTTGACGATGGTTCTTTCGTAAAAACTAAAATCCATCTTTACAAAGAAGATTTTAACAAATTTGCCGATGCTTTAAATGAAACTATTGGACATGTTAAATCGAATTTACTCCCCGAATATAATTTCGATGAGTACCAACGAGATGACAACCAAGGTAACGAAGATTAATTTGAATTTTGTGAGGAAGAAGGCGGTTACACCGCCTTTTTTTTATTTCGTTTTTATTTCAATTTTGTAATTTTTACCCTTTAATATTTCTTGAGGCAATTGATTGTAGTTTTTACTCTTTAAAAAACTATCTACTACATAAATTTCGTTTGTTCTATTTAACTCACCTTGCATACAAACAATTGATTTACTAGAATCATTTAGAAAGTAGTTTAAACTGTTCTTTCTACTTGTATAAATATCATTTTTTGCCAATTGCCTTTCCATGTGATCATAAATTTTTGATGTAGCAAAGTCTCTGAAATCTTGGCGATTATTAAAATACAAAAAACTAAAAGCACCATAATATGGCTGCAAAATTGTTTTTTGAGGGAGTGTATTTCGCTTGTTTAATTCCGAGTATTGTTTGAAAATATTTTTACTTTCTTTCATTTTAACTCCAGTACACATAAACAATATGAGAACCAATGGTAAGAATTTAAATAAACCTGATTTAGTTTGTAAGTTTTTGGTAATCTGAATAATAACTACAGCTAGGCCAATAAATAATGCCGGTGCCACAAAACTCACATACCTTTCTAAAAACATGGGTATTGAAAATTTATGTGGGAGAGAGATCAAGTACATCAATAAAAATGGCAACCAAAACCACAATGCAACAAACTGTTGATTTATGTTTTTCTGCTTTACTGATAGATGGGTGAAATAACCAAATCCAAAGAAAAATAAGATGGTTGAAATTGGGTTGTTGCAAAACTGCCAGAGTACAAAATAGATGGAATCGAATTTGGCTGCTTCAACCCAGGTTCCTTGGTTTTCGGTAGCCGAAAATCGTTGAATTAAAATTCCTATGTAGGGAGAAAAAAGAATTAGGATTAAAACCCCTCCAATTATTATTTTTTTAATTGGTAACGATTTGAATTTGAATAATACATAAACTACTTGAACAATAAAAATCCAAATAGTGAAAAAATGGGTATACCAACCGAAAACCGTACTTAGTATCCATACTGATTGCCAAAAATTCGTCGATTTTGTTTGGATGTTTCTTAAAAACGAATATGAATTTATAATTACCAGCATAATCATCAATGAATATGCACGGGTTTCAATTTGTAATGTTGAAATGAAAAGGGAGAGTGTAAAAAGTAAACTTGCCAGTAAACCGCTTTTTTCGTTGTTTTCTGATATTAGTTTGGCTGTGAAATAAATAAATACAGTGCTTACTACTGAGAAAATAATAGATGGAATTCTTACCACATTTTCGTCAATTCCAAAAAGTTTAATCCAATAATGTAATATGGTTTCAAATAATGGTGGATTATTTCCAGTTGAAAGTTCCTTGAATAAATCAATAACACCCATTTGAGCATGGTATATTGAAAAAATTTCGTCGTTGCTTAAATCGGTAATTCCACTAATAAACAATTTTGAAATAACACCAAGAATGAGGATAGTGAAAAATATAATTCTGTGTGGTATTCCGAATGTGTTTTGCTTCATAATAAATGCGCAACCTTTTCAAGTTGCAAAACTCTTGCGAATATATACCACCAACTTTAATAGATATTCATTGTTAAAATCAATTATTTCAATATTTATTTCAATTCAATACAATGGAATGCAAATTATGGCACTTATTTTTGTGATATGATTAAAAAGGTATCTATATACGGATTGGCATTTGGGTCGCTTAGTGCATCAATGTTGCTAATTATGTATTTGAATAAGCTGTACTTGAAACATACTTTGCTTAGCGCACTTCCTGTAATTGGAAATTTGTTGATTTTTGGGGCTGGGGTGTATTTTTTAATTAAGAGTTTGATGAATGAAAAAACAGAAAAGCCAATTACTTTGGGAAAAGCTTTGTTTGCGAGTTTATTAATGGGTTTATTAACTGCAATGATCAATATTGCTGCATATCAACATATTGTAAAAAATGAAAAAGTCATTTTTGGAGAATATAAAAACATGCAATTGCAAAGTATTCCAGTTAGAGTGAAAGCCCAATTTCCTGAAATTTCAGCTGCAGAACAACAAAAGAAAATTACGGAATATCAAAAGAATTTTGAAGAAAACTTAACAGTAGAGTCATTTTCTATGGTTGAAATACAAATGTTTTTCTCTGTTGCATTGGTTGTTACCTTATTGGTTTATATTGCGAATCAAAAAAGGCAATGAAAAATATATTTGGTAAAATTTGGTTGGTTTGGTATGGGATCTGGTTCGTTGGACTATTCTTACTTTGTTATCCTTTTTTATATCTCTTACTTCTTAATCAAAAAACCTACAGACTCGCAGATAAATTGCGCAAACTATGGGGAAAAACTTCGTCTTATTTGGGCTTAATGATTCCTCAAATTCATTACGAACAAAAACTTAATGTAAAAAACCAATACGTTTTTTGTCCAAACCATATGTCTTACATTGATATTGTAACAACAGGTGGATTTTTGCCAACTTACAATTTTTTCATGGCAAAAATGGAATTGAATAAACTTCCTTTGTTCAATATTTGGTTCAAAACTATTGATGTTCCTGTACAAAGAGAAAGTTTGAGAAGTGCACATGGTGCATTCGTGAAAGCGGCAGATAAGTTAGATCAAGGCGCAAGTTTAATTATTTTTCCTGAGGGAAGAATTCCTGATGATGCACCCAAATTACATAAATTCAAACCTGGTGCTTTTAAATTGGCCGTTGAAAAGAAAATTCCAATTGTTCCTGTTACGTTAATTGACAATATGGATCGTCTAAATATTGATACTTGGTCTTGTTTGCCCGGGAGAATGAGAATGTTTGTGCATGCACCGATTGAAACTGCGCATTTATCGATTGACGATGTACCAGCCCTTCAAGAACAAGTATATTCGATTATATCTTCAAAATTAAAAGAGTTAGGAGTTATAGAATAGGATTAATATGAAAATTACAGATCAAACAGTAGAAAATTTAGCAAAATTATCACGCCTCAAATTTGAAGGTGACGATAAAGAAAATATGCGCAAGGATTTAGAGAATATTCTTGAAATGTGTGAGAAATTATCTACCGTAAATACGGATGGTGTTGAACCATTGATATACATGACAGATAGTCACACCATTTTAAGAACAGATGCTATTTCACAAGAAATTACCCACGAGGAAGCATTGAAAAATGCCCCCAAAAAAGACAGTGACTTTTTTAGAGTTCCTAAGGTAATTGGTGGCAATGAGTGACGTTTTAATATCCTTAGAATCAATTAAAAAAACCTATGTGCTAGGCGACCAAATTGTTGATGCACTTAAGGGAGTTGATTTAAAGATATTTAAAGGAGAATATATAGCTTTGATGGGTCCCAGCGGATCAGGTAAAAGTACTTTAATGAATATTATTGGTTGCTTAGATACTCCTTCATCCGGTACCTATTGGTTAAATGGCAAAGAAGTAAGTCAAATGAGCGATGCCCATTTGAGTGAAGTTAGAAATACTGAAATTGGTTTCGTCTTTCAAACCTTTAATTTGCTGAACAGATTAAATGCAATTGACAATGTTGCATTGCCTTTGGTATATGCTGGTGTCCCTCAAAATATAAGAATTGAACGGGCAAAAGTTGTTCTTGAAAAAGTTGGTTTGAAGGATAGAATGAACCATAAACCGAATGAACTTTCTGGTGGACAGCGCCAAAGAGTTGCGGTTGCTAGGGCATTGATTAATAATCCTAGTCTATTGTTGGCCGATGAGCCAACAGGAAATTTAGATACCAAAACCTCTTATGAAATTATGGCATTATTTGATGAAATTCATCAATCAGGAAATACCATTGTTTTGGTTACACATGAAGAAGATATTGCCAAACACGCAAAGCATATTGTGAGAATGCGTGATGGCGAAATTGAAAAAATGTAAATTCTATTTGTTTAACTTAATTGTTTTAACCAAATTGCATGTGAAATAATGATTTCTACTGCAATTTCTTGGTATTTCAGGCAACGTCACGATGAATTGTGGCAATTGATTGCCGAAGCTGAAAAACATCAGTTGGAATTACTTGAACAATATTCCGATAAACTTTCAAGAACCATTTACGGCAAAAGTTTTGGTGTTAAAGGAAAGTTAAAATATGCTGAATTTTCGAGAGATATTCCTGTAGTATCATATGAAGATTTAAAGCCATACATTGAAAGAACAATGAACGGCGAACAACAATTGTTGTGGCCTGCAGATATTACTTGGTTTGCCAAAAGTAGCGGTACAACCGGAAATGATGCTAAATTTATTCCCATTAGTTATGAAAGCTTGGAATATACCCATTACATGGGAAGTAGGGAATCGTTAACACAGCATTTTGCATTTTTTCCTGAAGCAAAACTATTTGAGGGAAAGGGCTTACTCATTGGAGGAAGTCATAAAGTGCATCAAGTAAATAACAAATGTTATTATGGCGATTTAAGTGCAGTATTGATGAACCATATGCCCTTGTGGGCCAATTGGAAAAGCACGCCTGACATTAATATTGCCATGATGGACAATTGGGAAGAAAAATTGGAAAAAATGGCCCATGCCACTATTGTTGAAAATGTAACCAGTATGAGTGGTGTTCCAACTTGGACATCTGTTTTGTTGAATCGGATTTTAGAAATTACCGGCAAAAATAATATGCATGAAATTTGGCCCAATTTGGAATTATTTATCCATGGAGGAATGAACTTCGAGCCATATCGGAATGCATTTGCCAAATTATTGCCAAATAGCAACATGCATTATGTTGAAACCTATAATGCCAGTGAGGGATTTTTTGGCGTTCAAGCTTATCCCAATCATTCTGATTTGCTTTTAATGACACATCATGGAACTTTTTTTGAATTTTATCCTGTTCAAAAAGGTCCAGATTTTATTGTGCCTTTATGGGACATTGAAGTGGGTGTGAATTATGCCGTTGTTATAACAAATAACAGTGGATTATGGCGTTATGTAATTGGAGATACAATTCAATTCACAAATAAGAACCCTTATACTTTTAAAATTACGGGTCGTACAAAATTATTTATCAATGCCTTTGGTGAGGAGTTGGTTATTGAAAATGCCGAAAAAGCCATTTCCATAACTGCCCAAAAATTTGGTGTTGAAATTATCGATTATACCGCTGCCCCTATTTTTGAAAAAAATCATGAGGGACATGAATGGTTGATAGAATTTTCAGTCGTTCCCAACAACATGGAAGCGTTTACCGAATTTTTAGATGTGGAATTAAAAAAGGTGAATTCAGATTACGAAGGAAAAAGATTGGGGAATTTGGTAATGAAAATTCCAAAGATAATAGCCGTACCAAAAGGAACATTTCATAATTGGTTGCAACTTAAAGGCAAATTAGGTGGTCAAAATAAAGTCCCTCGTTTGTCTAATAATCGCATTATATTGGAAGAAATTTTAAATCTTATTAAGCAATAATCAATAATTAAGTGAGGACTTTCATATTTTTGTCCTTTTAAATAAAACCCTATGTACGGAGCAATAAAACAACATTTAGCAAACGAATTAAAAACCATTGAAGAAAATGGTTTGTTCAAAAAAGAAAGAATTATTACTTCTGCTCAAGATGCAGTGATTAAACTAAATACTGGACAAGAAGTTATAAATTTTTGTGCCAATAATTATTTGGGTTTAAGCAGCCATCCTAGAGTTGTGGAAGCAGCAAAACGTGCCATCGATACCCATGGTTATGGAATGAGTAGTGTTCGTTTTATTTGCGGTACTCAAGATATCCATAAAGATTTAGAAGCAAAAATTGCAGAATTTTATGGTACCGAAGATACCATTCTTTATGCGGCTGCTTTCGATGCCAATGGTGGTGTTTTTGAACCATTACTAGGAGAAGAAGATTGCATTATTAGTGATTCATTGAACCATGCTTCAATTATTGACGGGGTACGTTTGTGTAAAGCAAAAAGATACCGCTATGCCAATAATGATATGGCCGATTTGGAAAAGCAATTAATTGATTCTACCAACGCAGGTTGTCGTTTTAAATTGGTTGTAACCGATGGTGTATTTTCAATGGATGGTTATGTTGCACAATTAGATAAAATTTGCGATTTGGCAGAAAAATATGATGCAATGGTTATGACTGATGAATGTCATGCTGCTGGATTTATTGGCGCTACTGGTCGTGGAACACCTGAATATTGTAATGTGATGGGTCGTGTAGATATTATTACTGGAACTTTAGGCAAAGCATTGGGTGGTGCTATGGGTGGTTATACAACAGGTCGTAAAGAGATCATTGAATTATTACGTCAAAGAAGTCGTCCGTATTTGTTTAGTAATTCATTGGCTCCAAGTATTGTGGGTGCAAGTATTGAAGTGTTGAATATGTTGGGTGAATCAACAGCGTTAAGAGATAAACTTGAAAGCAATGTAAAACGTTTCAAAGCAGGTATGAAAGCGGCAGGATTTGATTTTAAAGATGGCGATAGTGCCATAGTACCTGTAATGCTTTACGATGCTAAATTGAGTCAAGTAATGGCTGATAAATTACTTCAAGAAGGAATTTATGTGATTGGTTTCTTTTATCCAGTTGTTCCTAAAGATCAAGCTAGAATTAGGGTTCAATTAAGTGCGGGCCACGAGTTCGAGCATATTGATAAGGCCATTGCAGCATTTACTAAGGTTGGAAAAGAATTGGGTGTAATAGGTTAATATCCTATATTTGCTTTTTACGTATATATAAAATATGTCATTATTTAGAAAAAAGTCCCTTGAAGACTTACTCATTCAAGCTCAGGGAAGTAATTTGAAGCGTACCCTCGGTGCAGGTAGTTTAATTGCATTGGGTATTGGAGCAATCATTGGTGCTGGTTTATTTGTGAGAACGGCGGCTGCGGCAACCGAAGCTGCTGGATCTGGTGTTACACTTTCATTTATTGTTGCTGCCATTGGTTGTGCATTTGCCGGTTTGTGTTACGCTGAATTTGCAGCTATGATACCTATTTCAGGAAGTGCATACGCCTATTCATTTGTAACAATGGGTGAATTGGTTGCATGGATTATTGGTTGGTCGTTAATTATGGAATATGCATTGGGTGCTGCAACTGTATCTATTGCTTGGAGCGAGTACTTGAATAATCTTTTGGGAGGAGCCATACCTTATGAATGGTGTCATTCTCCGTTTGAAAAACTCTATAAAGTTTCTGCCGATGTAGTTACCCAATTACAGGCATTACCTGGTGATTGGAAAGGCATTGAAAAAGGAATTTTAAGTTCAGATCAATTCGCTTATTTGTCGGAGCACTATACAAATATGGTTTCTTCAGTGAGTATTACTTCTGGAATATTAAATGCACCAGCTTTGGTTATTTTGTTGGCTTTAACTTTATTGTTAATCAAAGGAACCAAAGAATCGGCAACAGTAAATGCAGTTATCGTATTTATTAAAGTTGCCATTGTATTGGTGTTTATTTTTGTTGGATGGAAATTTATTAAACCTGAAAATCATACTCCGTATTTAATTCCTGAAGGCACTTTGGGCCATGAAGGATTCTTTAAATGGGGTTGGGGTGGCGTATTGGGTGGTGCCGCAATTGTATTTTTTGCATTCATTGGATTTGATGCTGTAAGTACTACTGCTCAGGAAGCGAAAAACCCAAAACGCGATATGCCGATTGGTATTTTGGGTTCTTTGGCTGTTTGTACCATACTTTATATTCTTTTTGGACACGTTTTAACAGGTGTTGCCCACCACAGTGAATTTGCAACAGCAGGAAAAGAAGCTTCTGTTTCTTATGTTATCAAAACATATATGGCCGGTTACGAATGGCTCGGAACAGGCGTTACTTTGGCTATTTTGGCAGGATTTTCATCTGTAATTTTGGTTATGCTTATGGGTCAAAGCAGGGTGTTTTATTCAATGAGCCAAGATGGTTTAATTCCTAAAGCGTTTGGTGAACTTCATCCTAAGTTTCAAACTCCATTTAAAGCCAATTGGATCCTATTCGTTTTTGTAGGTGCTTTTGCTGCCTTTGTACCAGGAAGTATTGCAGGTGACTTAACATCTTTTGGAACCTTGTTTGCTTTCGTTTTGGTGAGCTTGGGAATTCTTATCATGAGAAAGAGTAATCCTGATTTGCCTCGTCCATTTAAAACTCCATTGGTTCCATTGGTTCCTATTCTTGGTGTTTTGGTTTGTACAGCCATGATTATTGCCTTAGATGCATTTACTTTAAAAGCAGCGTTGGTATGGATGTTAATAGGTTTAATTATCTATTTTGCATACAGTCGCAAAAATTCACATCTACATAAAAAAGATTAATTCAAATTAATTTAGTATAATTGAAAAACCCTTTTGATATTCAAAAGGGTTTTTTGTTTCGTTTATTTTAAAATCTAATGGAAATTAATTCAAAGAAAATAGGATTGTTTGATGCCACATTGTTGGTTTCTGGTAGCATGATAGGAAGTGGTATCTTTATTGTTACCGCCGATATGGGTCGTTTGTTAGGCAATGCCTATTATGTCATTTTTGCATGGGTTTTGGCGGGAATTATTACTTTACTTGCTGCACTTTCTTTTGGTGAATTGGCAAGTATGATGCCTACTGCCGGCGGGCAATATAATTTCATTACCCGAATTTATGGTCGTGTTACAGGATTTGTTTATGGCTGGTCGGTTTTTTCAGTGATTCAAACTGGCGTAATTGCAGCTGTTGCTATGGCATTTGCCAAATATTTGGGAGTTTTCAAACCGGAGTGGGGACCAAATTCTTATTTAGTTAATTGGCATATAACCGATACTTTTTCATTTAAACTGAATAAATCCCAGCTAATTGCTGTTTCAATGATATTTTTTCTTTCCTTAATAAATACTCAGGGTATAAAAGAAGGAAAGTGGATTCAAAGAATATTTACGATAGCAAAACTCATAGCTTTATTTTCAATCATTTTTGCAGGTTTATATTTGATTTTTGGGGGAAATATTAGCGGGGTAACAAACTATTTTTCGTCGAATTTCAAAGATGGCACAACTGCCTATGCATTTAAAAGTTCTGTTGCAACAGGTGAATCATTTGTAACGGGCCATTGGGAAGTTTTAGCAGGATTTGGATTGCTTATGGCATTTAGTTCATCAATGGTGGGTAGTTTGTTTAGTTCAGATGCTTGGCAAGGCATTACATTCATGTCTAATGAAATTAAGAACCCCATTAAGAACTTACCCAAAGCGTTATTATTTGGAACTACCTTGGTTACGATAGTTTATGTATTAGCCAACTTGGCATTCATGGCGCTATTGCCGTTGAAAGGGCAAGATGCACACCATACAAAAATCCTTCAAAATGCTACTCAAAACGTGGTTGTAGAAAATGGGATTTCTCATGCTGTTGAAGATAGGGTTGGAGCGGCAGCCGCAACTGCTTTAATGGGTGTGACGAATAAAACTTCAAATAATTCTTTGGATCAATCTGAAAGAAACAAAATGGGTTTGCTGATTATGTCGGCGTTAATCATGATAAGCACCTTTGGTTGTAACAATGGATTAATATTGGCCGGTAGTAGACTTTACAAGGCAATGGCAGATAACGGTTTATTTTTCAAATCCGCATCAAAGGAAAATAATAAAGGAGTTCCAGCAAACGCGTTATGGATGCAAGCCGTTTGGGCTAGTTTGTTGTGTTTAACGGGCACTTATGGTGACTTATTGAATTATTGTACGTTTGCTTCTTTATTGTTTTATATAATCACGGTTATTGGATTAATAAAATTAAGAATAGATGAACCAAATGCCGAAAGACCTTATAAAGTATGGGGATATCCTTATTTGCCAATTGTATATATCTTATTGGCGAGCTGCGTTGCAATTGGGATATTAATTAGTCAATTTACAATCGCTGTAAATGGAATTATCATTGTTTTGATAGGAATTCCTATTTACTATGTAATAAACAGAAAGAAGGCTATTTGAAATGGCTTAAATAAGTGTTTTAGTTATTGAAGCTTGGCTTCAATGTATTTGTTTCATAATCGAAACGCTTATTTCTTAAATTTGCCTGACTACTTAAGATTGGAAGTAAGTTTTCAAACTGATCTAAGAATAAACTTTGTTCACCATCGCTTAAAGCTTCTTCAGGTTGATTATGTACTTCTATAATCAATCCATCTGCACCAGCTGCGATTGCTGCTGCTGAAATTGGTGATACTATTTCTCTATGGCCAGTTCCTTGACTCGGATCTAAAATAATTGGCAAATGACTGAGCATTTTTACCATTGGAATTGCAGAAATATCAATGGTATTTCTTGTGGCTGTTTCAAATGTTCTAATTCCTCTTTCACAAAGAATTACTTTTTCATTTCCACTTGATACAATATACTCTGCTGCCAAAAGCCATTCTTCGATGGTGCTGCTCATTCCTCTTTTTAAAAGTATAGGTTTATCTACTTTCCCTAAAGCTCTTAATAATGGATAGTTTTGCATATTTCTAGTTCCAACTTGAAATATATCAACATATTCATTGAATTCATCAATTTTATCTATGCTCATTATTTCAGAAACTACACCCATATTATATTTGTCGGCTGCGTCCCTCAATAATACCAAACCTTCTGTTTTTAAACCTTGAAAAGAATAAGGGCTCGTGCGAGGTTTGTATGCGCCACCTCTTAAAAACTTAATGTTTTGTTTAGACAAAAACTCAGAAATGGTAAAAATTTGTTCCTTGTTCTCAACCGCACAAGGTCCAGCAATCATGAGCAATTCCTTGCCAATTTCTGTTCCTCTAACTTTGAAAGTAGTATCGTTTGATTGCCACTCTCTACTCACTAACTGATAAGGTTTTCTGTCTGCCATTTCTTTGAATGTCAAATTTTAATTTGGCTTGGTGTAAAGAATTTTAATTTTTGTTTTGCTGTGATCAATGACACATCGCGCCCCAATAACAGGTTGATCTGAAGGGATCGCCAAATACAAACCATTGCTAATGTTGATATTTTCAAAAATCTTTTTGTTAAAGATATTTTGAATGTAACGGCTGATTATAAACTTATATGATTTGCGAATTGGATCATAAACTCCTCCATAAGACGCTGTAGATAATGCATCTTGTATAAAGTAGTTTCTGATACTGTTAGAATTAGATGGTTGAAATAAATTCATTCTCGGTGGTGCAAAAAAATCTTCACTGTAATTTGTAATAAACAATTCAATCTCTGCATAGTTTACAGCAACATTCCCATTTTTTATCAAATTCAATAAATTAGGCATTTCTATTTTGGTTTTAACTCCACTTAGTGCCTGACAGTAAGTATATTGATAGTTGTTTGCTTTTTTAGAAATTTGATCAGAAATATTTTGATTGTAAGGTCCGGTTTTTCCATTTGTTACCGAACTAGAGCTACCACTAAATCCAAAAGTGAATGTATTTGTATCTTGGTAGTAAAGTAAAATTTTTGCTCTGTAGCTTAAAGAAATGATATTATTTACATCATAAACCGCAAAACCTCCATCGCCAGGAGCGAAATTTTTATCTTCTGGGGAAATTGCTAAACCTTTAAAGTACTTTGATAAAAGAATATTCGTTTGGTATGCTTCTTTTGGCATCGACATCAAATGATCGGCCATTTGTTTACTTAACTTAATTCTCAAACCATTGTATGGAGCAAGTTTTGTTTTTCTATACTTCATGCTATCGGAGTAGTAATTTATTAATTTACCACTGTAGCTTGTTGTGTAGTTTTTATCAATTGTAAACTTATCCGTTTGATAATATGTGCTCGTGCTTAAAATTGTATCATTGAGTTTATCAATAACCAGTGTTTGAGGTGTTGTAAGATTTCCATAAAAATTCAAACCATCAACGGATGGTATAAACAAAACGGCTGAATCTGCAGTTTCCGTGTTTGGGAAATTTGTATTTGGCTCAATTAATGAAATATTGGCGTACAAACTTGCCGTACTTTTTCCTAAAATTTCGTCATTGATATTTCCCAACAATGAATATCGCAATCCGTTTCCTGGCAATGAATCTTCATCTACGGTTCTTGCCGTGAACGATAAAGTATCGCAGGAAATAAGATTAAATGGATTTTGATTATTTTGTCCCTCAAGAACAATATTACCTTCTTTTTTTGTACATGAAAAAAGAAGAATAATTGTCGAAATCAGAAGATAACGATTCACTTAATGTTGAATTAAGGCATGAATTGTTTGTAGAAGGTAACATAATTTTGTTCTGCATCAACATCTGAATGACGCATTACTAATTTTCCTTCTAAATGATTTTCTACCGAACGATGCGCTTCATCACTTCCTGTTACAATGCCATCGGAATGCATAACTGCTCCAATATTCACTTGGTTAACAGATGCATTTTCAAAGCATTCTAAACAAATATCATCAATTGAATTCATGCTTGCTTTACGAACAAAATCAGCGCCTAAGCTATTGTCAATATTTTCGTGATAAACACTATAAATTACTTTTGTACCCCTGAAAACAGGTTCATCCTTGTAGATGGTTTTCAAATACAATGGAATTAAACTGGTCATCCAACCTTGGCAATGAATGATATCTGGCGACCAACCCAATTTTTTTACAGTTTCCATAACCCCTTTGCAAAAGAAGATTGTTCTTTCGTCGTTGTCTTCAAAGAATTTTCCGTTTTCGTCATTGAATACTGCTTTTCTATGAAAAAAGTCTTCATTGTCGAGGAAATAAACTTGCATTTTGGTATTTGGAATCGAAGCAACTTTAATGATCAATGGATTGTCGTTATCATCAATAGAAATATTGATTCCAGACAAACGAACTACTTCATGTAATCGGTTTCTTCTTTCGTTAATTACACCAAATCTAGGAACCAATATTCGAATTTCATTTTCTTGTTCTTGCAATGCTTGTGGAAGCATTCTAGCAATTGTAGCTAATGGTGATGTTTCAAGGAAAGGAGACATCTCAGAACTTACAAAGAGAACACGTTTTTTTTCTTGGCTCATGGCTTGTGACGGTAGTGTTTTAGTAATCAGTTTACAAAATTAACGAAAAAAAATCGAAATTTCAAAATAATACCTTCGTTAATTCCTTTATTTGTGGGCGTTTTCAATAATGAATATTTTATTTTCAAATCATTCACTTACAAATTACAGACAATTGT
This sequence comes from Flavobacteriales bacterium, assembly GCA_947447955.1. Taxonomy (GTDB): domain Bacteria; phylum Bacteroidota; class Bacteroidia; order NS11-12g; family UBA955; genus VMCP01. Next base: position 58,439 of record CANFLS010000007.1, on the reverse strand, counting down.
TGTCCAAATCATTGGCATTTGTACCTACCATGGGAGCATTGCACGATGGTCACATATCATTGGTTAGAGAAGCTAAAAAATCTTGCGAAAATGTAATTGTAAGTATTTTTGTTAATCCACTGCAGTTTAATAACCCAGAGGATTTGAAAAAATATCCAAGAATGATTCAGAACGACTTGGAACTTTTAAAACAGGCAGGTGTTGATGCCGTTTTTTTACCTAGTTATGAAACCATTTATCCCCCAAATCAAGAATTTAATATCCAACTTTCCAATAATTCTGTTGAGTCGGTTTTTGAGGGACAATTTAGGCCTGGGCATTTCAATGGCGTGATTCAAGTGCTACATCGTTTTTTTAGTTTAATTGAGCCAGATGAGGTTTATTTTGGCCAAAAAGACTTACAGCAGTGTATGGTTGTGAAAATTTTGATTGATGAATATTTCAAGCATATTAAATTCAATATTGTTGAAACAAAACGCGAACAATCAGGACTTGCAATGAGCAGTAGAAATTTGCGCTTATCAAAGAATGAACTCCAAATTGCAAATCAAATTTATCAATCGTTACTTGCACTTAAAAACAAGGAAGTTTATTCTCAATTGGCATGTGAACATGAAATTGAACGATTAAATGGATTCGGATTAAAGACAGAATATTTGAATTATGTGAATTTGCCAAATATGGTAGTATCTTCTGATAAAAATGGCAATCAGGCTATCGTTTATGCTGGTTTTTTAGGCAACATTAGACTCATAGATAATTTACTCTTGTAAATATCTATTGCCTTTGATATGATTGATTCTGCGCAAAGCAAAATCAAGGACTAATAAAAATAACCTCAAAAACGGAATAAAACACCATTTACATTATTCACGAACTTTAGAATCAATGATTATAGTTACTGGCCCGTCGTTAATTAGCGAAACTTCCATATCGGCCCCAAATTGACCAGTTTCTATTTTTAGTGTAGCCTCTTTTTTAATTGTTTCAAGGAAATTTTCATACAATGGGATTGAAATATTAGGCTTTGCTGATTTTAAAAACGAGGGCCTATTGCCTTTTACTGTTGATGCAAATAGGGTGAATTGGCTCACTATTAAGAGTTCGCCTTGAATGTCTGAAACAGATAAATTCATTTTTCCTTCAGCATCCGAAAAAATGCGTAACCCAAGTATCTTTTGAACGAGCCATTTTATATCATTTTCATTATCTGCATTTTCAATTCCCAATAAAATTAATAATCCTTGGTTGATATTTCCAACAATTTGTTCATCTATTGAAACACTGGCTTTTTTTACCCTTTGAATGACTACACGCATACGTTTTCAATACAAAAATGCTACTTTTACTTTAAGTTTGTTTTTCATTCGAAAATAATTTTAAATGTTAACCCATTCAAATCAACTCGTAGGACTAATCTTAGCAGCTGGTAAAAGTAGCAGAATGAAGGTTGATAAGGCATTTATCAGTTATCATGATAAACCGCAATTTGAACACGCCGCAAATCAATTGTTGCCTTTTGTAAATAAAATACTTATTAACGGAAAAGAAAATGCTGCTTATGGGAATTACGAGGTTGTGTTAGATCAAAAAGAGTTTGAAAATAATGGGCCAATAAGTGGTTTATTATCCGCGCTAAAATTTTACCCTAATGCTTCTTTTTTCCTTCTAGGTTGCGATTATCCCTATGTATCAAATGAGTCTTTGAAAATATTAAATGATAATTTTTTAGAAACCAATAAATCCATATGTTTTATTAATAACGAGAATGGTTACTTAGAACCATTGGTTGCGATTTATAGTTCAGAAGATTTGAAAAATTTACTTCCGTTTTGGCAATCAAAACAAACATCGCTCAGGCATTTTTTAGAATCCATAAACCCCTTAATTTTACCTGCGCCTCATAAAAATGACATATTGAGCATAGATACCCCAAAAAATCAATGACAAAGTTTGCATTAACTCCCTCAGAAATAATAAAAATAAGTGATTCAGATGTAAAACATGTGAACGACATGCTGTCGGTTGAAGAACCGTTAGAAATTATTTTGGTTCACTTTTTTACCGATTCTTGGGTAGAAAAAAATATTGCTGTAACAATGAGAACACCCGGAAACGACATTGAATTGACTGTGGGTTTTTTATTTACAGAGGGAATTATTCAATCAGTTAATCAAATAAAAAATATTGAAGAATCTGTTTCAGTTGAGGCATTCAATGGATTGGCATCAAATCAAATAAAAGTTCATTTAAATGAAAATGTTCAATTTGATTTATCGAAATTAGAACGAAATTTTTATACAACTTCAAGTTGTGGTGTTTGTGGCAAAGCTTCAATTGACGCAGTCAAGATTGCTTGTCCAATTATTCTTCCTGCAGATAAATGGAAAATAGAAAAAAATGTGCTCTTAACATTCAATGATAGTTTGAGAAATTCTCAAGAAAATTTCAATTTTTCTGGGGGAATTCATGCCTCTGCCATGTTTAATTTGGCTGGTGAACTTCTTGATATCAAAGAGGATGTTGGAAGGCATAATGCGTTAGATAAATTAATTGGAAGTGCGGTTCAAAAAAATGAAATACCACTATTTAATAATATCTTATTTTTAAGTGGAAGGGTTAGTTTTGAATTGGTACAAAAGGCCAGCATGGCTGGATTTAGAATGATTTGTGCGGTCGGAGCCCCTTCAAGTTTGGCGGTTGATTTGGCCGAAGAATTAGATATTACACTGATTGGTTTTTTGAGGGATAATCGATTTAATATCTATGCTGCTCCTGAGAGAATTGTATTATAAAGTTTACACGACACCCTATATGAGGGTTAAATTATTTGTGTAATTAACTTGATATCCGAAGTTTTCAGTAATTTAGCATGATCATTTAATATTATGTCAGAAAACAAGCATATTCCTAAGGCTGAAAACCCAGAAACACTTTTAAATTTAAGACTAACTTTACCTAGTGAATCTGCCGCTGGGTTAACCGGTGTTGGTGTTGCTGTAAAGCACGTTTTTAGTGAGATGAACATGGTTAGGGGTGTTAAAGCACTGTTTAGCTTAAATCAAAAAGGTGGTTTTGATTGTCCAAGTTGTGCATGGCCTGATCCAGATGATGATCGTTCGCAAATTGGTGAATATTGCGAAAATGGCGCAAAGGCGGTTGCCGAAGAAGCAACAACCAAAAAATTAACAGCCGATTTCTTTGCAAAGAATAGTGTTGCGGATTTATCTGAATTAAATGATTACGAAATTGGTAAAAAAGGCCGTTTGGCAGAACCAATGTATTTGGCCGAAGGTGCAACGCATTATCAACCCATTTCTTGGGATGATGCCTTTGAAAAAATAGGAACCCATTTGAATGCATTGCAATCGCCACATGAAGCGGTTTTTTATACCTCAGGTAGAACCAGCAATGAAGCTGCCTTTTTGTATCAGCTTTTTGTTCGTGAATTTGGAACAAACAACTTGCCAGATTGTAGTAACATGTGCCACGAATCGAGCGGTGTTGCTTTAAATGAGTCAGTTGGTATTGGCAAAGGAAGTGTCAAATTAGAAGATTTTTATGAATCTGAAGTAATCATGATCATTGGCCAAAATCCAGGCACAAATCACCCAAGAATGTTGAGTGCTTTGCAAAAAGCCAAAGAACATGGTGCAACTATTATTTCGGTGAATCCGTTGCCAGAAACAGGGTTGGTTGCTTTTAAAGATCCACAGTCAATAAAAGGAGCTTTGGGTATCAAAGCAAAGTTGACGGATATTTTTTTGCAAGTAAAAATTAACGGAGATTTGGCTCTTATTCAAGCGTTAGAATACTTAATGCTAAAAGAAGAAGAGAAAAATCCAGGTACTGTTTTAGATCCTGATTTTATTAAAAATGATACTTCTGGGTTTGAGAATTGGAAGGATAATATCTTGGCACAAGATTTTTCTTGGCTGGTTGAAAACTCTGGAATTTCCCTCGAACAAATTCAAGAAACTTTTGAGGCAATTAAGCATAAAAAGAAAATCATTGTATGTTGGGCCATGGGATTAACCCAACACAAAAATGCTGTAGTAACCATTCAGGAAGTTGTGAATCTATTAATTTCCAAAGGAAGCATAGGTAAAAAAGGCGCTGGTACTTGTCCTGTTCGTGGCCATTCAAATGTTCAAGGCGATAGAACGATGGGTATTTATGAAAAACCTTCACCTGTTTTCTTAGAGAATATCGAAAAATCATTTGGTTTTAAACCGCCTCAAGAGCATGGTTTTGACGTGGTTGATTGTATCAAAGCCATGCACCAAAACAAGGCCAAAGTTTTCATTGCAATGGGTGGTAATTTCCTTTCTGCAACACCCGATACAGTTTACACCGGAGAAGCGCTAGAAAAATGTAATTTAACAGTTCAAATTTCTACCAAACTTAATCGAAGTCATTTGATTACAGGAAAAGAAGCAATTATTCTTCCTTGCTACGGTAGATCTGATCAAGACATGGTGAACGGACAACTTCAATATGTTACCTGTGAAAATTCTATGGGTGTAATTCAAATGTCAAAAGGCATGTTAAAACCGGTTTCGAAAAATTTATTAAGCGAACCTTTGATTGTTTGTAAAATGGCAAAAGCTGTTTTTAAAGATAAATCAGTGGTGAATTGGGATAAATACATGGAGCATTACGACAATATTCGTTGGGATATTGAAAGAACGATTCCTGGATTTGATCATTACAACGATCGTTCTAAATTGCCTGGCGGATTCTATTTGCCAAATTCTGCCAGAGAAGGAGTATTTAATACGAAAACTGGAAAAGCCAATTTCACTGTTGCAAAAGTTACTCCTATTGAGATTGAGAAAGATGAATTAATCATGATGACAATTAGAAGTCATGATCAATTCAATACCACCATCTATGGTTTGGATGATCGTTATAGAGGTATTCATAACGAAAGAAGGGTTATCTTTATGAATCACAACGACATTGAAAAGTTAGGATATAAAGCTGGCGATAAAGTTGATTTGTATAATCATCACAACGGTGTTGAACGTGTTGCTCGAAATTTCATCATTATCGAATTTAGTATTCCTGAGGGATGTTCTGCTACCTATTTCCCAGAAACAAATGTACTTGTTCCTATTGATAGCGTTGCTGATAGAAGCAATACCCCAACCTCGAAAATGATAATTTTAAAAATGAAACCGCATAAGGTTGCGTAATTGTTAAATTTATAAAAGTAAAATTGCGCTGCTTTGACGAATAGTAATTCAAAAATAGATCACAATAATACTCCTACCGAAAAGGATTTGGATTCAGCTCTTAAAACGCCTTCCCGGTGGCTTATCGTTTGGGCTGGGTTGAGTATTTTTTTACCCTTATTAGCAATTTATATTTATAGTTGTAGCGACAATACCATTAAAATTGGTCAGGTTGAAATAAAGCAAGTTTTAGGCAATCAAGATGTTGATCAATTGATTTCTGAAATTGATAAATCTAATAAAAGTACTAAACTCCCATTGTCGAAAGTTACTTTAGATTCTAATGGAAATGTTATAAATGCCAACTATGTCATTCCTCAATTAAGCGACACCACCAAACATCGTATTTTGTTAATCGGGGATTCTGAGATTGGGGGACTTAGGTACTCAATTAACGATTATTGTAGGGAAAACGGACATAAAATTGTATTGGCAGTAGAATGGTATTCTGCAACCACATTTAATTTTGGTAGGTCAGACACCATTGATAAAATTATTGCCAAATATAAGCCTACGTATATTTTTATGGTTTTGGGCTTAAATGAATTATATGCCAAAGATTTAAAGGCAAGGAAAATAGCTGCAAATAAATTGGCTGAAAAAATCAAAGGAATTCCTTACACCTGGATAGGTCCTGCAAACTGGCAAGAAGATTTTGGAATTAATAAAGTCTATGAATCATCTGCTGAGCCTGGTGCCTATTTTATGTCGAAAAATTTGACCTTGCCTCGTTCAAAAGATGGTCGACATCCTGACAATAAAGGGTATAGGTTATGGATGGACAGTATTGCAGCTTGGGTTCAAACCTCCGCGAAATATAAAATTAAAATGAAAGTGCCTGTAAAACGTGCAAGGCCATATCTTTCACCGGTAATTACAATTAATGCAGCTAAATATCGTGGATACTAATTGGTTAAATCAAATTTTTGCACCACTAAAGGATCCAAAACTTTTGGAAAAGATGTTTGGTTATTCAACCAAAGAACCTTGGTTTTTTACTGAATTTACATTTCTTGCGGTTTTTGGAATTTTCTTGGTTATTTATGCCGCTTTGGTGCAAAAGAATACTTGGCGTAAACTCTACATCATTTCATTTTCTTTGTTTTTTTACTACAAATCAAGTGGGCCATTTTTGGGTCTGTTTGTGCTAATGATTGTCTCAGACTATTTGTTTGCGCTGGCAATTGAAAAACAAAATGGAATAAAGAAAAAGATACTCTTGTGGTTGTCTTTATCATACAGTTTAAGCTTCTTAATGTATTTTAAATACGCTAACTTCTTTATTCATAATATCAACTCCATCTTTCATACTCAATTTACAGATCACAATTTATTTCTTCCCATTGGTATTTCATTTTATACGTTTCAATCTATAAGCTACCTAATGGATGTCTATAGAAATGAAATTCAGGCAACCAAAAATGTAAGTGACTATGCATTTTATATGACGTTTTTCCCTCATTTGGTGGCTGGACCTATTGTGCGTGCGAAAGATTTTTTACCACAAATTTTTACCCCACAAATAATCAATGCTGCACTATATAAAGAAAGTCTATTTAGAATTTTAATAGGGTTGCTAAAAAAACTATTTATTGCCGATTACATTGGGAAATTTGTAGATATCGTTCATCAATCTCCTGCAAATTTTTCAGGAGCAGAAAATTTATTGGCAATGTATGGATATAGCTTTCAGATTTATTTCGACTTTTCGGGCTACTCTGATATTGCCATTGGTATTGCTTTGATGCTTGGTTATCGATTAAAAGAAAATTTTGACAACCCATATTCGTCGTCAAATATTACCGTTTTTTGGCGTAAATGGCACATTTCATTGAGTAGTTGGTTAAGAGATTACATTTATATTCCTTTAGGAGGAAATAGAAAAGGCGTATTCAATACCTATCTGTTTTTAATGATTACCATGTTGGTTGGTGGTTTTTGGCATGGGGCAGATTGGCGATTTATTTTCTGGGGCTTTGCACACGGTTTGGCCTTGGCATTTCATAAAGCATACAGTTATTACTTTCCGAACAATAAGAATTCAGTCTTTTCTAGATTTTGGGGGACAATTTTGACCTTTCATTTTGTTGCGTTTTGTTGGATATTTTTTAGAGCTTCTTCCTTTCAATCTGCGTTTACAAGTATTACACAAATTTGTAGCAATTTCAATTTGAAAGACTTTGGAGGCTTTTGGATTTCTCGCTCAGAAACAGGGTTTATGTTAATATTTGCAGCGTTGGTTGCATTTTTCCATCCCAAATGGAAAGAAAATTTTTACAACAAAATTCAAACTTTGCCTTCGTTTACCTGGATTATTTGGGTTTTGGTTACCTTACAAATCATTGTTCAATTTAAAGATGATTTGGTTCAACCTTTTATTTATTTTCAGTTTTGATGAAGTTAAATATGAAGGGATTGGTTTTTTCAATGGCTTTGCTATTGATAACAATCCCAATTGAAGCACAACTTTCAAATAATAATTCCATAATTAATTTGCAGCGCAATGAAATTCAGGAATCAATCAAATTAAAAAAGGCATTAAAGAAGTTACATAATGTTTATCAGAACAATCAATTTCAGAACCTAAAGAATCTCAAAAGCCCAGGAGATACATTATTCTCAATTATGCATATTGGCGATAGCCATGTGCAAGGAGATTATTTCTCTGGAGAAATAAGAATTCAATTGCAATCCGTATTTGGAAATGCAGGTAGGGGTATTTTGTTTCCTTATGCGTTGGCAAAAAGCTTTGGCCCCAAAGGGGTATCAGTAAAACAAACGGGAATTTGGACCGGCTTAAAAACCATGTCGGGTTCACTTTCAGAGCCAATTGGAATATCTGGTTACTGTGCAACAACTCACAGTCCTTATTCTAAAATTCAAGTTTCACTCACTGAGAAGTTTAGAGAAGAAAACTCATTGGGTGTATTTTCTACTCCGGAATTTCAAAAAATTAAAGTTTGGCATTCTATCGATAACCAATCGTTTAAGCCACAACTAGATTCAGAATGGAGATTGATAGACTCCTTTTCGCACCAAGATGGTTGGGGTTTTAGTACTTACGAATCATCCTCTGTAGAGCAAGGTTTTACGCTTAATCTTTCTAGAACTGTCGGAATTCAAAATCATTTTGTTTTTTATGGGTTTGAAATTTTGCCTGTCCATCAAAAAGGCGTTGTTTATCACCATCTGGGAGTCGTAGGCGCTCAGTTTACCCATTTAATTAACAAAGCACCCCATACCATTGCTCAAATTGGACAGATAAAACCAGATATTTTGATTTTTTCATTCGGCACAAATGAGGCTTATAATGGAAAACTAGATACAGCTGTTTATACACCTGCCATTATGAATTTCATTGATGAAATTATAAAGGTTAGTCCCAATACAGCAATTATTTTTACCACTGCACCAGATACCCGAAGCAACAATAGAATTCCACCACTTCAAGTAAAAGTGAATAACCAATTGCGTAGAATAGCAATGGATAAAAATCTTACCCTGTATGATCTCAATGAAGCAATGGGGGGATGGGGTTCGCTCTATACCTGGTATCAAAACAAATTGACCCTTTCAGACAAATTACATTTCAATAAGGTTGGATATGCATTACAAGGACAACTTTTTACACTATCCTTACTCCATGCATATAACAGAGTGAATAACTTTGATCAGGTAAATTTAGATTCATTAAATTTTAAAGTTTCACAGGGAATGGATATGTTATCGATGTATCGATCAAATGTCCCTCAAGAAGAAAATAATACATCAGATACTGTTGCAAAAGTAGATTCAGTTCATACTCCAATTGTTATTGTACCGCGACATCGGGAAGGAGAGGTTATCCATGTTGTAAAACACGGCGAAACCCTTTATAGAATAGCACTTAACTACCATGTTTCTGTTGCAGCAATTGCAAAAAAGAACAAATTAAACATGCGTAAAAAATTGAAATATGGAAGTAGATTGAAAATACCTGATGCGCTTCATTGATGTAAGTGCAAGTTTAGGCTGAACTAGTCTTCTAAAATATTACCTCAATCTCATTTATAGCAATGAAAAAATATATTCTTATTCTCTTCTTTAGTTTTATAAAACTGAATGCCCAACGAAATGTAATTTTAATTATTGCCGATGATCTTGGAAGTGATTATTGTGGCTTTTATGAAAATCATGTAGATACGGTTTCAATGCCCAATGTAAGGAAGTTGCTAAATAGAGGTGTCCGATTTAGATACGCTTGGTCAAACCCATTATGTTCTCCAACAAGAGCTGGTATTTTAACAGGTCGTTATAGTTTTAGAACTGGCATGGGCGATGTGGTTGCAGCAGGTTCGGCTGAAATTGATACTGCCGAAATTACCATTCCCCGATTGCTAAAAAAGTATTCATCAAATAAAATTGCGACAGCAAGTGTTGGAAAATGGCATTTGACAGCTCCAAAACCGGCAAAATTCACTTATCCTAATATTATGGGATATGATTATTATGCTGGAAATTTTCTTGGACAACTAGCTAATTATTACAGTTGGACAAAAATTGTAAACGGTGTTTCTGGCACTTCAAATGTGTATGCAACAATTGATGAAACATCAGATGCAATTAACTGGATAAAAACGCAAAAAAACCAGCAGTTCTTTCTGTGGCTAGCATACAATGCACCCCATTCTCCTTATCATTTGCCTCCTACTGGATTGTATTCAGATAAAACTTTATCTGGAACCGCAGCTGATATTACAGCCAATCCCAAAGCCTATTTCAAGGCAATGACAGAGGCTTTGGATAATCAGGTAGGTAGGCTTTTCGATTCGTTGCAATCAATGAAATTGTGGGATAATACCGATATTATTTTTATTGGCGATAATGGCGATGATCCTTTGGTAAATCAAGGTACTAATAGCGCCAAAGGAAGCATTTACCAAGATGGAATTTCAGTACCCATGATTATTGCTGGACCTTCTGTAGTGAATCCAAACAGAGTTTCAACTGAACTTGTGAATACTGCCGATATATATGCCACAGTTTTGGATTTGTTTGGTGATACCGCATGGTCAAAAAATGTCCCTCAAAATAAACCGGTTGATTCAAGAAGCATGATGCCAATATTGAAAAACCAAAATGTGAAAATGCGCGATTGGATTTTTACAGAAATCTTTAAAGTAACGCCAACGGCTGGCGATGGTAAAACCATGAGAAATGCCACCCATAAATTGCTTGATTTTGACAATGGTACCCAAAAGTTCTTCAAAATTTCAACCGATCCCAATGAGAAAACCAATTTGTTAACCGGTACTTTGAATTTTGAAGACGGAACCAACTACGCTTATTTGTGTAACGAAATGACCAAATTAGTTGGCGTTTCAAGGTTCTGTGATGACAATGTAAGTAAACCAAATTTGCATCATACGTCAAATAATATTGCTTATCCCAATCCGTTTACCAACAGAATCTATTTGAAAGAATCAGCTCAAAATATGGAAGTTTTTTTGCAGAATAATTTGGGTCAAATTGTTTTTGAGGGACAAGATATTGAAAAACAGAATTTCGAAAATTTACCGAGTGGTATTTATTTTTTGCGTTTAAAAAATACTTCAAACGAAACAATGAAGTTAATTAAGCATTGATTTAAACCAGGTTATTTGAATGTGGTAATTCAAATCTCTATCTTTGAGGATATTCAATCTTCAATTGAAAAAGTGTATTATAAATAATTGGAATAAAATAATTTACAAGGTTTCGCAACCCAACGATAATTTTATTACCCATATTTTGGTAGCGCTGATTTTGATTCCACTTCTCGTTTTGACTGGAGGATCGGCGTTATATACCCCAGATTCTGGAGCTTATTTGTTAAATGCAAGGGAATTGAATGTTCCCGGTGACCGCAGTATTTTCTATAGCGTATTTATCCATTATACTTCTAAGTTTTTAGAGTTATTTCATCAGCCACATATCATTGAAATTCTCTTGATTCAGTCGCTTGTGGCCTATTTAATCATCTATGGATTTTTAGAAAAGTTTTTTCAAAATACAAATCGGTGGTTTGTCCTTTTGGCGTTTTCTCTAATCTGTTTGTTTACTCCGCTGCCTTGGTTGTTTATTCAATTAATGCCAGATTTATATACATCCATTGCCTTTTTTACAGCCTTGCTTTTCTTAAGATCGAAAGATTTTGCAAGTACAATGTTTTTTGGATTGATTTTGATTTTTTGCTTGGTTATGCACACTTCAAATGTGCTCTTATTTTTCTTATTTTCTGGGGGGATATTTGTCCTTCGTAAAAAAATTACTGTTTTTGAATTCATTGAAAAACGCTTTTTGCAATTATTTGTCACTTCAATTGTTGCAATTTTATGCATTGTAGGGACAAATGTATATGCATATAAAAAATACAACTTAGGTTCTGCTAGTCATATTTTTTTAATGGGGAAATTGTCTGAAAACGGTGTATTGAAGCAATATTTAGACAAATATTGGGGTAAAGAACCAAACGCACTTTGTGCTTATAAAGACAAGCTTCCAGAGCATGGTTGGGATTTTGTTTGGGAATCTGACGGTGCATTTGCACACTCAGGAGGATGGAATCACTCGGATACTTTATACAAGAAAATCATTGCCAAAACGATTACCGATCCAGAATTGTTGTCTGCCAATATTTTAGCTTCTGTAAAGGCAACGGCAAATCAGTTTGTATTAACAGGTGCTGGAGATGGAATGGGCAAGGTAGATACCATGGGCACATTGGCAGTAGAAATGAAGCAATATTATCCCCATGATTACCGCCGATTGGTAACAGTTAGCAAGCAGCAGAAGGAAGAAATTGACTTTTCAACGTACAACAAATGGTATGAGATTTTGCAATGGCTAATCCTTTTTTCGGCATTGATCATTGTAGTGAAAATGAAAAACAAACTACATACAACCTTGTATGTACTGTCTTTTTATTATGCACTTTGCAATGCATTTGTAACGGGTGCTTTGGTGAATGTTTTGGCACGGTTAAATACCAAGGGCATCATTGTGTTTGTATCAATTGGTATTTTGATAATTCTAGATACCTTGAGGCAATATGTGCAGAATAAGAAATTGAAGGAGATTTAGATTTGAAACAAGAGTAATAAAGTTTTGAAATTCAATAATTTATTTTATAATTGTATAAATTGTAAAATCATGAGATACTTAAAACTAATATTTTTTCTGCTTTTATTTTCTCTAATAAATGAAAGTTGCAAAACAACCTATTCGAACTTTGGTGGTGGGTTTAATTCTATTTCTTCAAATATTTCTAAGTTGCAATATAAGTTTGATTCAACTTCTTCCCTTCAATTAATTCAAAATCAAAATGTGAATTCCACAAAAGACATTTTTGAAAATTCGCCAAAGTTGGATGGAAGTAAAACAACTAAAATATTAAAAATTAAAAAGAAATTTCAAAAAGGAAGAATTCATTTCTTGAAAATAAAGGAAGAATTGAATCATAATAAAACAAATATCAAACTAAATAAGGAGAGTGCTAAATCTGAAAATACAGCGTCAAATGTATTTAGTATCATTGCTTTTGTTTTAGCTATCGTGAGTTTTGTTTTTGGTGTAATAGGATTTAATACCAATGGTCTTGGCAATGCCTATTCTATGATTTCCTTGCTTTTTGCATTACTTGGTGAATTATTTTCATTCATAGTTTTGAATAAAAAAAAGGGGAGTATTATTAATCCCTATGTTAGTTTGGGAATAATCTTAATATCTTGTATTCTTTGGTTTGTGGGTTGTAAAAACGCATTATCCTGTGGAGGCTGGTAGTTTTTAAATAATTCGATTTCTCTAAAAAAAGAGTTAAAAAATAACCTATTTTTGCAGCCCATTCATTGGGTCCCGTAGTTCAATGGATAGAATAGATGTTTCCTAAACATTTGATATGAGTTCGATTCTCGTCGGGACTACCAAAAAAAAATAACATTTCTACAGTAAAAAGTGAAGGTTTACCTTCACTTTTTTTATTTATAATTCAGATATTTGATACTTGATGAAAAGAAAAAGAGTTCATTACGCTTTGTTGATTATTCTTACGGTTTTGCTAGGAATAAGCTCAAGGAAGTTCCCCGAAATCTTGCCAAGTTTTTTATTTCTTTATCTTGGAGATACTTTATGGGCGCTAATGGTATTTTTTATTGTGGGATTTCTTTTACCACGAACAAGCACAATTAAAATTGGGATTGCTGCCCTGCTATTTTCACTGGCAATTGAATTCAGTCAACTTTATCAGTCAACTTGGATTAATCAAATCAGGCATACAACTTTTGGAGGATTGATTTTGGGATTTGGATTCCTTTGGACTGACGTAATTTGCTATATAATAGGAATTATTTTGGGTATGGTCATTGAAACTTATATTCACCATCTAACTGATGATGAATCTCAGTAAAATCTTGTTACAAAACCGAAGTAGAAAGGTAGTTTCAATGCTCTTTCGATATGAATTTATAGGCTCCAGTTAGAATATTGTATTCACCATATTCCCAAAAGTGGCCTTGGTCATCATAATAATCTTGAACCACCAATAGAACATGCTCGCTTTTGAATTTGTATGCATTGTAGTCCGTAAGTTCTTTAAATTTCATGGTATTGAGGTCAATTAACAATGCATCGCCTGATGACCCCAATGACAAATGGTAACTTAAAATCAGGTAATGATTGTTGATCAAAAGTATTTTGGATAAATCATTAAAATAATAGTCCATCCTCACATAGCTTGGATAATATTGAAACTCCGCATTCGTAAATTTGTCTGCTCCCAACCACATATCGGCTTTCAACGCTTCAATAACAGTGGGTGTTAAATCTTGAGATATATTTATTTTTTTAGGGATGCCAACCTTTCCAACTTTGCGAGGAAGTTGGATATTTAAATTTCTCGACATCCAAACGGATAAAGTTTCGGTGTTGGCAACAGTAGTCTTTACAGTTGATTTCTTTGGCGTTTTTGTAACTTGAGCACAAAGAAGTGTCCCCCCATAAAATAAATAAAGTACGAGTATGTAGTAAATTCTCATGAATCAAAGTTAATTGTTTGAAATATAAAGATAAATGCCGTAAAAATAAACAAGTATAAGTTTTTATAAAATTTCACATTAGTTATTATTTAGCAGCTAATTATAAATCCAAATTGAGAGTATATTTGTTTTATGTATAAGAAATTAATATTTATTCTGGCCTTTTTTGTATTCAATAACGGGTACTCTCAAAATAATCCTATTAAAAAAGATACGCTATTTCTTAGTAGTGAAAAAGTGGCATTTATTGACACTGTCAAACTGGTTTTTGTAAATGGAGAATATTTGAAATCTTTTGATATTGTTTTAATGCAACCACTGACAAAATCAGAAATCAGAAATATTGAAGATTATGTAATTGAAAATAATGGTATTTGTGTAATAAGGTATAAGGAGAGATTTTCAAAATTAGACATTGAAAATGGTCAAAATTCGAAATCTATAGATAATGATTTGACGATTGCTGAAAAAAGCAAACTAGCAGGATATTGTTTAATAGAATCTGGTATATGCAAAAACACAGCTCTTACTTTGACTTTACTTGGTGGCGTTGGTGGTTCTGCAGTGATTTATTTTATTAATCCTTTATTAGGAATAGGAGTTTCCTCTGTTTGCGGACTAATTTCTCTTGTGCAAAATTACAAAGGAAACAATTACCTCAAAAAAGCAGGTGAATTGATGATGAAATAAACCATGTACTTCCAAATAAAAACAAGCGCCATTTTTAACTGTAGTTTAGAAAGGGCATTTCAAGCGCCTATGCTTTCTGATGTTTCTAAAGTACATACCGGTTATGGTTTGATGCCCAAAATAACCCATGTTGCCGATGATGAAAATTGGGGTCAAATTGGATCAACCAAAAAAGTTTATGCTGCCAATACTTTCATCCAAAAAGGTGGCTTTGTTTCAATGGATAAAGTGATTGAACGAATTGAAAATGAACGTTGGAATATTGAAGTGTATGATTTCCAATCTTGGATGCTAGGCTACTATAAGTTTTCAGGTGAATGGAAAACCAAAGAACTTGAGTCAAACAAAATACGCATTGATTACAAATATCAATTACACTTCAAAGGAATCTTGTTTTATCCCTTGGCATGGATGTTTGCTCATTTATTTTGGAAAAAATACATGAAACAAGTTTTAGAAAATGTAAGGAAGTTGGCATATTCCAATGACCCTTTTATGTATAAATAATCTATATTTGAATCTTGGTAATTTTCATTGAGTAAATTGAAAATCGACTCAATTGCCATTTCATTGAAGAACTAGACGAAATAAAAATTGAAATAAATATGTTTTTAACAGATAGAGAATTTTGGCTGAATTACTGGGAATCACATCGTGAGGAAATCTTGGTAAAAGTACCGGAGAAAAATATGTTAGCACCTGTTTTTGATGCAGCAATACGAAATTCTAATATTAAAAACAGTTGTGAACTCGGCGGTTTTCCTGGAACATATTCAATTTATTTGCGAAAAAAATATGGACTTGATACTACCCTAGTAGATTATATCATTCACCAAGATATTTTGAATGAAATGCTTACAATTAATGAATTAAACTCATCGGAGTTGGGATTAATTGAAGCTGATATTTTCAATTATGAACCAACAACTTCTTATGAATTGGTTTTTTCAATTGGATTAATAGAACATTTTGAATCTACAGAAAAAGTAATTTCGTTGCATATTCCGTATATCAAACCGGGAGGTACGTTGGTAATTTTTTTACCAAATTTCAGGGGTGTGAATGGTTGGTTCCAGCGTAAGTTTGATTCTGAAAATTATGGCAAACACAATATTAGCAGTATGGATGTTGATTTGCTGCGAGGTATCTGCAAAAAGCTAGGTTTGGAAGATGTT
The DNA here is from genome assembly GCA_947447955.1 of Flavobacteriales bacterium. Lineage (GTDB taxonomy): Bacteria > Bacteroidota > Bacteroidia > NS11-12g > UBA955 > VMCP01. The sequence continues at coordinate 42,287 of CANFLS010000007.1, read as the reverse complement.
CAGGTGAATTGGTTTGGACGATTTGGAGTTTGGTTAGAGCGTGAACATCAAAAATCTAAGGTTGCGCGAGTTTTGAAAAAGGTTACTTGGTTATTGGGTAAAGTTATTTTCAAGGTCATTCCTATAGATACGAAATTATTTTCACCGTATATTGTGTTGACCGCAAAACGCAAAATGTAATTTATCAATCACTTATAGTTTTTTGGTATGATTTGAAAACTTGAAGTTTCTAATATATTGTACTAAACAATATAATACGCTATGTTAAAATTTTTGAAGAGTTTCTTAATCAATAAACTGCTGATTTGCATTGCTGTTTTTGGTAGTTTTATAAATGTAAGTGCCCAATCAAATTTTCAAACCCGCTTGGCTGATTCCGCTTTTACGTTAACATTTCAAAATGTAACCTATTTGCCAGCATATGTTGTAATTCCTTACCCCAATGGAGATGTCCCTCCAAAAACCGGTGTTTGTTCAGATGTTGTAATTAGGGCATATAGAAAGCTAGGAATTGATTTACAAAAGGAAGTGCACCTAGATATGGTTTCAAATTTTTCACTATATCCCAGATTATGGAATATGAAAAAACCAGATGCCAATATTGATCATCGGAGAGTTCCTAACTTAATGACATTTTTTAAGAGGCATGGAACCTCCCTCAAAATAACAAATAATCCGAAAGATTATGTTCCCGGTGATATTGTGTGTTGGAAATTAAGTGAAGGAATTACGCATATTGGAATTGTAAGCAGCAAACTGCCATCCAGTGGGAATACCTATCAAATTATTCATAACATTGGAAATGGACAACAATTAGAAGATTGTTTATTTGATTTTACTATCATAGGCCATTTTAGATACAGCAAATAGGGTTTTACCCTATCGGTTCTTCAATTTTTCCATTTGCAAATTTTGCAAATCTGCCTTTGGTTCTGTCGTGAACTTGGTCATACCTCGGCCATGGCCAACCCCCATACTGCGTTTCGTGGTAATCGTTAAACGCTTGTTGAATTTCTTCTTTTGTGTTCATTACAAATGGTCCGTATTGAATTACCGTTTCTCCTATGGGTTTTCCTTGTAATACCAAAAATTTGCAATTGTCTGAGGTTGCAATTATTTCAATTTCTTCGTTAGTGCGCAATCTAACCGATTTGTAACTGTCAACTTTTACACCGGCAATGCTTAAATCTTGTCCCTCATAAAAATACAACATTCTATTGGTGCCTTCACTGGCTTTAGGAAGTTGTATCGAAGCGCCATTTTCCATAATTACATTCCAAATGGCAACTTCATGATCTTTGGTTGATGCCCATGAATTTGGCGGCGGATTTAAACTCTGTGTTTTACCAAAATTACCCGCAATAATTTCTACCAAACTCTTTTTCTTTTCTTTGTTTTCGAGGGATATTTTAGGAATGTTCTCCGACCAAAACATAGAGAAATGCGGTTCCGACATTTTCTTCGTACTCGGTAAATTTAACCAAATTTGAAAAAGTTCCAACGGGTTTTCCTTGTCCTCTAGAAGTAAAGGAAACATCTCAGAATGTTGAACGCCTTTGCCAGCCGTCATCCATTGCACATCGCCATTTCCATATCTACCGGCAGCACCCATTGAGTCTGCATGATCTACCAAACCATTTCTTACTATGGTAATGGTTTCAAACCCCCTGTGAGGATGGCCCGGAAAACCTGGTACTTTCTTTCCATGATACATTCTAAATCCATCTTTAATGATGAAATCGTCACCCAAATGTCTTCCAGCCAATGAAGCTGAAGGACCCATTTCGGAGTTCCCTTTCGGAAAATAATCTTCGTGGTGCACACAAAATAAAAAAGGATCTATGGTTTCCCATTGAAATCCCATGGGCTGAATGTCTAAAATTGGGTTAAAAATTTCCATGTTTTTCTTGATTGTATTACTTGCAGTATCAAATGAAGCAGTTACCATTGCTCCAATGCCTAATCCTAATCGTGTTAAAAAGCTTCTTCTTTGAATAGCCATATTCAAATATAAACCAATAATATGATTTATTTGTTTCAACAATTACATGAATTTATTTGATTTCGAAAAAACAATATTTCAATCAGAAATTACCCGTTTGAGCGATCTTAGAGCCAAGTTTATTTCAGAGAAGCAAGCTGCAATTAAATCTAATGACATTACACTTGGTGATGCTCTTGCGAAAGCATTGAAATCTCAATCAGCCCCATTGGGTTTCGGTTTTTCAAAATAATAGGTTCTTTTTTATTCCTTTTGAGGGACAATGACTTTTGTAGAATCATAAATGCATTGCATTATCTTTGAGACTCTAAAATCATGATTTCAGAAGGTAAAGATTTACGTAAAGTTCAGGTTACACGCTATGTAACTCCTTTGAGAGAGGGTGGCTCTATGCCAGCTTTGGTTGAGGCCGATGATGATTTTTTGTATGTATTAAAATTTCGCGGTGCTGGCCAAGGCCCTAAAGCACTCATTGCTGAATTATTGGGTGGTGAAATCGCCAGATTGTTGGGTCTGAAAGTTCCTGAATTGGTTTTTACTGATCTTGATGAAGCTTTTGGAAGAACAGAACCCGACGAAGAAATTCAAGATTTATTGAAGGCAAGTACTGGATTGAATGTGGCATTGCATTTTCTTTCTGGTGCATTTGGTTTTGATCCAGCTGTCAATAAAGTAGATGCGCTGCTTGCATCTAAAATTGTATGGCTCGATGGTTTTATCATGAACATGGATAGAACTGTAAGGAATACAAATATGCTTATGTGGAACAATGAACTTTGGTTGATTGATCATGGAGCAGCAATGTATTTTCATCATGCTGGTCAACCTTGGGATGATAAATATAACAACGCATTTGAACTCATTAAAAAGCATGTTTTATATTATTCTGCTACCAAATTAAATGAGGCCGACGCTTGGGCAAAACAACACATTACGCCAGAAAAAATAGATGCAATTGTTGATTTAATTCCTGAAGAGTGGATTCAAGCGGATTTGATTTATGAAACCACCAATTCGCAAAAAGAGGCGTATGCCAATTTGTTGAAAAATAGACTCATCCATTCATCTGAATTTATTAAATCTGTACCTCATGGCATCAAATAATAAAGTTTTTGAATATGCGGTAATTCGAATTGTGCCCATTGTAGAGCGCGAAGAATTTATCAATGTGGGTGTCGTCCTTCTTTGCAAAGAATTGGATTACATATCTGCCAAAATTGAGTTAAATACCAATAAAATATTGGCAATGTGTCCCCAAAGTAATATTGATTCTATTCAGGCCAATTTAACTGCTTTTGAAAATATCGCTGCCGGATTAACAACTGGAGGTCCAATTGCGGAATATATTCCAGTTGAACGTTTTAGATGGCTCACAGCAACTAGAAGTACTATTGTTCAATGCTCTAAAATCCATCCAGGATTTTGTACTAATCCCGAGTTGAAACTAAATCAACTTTTTTCTGATTACGTTGAATTAAAAGAAATGTAATAATTAGGCCCAAGTTGGCTAATCCCAATATTCCAAATTCTTCGAATTTTCCAGATAAGTTCCTCCCCAAGATGTCGGGTGAATTAATTCCGTAAAAAATTGAAAATATGATAAATATAAATGTGTACTTAGAATTGTTGTTTGTATACAAATAATAAATGGTATACAGAATAATGGGAGTTGAATACAAAAAATGTTCAGTGTCTGTAATGAGTATATTTGGCAATAATGCGAACAAAATAAAAAATGAAAATACTAGAGTTGTGTGATTGTTTTTCACTGAAAGTGCTGAATATTTTTTTAGCGAAATAAAATAAACAATCCCATAACTAAAAATTGCTAAAACTAGAAAATAAAGGTGTGAATGGTCATTTACACGCAAGGTAACATACTTTCGAATCAACGAAGTGAATGTATGATTGCTGTATAAATAAGCACCATGCTGAAATATTTCGTGGATCCATTGTTTGTTAATTTGAATGAACTTATCCAATCCAAGAAATACAATGGGTATAATCAATAACAGTCCGCTCCAACTACCCAAACTCCAAATCGACTTGAGTTTTTTATGAAAGAATAAAGGTATAGCGAGTATCACCAAATAGGGTTTGATAAATATGGCCAAAGCAATAAACAAGCCGGAAAGTATAAATTTTTCTTCTAATGTTTTTTGTATTCCTAAGCAAAGTAACATCACAATAAACATGTTTACATTTCCCAAGTGTATTTCCCTAAATAAATGATTTACAATAATTAGAATCACGAAAATATTCAGATATTTATGTTTTATTTCTTGATGAAGAATTGTCTTTTGAAGGATATTTTTTAGAGAAACAATTGAAATAATTGTAGCAAATGAAAGCATGAATCCATGAATGATACAAGCTGTTTTGTAACCAAATAATAAATACGGACTAAATAACAAAATGAAAACCGGTGAATATTTATAATACCCCGAAGTGAGTCCGAAATTTACACCGTAAATAGGATTTCCAGCCAAAAATGCCTTTCCTGCTAAATAATACACTTTGAAATCACTCATTTCAAAACGGCCATTTTTTATTTCTAATAAAATAATGACCGCAAAAAGGCAAAGGGTAAACCAATAAAATACTTTGTTCTTTTTGTAATTTTCAAGTATTGAGTTCATATCTATGGTTTCACTTATTGCAAATATATTTTATATTCAAACTATATTTGCTCATAGTATGGCAAAGATATTTAAAGGTTTCGTTATCGCTTTGATTTGTGGTGTTTTATTTCCGAATAATGCAGTAGCACAAAATCATACCGATGATGCTAAGGTTCAAACTAAGAAAGCAACGCTTGATGATGTTGCAGCATTTCAAATATTTGATTCAAAAGGCAAAAAAGTTACATATGCTAAGTTTATCAAAGCAATTGAAAAATCATTGATTGCCAATTCCAATTCTAGAGGAATTTTATTGTTTGGTGAGCTTCACGACAACCCAATTGCGCATTGGTTAGAACTTCAAGTTACCCAAGACTTATATTCAAAACATACCAATATGGTATTGGGCGCTGAGATGTTTGAAACTGACCAACAAGCTGCACTTAATACCTATTTAAATCCACCGGTAGACACAACCAAAAAGAGTTCATCTGTAAACCCTATGGGAATGGGATTTGGGCCTGACCCTAATTATTTAAAGTTGAAAAAGTCAATAAAACTTTGGAATAATTTTGTAACCGATTATCAGCCTTTGGTTGATTTGGCTAAAGTGAATCATTTGCCATTTATTGCAACAAACATTCCTAGACGATACGCATCTCTGGTTTACAAAAGCAGCATTGGGGCTTTATACGGCAAAGAAGGGTTAAAAAATGGCGCTCAACGTACTTTTTCAGTGGGTTCAAAATTACCTAGCTGTGATACCGGAATTTTCAAAAAAGATTCGGTGAACTATTTTTCTGAAATAAATCAAGGTCAGTCTATCCCCCCAATATTTGTGTATGATTCAACTTTGCAATGTTACAAAGACATATTTGCTATGGCTGGCGGACACGGTGGCCAGAATTTGCCAATGAGTCAAGCAATTAAAGATGCAACCATGGCGTCTCAAATTTATACCCATTTGCCTTCAAATGGCATTTTTATACACTATAATGGTTCTTACCATAGCGATAATCATCAAAGTATTGAATGGTACTTAAATCAGTACAACCAAAATATTTTGAAAAATAATTATCAAATGAATGTGGTTACAATTTCTACCCGCACACAAACGAATGTAAGCGAATTAGAAAATGAGAACAAAGGAATTGCCAATTTTGTTATTGTAGTGCCTGAAAATATGACCAGAACCTACAAGTAAAATTAGTTAAGTTCTTGATCTAAAATATAAATCATTGCGGCTAACGCTGCTGCTCCCAATTCAAGTTCGCGCTTGTTCACCGATTCAAAAACATCGGTTTCTGCATGGTGAACATCGAAATACCGCTGTGAATCTGGAATGAAACTCACAAAAGCTGTGTTCTTATTTACTGTTTTTAATGGACCAATATCTGCACCGCCACCACCTTTTTCTATCTTTCCAATACCGTAATCATTCAGTAGTTTCTGAAATTTGAGGACATTTGGTAGAATCGATGAGTCTACACCAAATCCGCGAGGTACAAAACCACCCCTATCGCTTTCAATGGCAACAATGTGATTTTCGTTATTTACTTTCGATAACCGTGCATATTCGGTTCCACCGCGCAATCCATTTTCTTCATTAATTCAGAACACACAACGCAAGGTATGTTTTGGCTTATAACCAAGCACCTTAAGTAGTCTTAAAGCTTCAAAAGCATGCATACAACCTGCTCCATCGTCATGTGCGCCTTCGCCTTGGTCCCAGCTATCAAAATGTCCCCCAAAAACAATAATTTTTTCTGGATATTGATTCCCCTTTGTTTCTGCGATCACATTTGCGCTCTCTCTATCAGGTAGAAGTTTACAGTCAAGTTCAATTTTTAAAGTAAAATTAGGGTCTTGAATGCTCAAATAAGCAATTACATCAGCAACTGCGGTAGCAACTGCTGCAATAGGTATTTTGGCAATATTGTCTTCGTAGTGTGTTACTCCTGTATGTGGATGTAAGTCACATTTGTTACTTACACTTCTAACAAGCACGGCCAGAGCGCCATAAGGTGCGCACCAAACAGCACCATTTACACGTTGGTTTACACAACCACCATAGGCATTGAAAGTATTGACCATAGATTCTTCCATTGGCCTATTTAAAAGAATAATTTTTCCTTTTAATTGCCCAATTTTACCCAAACTATCGAGTTGTATCTTGGAATTTAGTGTAATTACTTTTGCTTCAACTTTACCTCCAATTGAACCTCCTAAAGCACAAGCAGGTAATGAATAATATTTTGATATTTTTTTAATTGTATGGATATAATTTTCGCACTCGTAATATGCATTTGGTGAATTTGGAAAGGCCATTGACGAAATTTTCTTGATGCCATTTTCTCTGTCGGCTGAGTTTTTTAGCATTCTATCAAGTACCGTCGATTTCATTTGGAAATTTTCAATTTTGCCTCTTTCCCAACGCGGTACCATAACTAACTGCGTGTCTACCTGATCAAATTGATAGCTTTTGAGCATCTTGGTGGCCCATTGAATTCCTTTTTCTGCCGCATCACTTCCACTTAACCTTGCGCCAATGGTTTTACATAGTTCTCCCAAGCGGGCATAGGAATGTCCCTTAAGTAAGGATTCATCAAATAGTTGTTTTATAAAAATACTATCTTTATTCAAACCATAGTTTTGCGCCAATAAAGCGCTGGAATTTCCTATGATTAAAATAAATACCAAGCAAAGCGATTTCAAGTTTTTCATTCACAGCAAAGAAAGAATAAATTTTGCATTTATTGATTAGTTTTGACATTGTTCAATGCCTTTTTGCTTAGGTTTGTAAGATATTATATATGTTGTACGACTCATTTGGCCGCATTCATAACTATTTAAGAATTTCTGTTACGGATCAGTGCAATTTTCGTTGTACATATTGCATGCCAGAGGAAGAATACGCTTGTGCTGGTAAAGATGAGTTGATGTCGGCTTCTGAAATCACCCAAATTGCATCGGAATTTGTAAAGCTGGGTGTGAGCAAAATCAGATTAACGGGTGGTGAACCTATGTTAAGAAAAGACTTTGCAGAAATTTTAGAAAATTTGTCGCAATTGCCTGTTGAGTTAACCATTACCACCAATGGTGTTTTGGTAGATAAATATTTGGATCTACTTAAAAAATCGAATATCAAAACTGTAAATGTGAGTATTGACTCATTAAATGAAACAGATTTTGAAAAAATAACAGGCCGCAACATGTTTCAAAGGGTTTGGAACAATATTCAACTTTTGCTTGAAAATCAATTTGAAGTTAAATTGAATGTTGTGGCAATGAAAGGTCATATTGAGTTTGAATTGGAGAATTTTATTTCTTTAACGAGAGATTATCCGGTGGAAGTTAGATTTATTGAATTTATGCCGTTTACGGGAAATCATTGGGAGAGCGACAAGGTTATTACTGCCTATGAATTGATAGAACTTGCAAGGTTATATCATGACGTTAAGCCATTAGAAACGCTTGCGCATGCAACGGCGAAGAAGTACCAAGTTGATAATAATCAAGGCCGAATTGCATTTATTTCTACCATGAGCAGTCATTTCTGCGGTGATTGCAATAGAATGCGATTAACTGCCAGCGGGAAAATTAAAAATTGCCTTTTTGGACAAGAAGAAATTGATTTATTGGCGGCAATAAGAAACAATTTACCCATTGATCTCCTTATTAAAGAATCAGTAACAAGAAAGCACAAGGCTTTGGGAGGTCAGTTTTCTCAAGATTATAAAGAAATTAAAGCCGAAGCTATTATTAATAGTAGCATGATTGCAATTGGAGGTTAAAAATGATATCTGTTAGCGAATCAATTGAAATATTAAAGTCAAATATCCAAACATTGGGTATAGAAAGACGTCAATTGCTTGATTCTATGGGTTGTGTTTTGTCGTCAGATGTTTTGGCAAGAGTAAACGTGCCATCTTTCGATAATTCTGCAATGGATGGGTATGCCATTTGTTTTGAAAGTGGAAGTACTGAATATCAGGTCAAATACAATATTCAAGCCGGCGATACTCATGTTTATACTTTAAATGAGAATGAAGCAGCAAGAATTTATACGGGTGCTCCAGTCCCTAAAAACGCGAATGCTGTTATACAACAAGAAATCGTTTCAGTGAATGGTTCAAACATCAGTTTTGATCCTGAAAAGTTGAAGTTGGGAATGAACATTAGAACTATTGGTTCACAGTGCTCTCGAAATCAAATTATTGCTTCTCAAGGTGTTTTGGTTACTCCTGCAATTTTAGGATTATTGGCTTCGGCAGGGGTGTTTGAAGTGGAAGTTTACAAAATGCCCAAGGTTTCGGTGATTATTACGGGAAATGAACTTCAAAAGCCCAATCATGAATTAGAATTCGGACAAATTTATAATTCTAATGAGTTTGCTATCGTCGGATTGTTAAAATCAATGGGCGTAAGCCAAATTGATACTTATCAAGCTATTGATGAATTGACCGAAGTTGAAAAAACAATTCAAACTGGTCTATACCAATCTGATATTTTAATAGTTACAGGAGGGGTATCGGTTGGCGATTTTGATTTTGTAAAGCAAGCTTTAGAAAACAATCAGGTAAAATCTTTATTTTATAAAGTAAAACAAAAGCCTGGAAAACCTTTGTATGTTGGAAAGAAACAAGATCAATGGGTTTTTGCATTGCCTGGTAATCCGGCTGCAGTAATTACTTGTTTTAATCAATACGTAAAGCCAAGTTTATTGGCAATAAGCGGCCGTAAAAACACATTTGAACCTACGGCAATTTTGCCATTGAAAAATGGCTTTAAAAAAGCAGCTGGTTTAACTTTCTTTGTAAAAGGAAAATTTGATTATCAAGGAGTTGAAATATTGCAAGGACAAGAATCTTTCAATCTTTTGTCGTTTAACGCGGCCAATTGTATTGTTAAAATTGATGAAAATGTCGAATTACTCGAAATTGGAAGTTTTGTAGAAGTTTATCCCCTCGATTAATTAATCATTATGAGTGAAAATGCGTTAATACTTTTGATTATTTTCATGCCGATAGTTGCCTTTTTGTATGCGTCGGTTGGTCATGGCGGTGCGAGTAGTTACATCACATTGCTTACTTTGGCTGGTATTGCTTCTGCTCAAGTGAAACCTACGGCTTTGATTTTAAATATGGCCGTTTCTGCCATTGCATTTGCTTTTTATTACAAGGCCAGTAACTTCAATTTGAGGCTGTTTATCATGCTCGCAGTTTTTTCAATTCCCGCTTCTTATTTTGGGGGAAAGATTACCGTAAACGAAACATTATACCGTCAAATATTGGGTGTGTTGCTTTTGTTTCCAATTGCGCGTTTTCTGAATTTATTTCCAATTTCTGATACCGTGAAGGTAAAACAGTTTATTTGGTTGCCGCCAATTTTAGGACTATCAATAGGATTGATTTCGGGAATGATTGGAATTGGTGGTGGTATTATTTTGTCGCCAGTTTTATTGTTGTTGGGTTGGACAAATTTGAAGCAAACATCTGCCTTGAGTGCCTTATTTATTTTTGTAAACTCATGTGCGGGATTGGTTGCAAAACCTACCCATTTCTCAATTAACAATGAAGTTTATTTACTGATGTTGCTCGCTTTGTTGGGAGGAATTTTAGGTGCCTATTTGGGAGCCAAGAAATTCGATAATAAAGTGCTCAAAGTATTATTGACCATTGTACTTGTTGTAGCGAGTATGAAATTAATTATTCAATAATTTTTTTGTGAATTAACTTCGTAAAATATGGTGATTAAGATTTTAGCATTTGGTGTGTTAAGCGGAATTATTCCTGAAGAAATTACTTTTCAAAATGAAGGTGTTGATTTAGAATTGTTTCAGGCATATTTGTTTGAAAAGTATCCCTCAATAACCCATTATAACTTTTCAATTGCCGTAAATCATGCAATTGTAAATCAAAACGTAGAATTGAAAAATGGCGATGTAATTGCGCTAATGCCACCATTTTCTGGCGGATAATTTATGAAAAAACATCAAGACATAAGCAATTCCAAAGTGCTGATCATTGGTGTCGGTGGTATTGGTTGTCCAGTGCTTGAGCAATTGGCCAAAGTGGGTATATCTAAAATCGGATTGGTTGACGGTGATATTGTTTCAGAATCTAATTTAAGTCGACAATTTTTATTTAGCGTCAATGATATTGGTTCTGCAAAAGTAGATGTAGCTAAAAAATACATTGATAATGAATTTAATGATATAGAATTAGAGGTTTATAATCAATTTTTAACCCTAGAGATTGCGATTGAAATCATTAGGGCATATGATCTTGTTTTTGATTGTACCGATAATTTTCCGTCGAGGTATATGATCAGCGATGCGTGTATGCTATTAGAAAAACCTTTATTTATGGGCGCCGTAAATGGTTTGGAGGGACAAGTATTTCAATTTTCAAATTTTGAATCTTCCTTTTACCGCGATGTATTTCCAACTCCACCCAATTCACGTGATATTTTGACTTGCAATCAGTCAAATGTCCCTTCTGAATTAACAAAATTTGTAGGTGAATTAATGGTTTCTAATTTTATTAAACACTTTGATTTGATAAATGAATATAATTTATTTATAAATTATCAGTTAGAAAAAAATGAAATCTATCAATTTGATATTTTACCAAATCAAAAAGGATATGAAAATACGCCAAAAACCATTGATCAATTTTTAAAATCGAATTATCAAATTCAATGCTTTGGAAATACCACAATTACTTGGCAAGAAATTGATTTGGGCAATCAAGATATTTGTATTCTCGATGTCAGGGAAAAATATGAAGGTCCATCTTTAACTATCAATCAAGTTTTGTATTTAACATTTGATGAGATTCAAACTGGGAAAGATGATTTTTTGAATAAAAATGAAATTTATGTAGTTTGTGATTTTGGAAACAGAAGTTTAAATATCGCCCATTATTTGAGGTCTGTTTTCCCAAATAAATTGGTTTTTTCTGTATCGGGAGGAGTAAATGATGCGTATTCGCCATTAAATTTGAAACAACATGGATCGTAAACCAAAGAATATTTTTGTAGAAGGGCCAATTACATCTGAAATAATTGCCAAATCTATTCAGAATCATGCTACAAAGCACGATATTGGGGCGCATAGTATTTTTCTAGGTCAGGTTAGAGCCGATCAATTGGAATTGGGTGTAGTTTCTGGAATTGAATATACATGCTATGAAGATTTGGCCTTACAAAAAGCGTTTGAAATTAGAGAAGATATTTTTAGCAAGTATGATTTAACCTGCATGCATATTTACCATAGTTTGGGTATGGTAAATGTGGGTGAAATTTGTTTGTTTGTGTTTACATCTTCAAAACACCGAAAGATGGCAATCGAAGCTTGTAACGAATTGGTAGAAAGAATAAAGGCAGAATTGCCAATTTGGGGCAAAGAGATATTTCAAGACAATACTTCCCAATGGAAGGAGAATAAACCATTATGATAAACATTACCCACAAATCGAATACGCTAAGAACTGCAATTGCTGTGGCCCATGTGGTTGTTAGTAAAGTTGAAACCATTCATGCCCTTGAAAACGGATCTGTTCCCAAAGGAAATGTATTTGAAGTTGCGAGAGTGGCGGGTTTGTTTGCTGCAAAACGCACCAGCGACATGATTCCAGATTGTCATCCGTTGCCGGTGGAATTTACAGAAATCCGATACCAAATGCATGAGATGTCTGTTGAAATCGAGGTTGAAATACACACCATTTATAAAACTGGGGTTGAAGTTGAAGCCATGCATGCCGCTTCTGTTGTTGCGCTTACTATGTACGACATGCTCAAGCCAATTGACAAAGGCGTGAGTATTGAAAAAATACATTTAAAAGAAAAAACTGGGGGCAAAAGCCAAAAGAAGTATAAGGTGACTTCAGATGTTTCTGCGGCAGTAATTGTTTGTTCAGATTCTATAAGTGCCGGCAAAAAAGAAGATAGGGCGGGAAAAGGCATCATTGAAAAATTGAATCATTTCAATGTTGAAGTTCCTGAATATGAAATTATTCCTGACGAAATTGAAGAAATTCAAAAGCTTATTTTGAAGCATTGCCAAAATAATTTGTCGCTCATAATTATAACTGGTGGAACTGGATTATCGCCCAGAGATTGTACACCCGAAGCTGTTATTCCTATTCTAGAAAGAAGAATCCCAGGTATAGAAGAAGCCATTAGAAATTATGGTCAACAACGCACTCCTTATGCTATGCTTTCTAGAAGTGTGGTAGGAATTCGGGGAAATTCTTTGATTATGGCATTGCCGGGATCTACCAAAGGGGCGCTAGAATCAATTGACTCTGTATTCCCTTCGATTTTGCATATTTTTGATGTGTTAAAAGCATTCAGACACGATTGAAATTAACGTGAAATTGGTGAATTTGGGTTTTTACTTACATTTGTAAATTCTTTATGGATTCAATTGATTTTAAAAAGTATACAAGGGTAATTGTTTTAGTTTTTTCTTTGCTAATTCTTTGGCCATTTTTTAACTCATTATCGAATAGCAACGATTTTGAAATATTTATGGGTGCCGCAAATCGTTTCCGCGATCATTTGGAAATGTATGATTCGAAAGTTGTTTATGAAAGGTACCTTCATTATTACTATTCACCACTTTTTACATTTTTATTGCAGCCATTTGCGCAATTGCCAGTTTATCGGTTTCCGGAAAACTCAATGTTGCCAAATATTCTATTATCAATGCTTTGTGCAAAATTGGTATGGAATACGTTGAATTTGTTTTTCATTTACCGTATAATCAAAATAATTTTAGGAATTTTTAGCTTTGATAAACAAGCAACTCAAATACTATTTTATTCAATTTTAATCTTTTTAGGCTACAGATGGTTGCATATTAATATTCGCTATGGACAGTTAACAATTTTCTTACTTTTTGGAATTTTGGAGGCATTTTGTAATCCTAAAGCCAATAAATGGTTTAAATGGTCGCCCATGATGATTGCCATAAATTTTAAAATTCTGCCAATTTTCATGTACCTAAAATTGTTTTTTGATAAAAGATACAAAGCCATGATTGGTGTTTTTTTAGGCGTTCTGTTGGTTACGTTTTTGCCTTGGTTTTTTATTGATAAAGTCTATTTTATGAATCAGCTAGTATCGTGGTTGCATGCAATTAATCCGGTTAAAACTAGCCATGTTGTGCAAGTTGGAGAAGGTGGATTTATGGATCTCGGTGCAATTCTAACAAAGTATTTTACGGCTACAAATGCACCTAAAGAATATTATATATATTTTGCCAAATTGTCTGTAAGTCAATTGTTTTGGTTGACTCAAATTCTTCGAGTGGCTTTTTTAGGTGCCATTACTTTCTTAATCTTAGAAATTAAAAAAATCCCTCAAAATAAATTTAGCAATTATGTGCAAGTGAGTTTGGTTTGTATAGGAATACCATTGATATTTCCTCATCAGCGCGACTACTCTTTTGCATTTTTCATTCCAGCGCTCACTGTGGTAGTTTTCTACTATTTACAAAATAAGACCTTGTTTAATGGCGTGCAGAAAACAATCTTTTTTACCTCTTTGCTATTTATGGGTTGTTTGGTCTTTTTTGAAATATTTTCAATAGAAACCAGGTATTTTATCATTGGACTAAGAACCCAAGGTATAGGTGCAATTTTATTTGCAATTGCTTATTTCAGATTGATTTACCAATTGAAAGACAAAGAACTTACAGGCAGTTTTTAAATGTCTTTTCCAATAAACTTATAGTTTAATTGGAATTGAAATAATCTTGGTGCATTGTAGTCTGCAGGTCTTGCCATGTAAATTGTTTGAAAAATATTACTCGCTTGAATTTGAATTTTAATGCTTTCATTGAGTTGGTAACCCACTCTTATGTCTGTAATTAAGCCAGCATTTTTTCCATTTCGATAAACATTTTCAACACCGTCAATAAAAACTAAAAAGGCCGCGTCTATATTTTCGAATGCGCTTTGGTAGCGGTTGCTTATTCCAAATTCTAGTAATTTATAACCAAATTGAATATCTGAGCGAACTACATGTCTGTTTCTATACTTGAGAATATTATTATTGTTGGCAGCTGTATTTTCGAATGTAATTGATTGTCCAGTTGAGTTTTTTGCAATTTCATAATTTGGATTGTCTACGGTTGGATTTGAATATGTGTATCCCAATAACCATTGAACTTTCATTCCATTTTTGTCTATGCTTCCTGCCGATTCAATTTCAAATCCTAGAATGTTTGTGTTTCCTACATTTAAACTTTTGAACCCCAATAAAGGAAACGGTCCGTTTCCCTTCCATTGTCCGAAAGTATATTCCATCATGTTTTGGTATTTGTTCTGGAAAATTGCAAAATCAACATAAGTAGAAATGGTTCCGAGCGTTCTTGATTTAAATTTCAAACCTTGTTTTACGCCTATTTCAATGTTGTTTCCTGTTTCAGGTTTTAAGTCACCGTTTGGCAATACGCTGATTGCTCCTGTTGAAGTAGTGGTAAATAATTCAGCCATACTCGGATAGCGAAAGCCTTCTCCGTACGAAGCTCTTAAGTAGGTAGCTCTAGAAAGTTGTTTATTTAACCCCAAACGAATTACCGGTTTTGATTGTTTATTTCCATCCAAATTATAATGCTCGTATCGGCCCCCAATTTGAGCTATCCAACCATTTGATTTGTATTGGGTTTGAAAATAACCTGCTAAATTTTGAATGTTATGGGTGCCATTGAATAATGGAGAATTTGAAGTGGTTCTGCATGAAACTGCCCCTAAAATGATATCAAATTTATCGTTTAATGAACGCTTGCTTTTCAATTCGTTATATAGCAATTTATTGCTGTTATCTTGATTGTTATTTATGTCGCCATTGTCAATGTCGTTGCTAATGGTGAAATATCGATTCAGCATTTTATGTTTCCATTTTTTGCCATTCCATTCAATTACAGGATCTATATAAAACCTACGACCTGTGTTCATTGAATAAGAACTATCTTGGGTAGAATACCCTTTTTGGTCATTTTGCCAAATGAGGAATGAACCACTTTCTCCTTTTTGAATGGAACCATTGAGCCATAATTTCAATGGATTTAGTTTCGATTTTGCATTGAATTCATATCCATATTTCCATCCAACTCTAACACGGTAATCATGTTCTGCCATTCGGTAACCATCGTCGTTTAATTGATTCCAAGTAAAGGCAAAAGAATGATTGTCAATTTTTTCACTGTAAATTCCGTTAATTCCGTAGTTGCTGAGTGTATTTTTTGTGAATTTTAAATTTTGAGGCACATCATAAAAACCACCATTGATATTCACGTTGATGTATTGTTTTTTGGTTATAGGAATTGAACGCATATTCACAATCCCATTTAACGCGGAAGATCCATACAATACCGATCCTGCATTTTTAATTACTTCAATGCCACCAATACCCTCAGTAGGTAAGAAATTGAAGGGTACTGATCCAACATCGCCAGAAAGCATTGGCATTTCATCAATGGTAACCATAACGCGGCTTCCTGCGCCATAGCTCCATCCACTGCCGCTGCGAATATTTATTTGGCCGTCATTTACAACCACTCCAGGAATTTGATTGACAACTTTACTAGCATCTAAAATAATCTTGTTCTCAATTAAATACGGCTTAAGAATCGATAACCCAACAACGCTTTCCTTGTATTTTGTAGCATCTTTGTTTGTACTTACTACAATTTCATTTAGCCAATCGAAATTTTCTAAGGTGCTTTTTGAAGTATCTTTTTGAGAAAAAGCTTGCTTTGAACCAAAAACCAATAATAAACAAACAAAAGTTTTTAGGTTGTTAGAAATTTCCTTGTAAATTCGTGAGCAATTTAATAACACACTACAATGATACGAAAGTTTTTAAGTTTTTTGGTAATTGCAACAATCAGCATGAGTCTGAATTTTGCTAAAGCGCAAGTTTGTACGCCTGATACAAATTTGAAAGCTCCGGGATTTCTTCCTAATAAATTGCAGGATGCTCAAATCAACAAAGCATACTCGCAATCTATTACTGTTCTTGCATTTAAAGATACCACGGTAAAACAAGGTGCAACAGTTGTAAAAGTTTACATCGATTCTATGAAAATTACTGGTTTTCTTGGATTGCCTAATGGTCTAACTTACAACTGCCTAAATCCATCTTGTGCATTTACTCCAAAAGCACTGAGTTGTGCTGTAATAAAAGGTACACCAACTGAGTCTGGTGTTTTCCCACTGAAAGTGGCAATTATGATTTATGCAAAAATTTCTGGAATCATTCCTTATTCTACTACCGATACCATTCGTTCATTTGCCATTAATGTTGCAGGTTCAGCCGGTGCAAAAATGATCAACTTGAATGAATTGAATGTTTACCCAAATCCAACATCTGGATTAACTTATATCACAAGTTTGGTTCAACCAAGAATTTACAATGCTGTAGGCCAATTGTTAAATGTTGATTTATCTAAAAACCAAATGGGATATTCTTTCGATTCTCGTTTGCTTAAATCTGGTATTTACTCGGTGGTTTGTGGTAATAAATCCATCAAATTGGTTGTAGATTAATGTCTGAAACGAAGGAAATTTATTTTTCCATACCCAAAAAACGTGCAGAAATGCCGGCGCTTGCCGTTCTTGCCGTTTTAGTTTTTGTGGGATGGGCCTTTCACTATGGTATCTTTCATGCAATTGGAGGAATATTATGGTTGTCATTTGCTATACCAATTGCTTTTTTGATTTATAAAAAGAGAACCGGAGAGTATTTTGTGAAAGCAAATGCTGAAGGAATTTCTTTTCGTCAACATTTCTTTTCAAACTATGTATTTGTGCCTTGGAATTATATGCAGAGAATAGATTATTTGGTTTTTGAAATCAATTTCATGATTAAAGAATCTGCTCAAGTTGTTTGTTTTCAAACAAGTGGTTTGGATGATGAGCAAGTAGATGATTTGAAAAAATACATTTCTGAAACCATAGAGACAAAGACAATTTCCGAATAACTTTTTATGTCCTTTACACCCAATTTTGATTTTATTGAAGAACTTCAATGGAGAGGTTTATTGCATGATGCCATTCCTGGTACCCAAGAACTTTTAACCAAAGAACAAGTTACAGCTTATATTGGATTTGATCCAACAGCCGATTCACTTCATATTGGCAACATGGTTCCCATTATGATGTTGACGCTTTTTCAAAAAGCAGGTCATAAGCCCGTTGCTTTGGTTGGCGGAGCTACCGGTATGGTTGGCGATCCTAGTGGAAAAAGCGCTGAGCGTAAATTACTCGATCTTGATAGTTTAAATGCAAACTTAGAAGGTCAAAAGAAACAATTAATGAAGTTTTTGGACTTTGAAAATGGTTCAAATGCTGCAAAACTTGTAAATAATTACGATTGGTTTAAAGATTGGAATTTCCTAGACTTCATTCGTGATGTTGGAAAACACATTACTGTAAGTTACATGATGGGTAAAGACAGTGTTAAAAACAGATTGGAATCTGGTGGTTTGTCTTTTACCGAATTTAGTTATCAATTGGTTCAAGGCTATGATTTTGTTCATTTATACAAAAATGAAGGTTGCAAACTTCAAATGGGTGGAAGTGATCAGTGGGGAAATATTACCACTGGTACTGAATTGATACGCCGAATGGAAGGTGGTGAAGCTTTTGCCATAACTGCGCCGTTGGTTACCAAGTCGGATGGCACGAAATTTGGAAAAAGTGAAGGTGGAAACGTTTGGTTAGATCCTAAAAAAACAAGTCCATTTAAGTTTTATCAGTTTTGGCTCAATGTTGCCGACGAGGACGCTATTAAATTCATTAAAATTTATTCATTAAAAACAAGAGCTGAAATACAGTCTTTAATTGATTCTCATGTTGGCAATGAATTTAAAAGAGAGTTGCAAAAAGCCTTGGCTGAAGAATTAACCATTCGGGTACATGCCAAAGAAGATCTAGAAATGGCACTCAAAGCCACCGATATTTTCTTCGGAAATGGTAGCAAAGACGATCTTTTGTCCCTCAATGAAGAAACCCTTTCATCTTCTTTAGATGGGATGGAGAAATTCACAATTACTCAGAGTGATTTTACTCAAGGAATTGGTATTTTAGATTTCTTGGCAACCAACACACAAGTATTTGCATCAAAAGGAGAGGCAAGAAAAATGATTCAGGCGAATGGATTTTCAATCAATAAAGAGAAATTTACCGATGTAAATGGAACCATTGATACGTCATATTTGTTGCATGGAAAATATATTTTGGCTCAAAAAGGCAAAAAGCAATACTACGTTGTTGAAATAGTTTAACATACCGTTCACAAGGTTTTTCAAATCCTCTTAATTTTTAATAATATATTCGTAGCATGAAGGGAATTATTCTCGCTGGAGGTTCTGGTACCAGATTACATCCGTTAACATTGGCTGTGAGTAAACAGTTAATGCCTGTTTATGACAAACCAATGATTTATTATCCGTTATCGGTTTTGATGATGGCGGGAATTAATGAAATACTGATTATTTCTACACCCCACGATTTGCCAAATTTCGAAAAGTTATTGGGCGATGGGTCTAGAATTGGTTGCAAATTTGAATATTGTGTGCAACCATCTCCAGATGGATTGGCACAAGCATTTGTTTTGGGTGCTGATTTTATTGGCGATGATTCAGTTGCGTTGATATTGGGTGATAATATTTTTTTTGGATCTAATTTACAGGATACTTTAAATAGTTCTGTTGATCCTAATGGGGGAATTGTATTTGCTTATCATGTTTCTGATCCTGAGAGATATGGTGTTGTTGATTTTAACGAACAACTACAAGCCATAAGTATTGAAGAGAAGCCTGAAAATCCTAAATCTAATTATGCCGTTCCTGGTTTGTATTTCTACGACAATCAAGTGGTAGAAATTGCGAAAAATTTGGAACCTTCACCAAGGGGAGAACTAGAAATTACCGATGTAAACAAGGTTTACCTCGAAAAAGGTGAGTTGCAAGTGCGCATTATGAGCAGAGGTACCGCTTGGCTTGATACAGGGACCTTTAATTCATTGATGCAGGCAGGTCAATATGTTCAAGTGATTGAAGAGCGTCAAGGGCTTAAAATAGGCTGTATTGAAGAAATAGCTTGGAGACAAGGCTTTATTACTGCGGAGCAATTAATTGAAATTGCAAAGCCATTGAGAAAAAGTGGTTACGGTGAATATTTAGAGAAAATAGTTTCTCGTAAATATTGATTTATTATTGATATACTTGAACCCAATCTACTTGGAAATCTTGCGGCATTTTTGCTGTGCTGATTTCTTTCAAATAGTTGTGATCTAAAGCATTATTGACAATCAAATACATAGGTTCTTTGTAAAACTGCCTCATCCATTTACTCAATCTTACTGTTTTTATTTTTACACCATCGGTGTAGAAGGTAATCTTTTTTGGTTCCCAATGACAGGCGTAAATATGAAATATTGAATCCGTATTTTTAGGCATTGTCATCGCCTTTAAAATCATTCTTTTGGTGCGTGTTTCTACTTTGCCAACATGAATTGTCATTGTTTGACGGTGAATGTTATTTCCATCAGGACCTCCATACATTTCGAAAATATCAATTTCTGGGGGCCAATTATTTTTGCCAGTTAACCAAAAAGCTGGCCATGTGCCTGGTCCCACCGGATTTTTGCTTCGAATTGCAAAATACCCATATTGAAAACACTTTTGATTAAATGAATTAATTAAGCCTGTTCCATAAGGTATTGTTATAGAATCGTTTTTGTTTTTGTTAAAAGTGAAAGGTTTGCGTTCATTTAGTAAATGAAGAATGCCGTCTTTTACAAATATTTGGCTATCGCCGTAATATTGATGTGGGAATGATGGATGGTATCGGCCCCATGGTTGACCTGCCGACCACTTTGTTTGATCGAAATTATTGAATGAGTCTACAAATGTTCTGTGGTAGTTCTTGCAATTTTCCGGTAATATCAAATTTTCCGAATTTTTCGTTGCAATGTTATATTTTTTTCTAGAAAACGTATTTCTAAAATCGAAAGTGTTTTTGCAAAACAAAGCAATTTGAGCCCTCAAATATCCTTTTTTTGTGCTGTCACTATTGTTTTGAGCGCCCAAAAATAAAGGGAACATAAAAATGGATGAAAAGAATAGGGCGTATATTTTTTGTTTTAATTTTCTATTATCCATATTGGATATTTTCTTTTTAGTTTTTTTAAATATTATAATTTTGATTGAGCCTAATTCTTGCTATTTGTTCAATTTAAAATGATATTTTGTTATATTTGAATATGCAGCCATCAAAATTACTTAAAATCTTTAAAAACAAATTATTCTTTGTGGCTTTTATTTTGGTAGTTATTTCTTTTGTCTTTTTATTGAATAACGACAATAATCGCAACAACAATCCCAGTAAACATTATTCTTATGATTCCGCGAGAATGTTCCTTAAAACGGAAATTGTTGGTGAGTATGAAAATCCTGTTGGAAATACCTTGTTGTTTAAATTTTCGCAGAAGGATACAAATAAGGAATTTAAAAGTTTATTAAACAATTACTATCATGTTGCCTCAAAGCAAAACAACAAACTCGCGTTGGCTTTTTACAAAATTCTTTCGAGTAGATTGAATATGTATAAAATTAGTTCGGATAGTTTTTATAAAGGCCAAAAACAAGCACTTGAAATTGGTGTTGATTTAAAAGATACCAATATCTTATTGAACAGTTTGGGGAATTTGTCTACAGGCTATTTAATGAATAGTGAAATTGATACTGGTTTGTATTATAGTAGATTGGGTTATGATATTGCCATGAAATCTAAGAAGAAACATTTTGTTTATTTCTTCGCAGTGAATTTGGGTTATGTGATGAACAGTAAAATGCTTCAAGGTTCTGCGCAACTTTATTTTGAGCAAGCTCTAAAGGTTTTACCCACTCAGGATATTGATAATTTGATTTTGCTAAATAATATGTTTAGTATCATGATAACTGAGAAAAATTACAGTGATGCTGAAATATTTTGGTCTAAACATTTTGAAAAATTAAAATTAGATAAAAGCACTTATGAGGGCCAATTGATATTTATCAATAGGGCATTGTTATATCAAGGAGAAAAGAAATGGAAGGAGAGTAAAATATGTATTGATGAGATAAATAATGTTGCTCCAGTTGCACAACTTAAAATGAATTTTCTTCGTATACTGTTAACTCAAGCAAATAATCAAAATCAGAATTTTAGCAAATTATTAATTGATAATAGAAAATTAGTCATTGATGAATTTCCCTATTCATTCATTGAAATTGCTGATTATTTGCTTAAGTATATCAAAGAAAATCCTCAGTTTTTGTCAATAAATGATTTTATAAATTTGGAAAAACAAGCTGGCGGTGACCTAGAATTACAAAAAGATTTTAATAATTACCCACTTTATTTTATTAAAGCGGGACTCTATGAAAATGCAGGTGATTTTAAAAATGCGTTACTAATATCAAAAATTGCTTTGGATCTTAAAAATAAATTCTATGATCAAGAAAGAGAATCTCGCCATGCAGATTTGGCCGAGAAAATGAGATTGGGAAACTTGATAGACCAAATTGAATCGAGTAAAAAAGAATTAGAGAGTCAAAATAAGCAAACCAGAATTTTCCAAGTTTTTACTATTTTGCTCATTTTGTTAAGTATATTAATTCTTTATGTGGTTTATAGAGAAAGAAAACACAGTGTATTGAGGGAGCAATTGTTGGTGAAAGAACTAGAAAATGAAAAATTGCTTGCCGAAAATCTTACTACAGAAAATGATTTAAATAACCGAATTATTACCCTTTCGAAAATGATCATTACCAAGGTTGAATCTATCAATAAATTGCTTTTATCAATAAATGAAAGTAATTATCATACAGGAATAAAAGAAGTTAGGTCGGAGTTTTTGAATATACAGAATGCTGTTTCTGATGCCCAACCTCAATTGGCAGATAAGTTGCTCGAAGATTATTCAGATATTCAGCTAGATTTCCCTGAAATTGCGCTTTTAAGCATTACCGAAAAAAGGATTTTTGTATTGAGTGTGAATGGATATCCTACCAAAGAAATTGCAGGTTTATTGGGATTAACAAGTCAATATGTAAATAACGCCAGAACCAGTATTCGCAAGAAAATGGGCATTGATGATAATTGGAAGGAAGTTCTTTTAAATAAGAAAAATCCAAACCTGCGTTCTTCCGAATAACTTGTATTAACTTTGAAGGGTGTCAGAATCACCATTTAATTCCGGGTTTGTAAGTATCATTGGTATGCCCAATGCCGGTAAAAGTACCCTTTATAATCATCTATTAGGTGAAGCCTTAGCCATTGTTAATCCCAAAGCACAAACTACCCGTCATAGAATTATTGGCGTAAAAAACGGAGAGAACTACCAAATTGTTTATAGCGATACCCCTGGTATTTTAACCAAAACAAGTTATGGAATGCATGAAAAAATGATGCATTTTGTGAATGAAAGTGTAAGAGATAGTGATGTTTTGGTGTTGCTGATAGATATCCATGGTAAAGAGTTTTCTGAAGATATCAAAGAAAAATTCCACCAAGCCAAAGCAAAGAAAATTATTTGCATCAATAAAATAGATACTTCAAATCAGGAAGAATTAGAGTCTGCATTGGTTCAGTTGAAAGAAGAATTTGAAGCCGATGTTTACCTAAGTATTTCTGCCCTTAACGGTTTTGAAACGGATACCTTAGAACGTTATATTGTTTCGTTTTTACCACCTCATCCTCCTTATTTTCCACCAGATCAGTTGACAGATAGGTCTGAAAGATTCTTTGTGAATGAAATTATTAGAAATAATATTTTAAAGATTTATAGTGAAGAAATTCCTTATGCCTGTGAAGTTTCTACTTTAGCTTTTAAAGAAGCTGAAAAAATCATTCGTATGAGTTGTGAAATTATTGTGGAACGTGAATCGCAAAAACCAATTTTGATTGGAACCGGCGGACAAACAATCAAGCGTTTGGGTATCAATGCAAGAAAAGATTTGGAAATATTTTTCGGTAAACAAGTGTACATTGAGCTTTTTGTGAAAGTGAGAGAAGATTGGAGAAATAATCAAAACATGCTAAAGCAATTTGGCTATGACTTTGAATAAGAAATCCATATCACTATTACTCTTATTACTCTGTGCTTTCATTGCAGTAAAGTCTTTTGAGGGACAAAAATCTTCTGTCCCAAGAAAATCTTTGAATTTCCAATTTGAAAAGCCCTGCACGTTATCTGATACTTCCTATTTCGTAAATTTCAACAGTCATCCTTTTCAAATCAAAATAATTTGTCCCTCAAAACAAATAAAAGGGGTGTTGTTGCTATTGCCAGGATGGAATTACCTCGATTTAGATTGGATTACAAAAACTTCGGTTGCAAAAACAGCACTCAACAATCAATTTGCTTTGCTGTTTGTGGAAATGGGTAAAAGTGTTTACATGGATAGCTTTTATCCCGATATGCGCAAAGACTATAAAAACTATCCAACCCGAACATGGTTGTTCGATTCGGTATTGTCTCCGCTCAATAAATTTGGATGGTTTACGAAGAATTCCAATTCATTTGCTTTGGGATTGTCAACCGGAGCCCGTGGTGCAGTTATTTTGGGATTGGAGCACGCTGAATGCTTTAAAGGAGTTGCGGGACTCAGCGGTGATTATAATCCATTATTAGACAAAAATGATGGCCTGATGTTAAACTGTTTGGGTAAATATGAAAAAAATGCATTCCGATGGTCAGGTACGAACAATATTTCTCTAAGAGCAAAAGAATTTAAAACCAATATTTTTTTAGCCCATGGAACCAACGATCAAATTGTTCCGTTTAATCAATCCATAAATTTATTGGAGAAACTACTCAATATTGACTTTTTATTGACATCACATCCAAAATATTCAAATGAAGGTGTGTTTATGGGGAATTACACGTTAGATAATTGTAAATCAAAAAAGATTCGCTTCGTAAGTGTAAAAAATGCCAACCACGATTATCAATTTTGGAATAAAAGTGGATTGATGGCGTTAGATTTTTTTAACACTTTACTAAAGTAATTAATAATTATTGTGAGTTTCCTTAAGACCAAGTTAGCTCTTTCCTATGTTTTGTAATAACCGTGCAATCAGTTTTGTGAATTTGACATTTCCATGAATACAAGTATGCTGAATGTCGGTAAAATCAGAACTTTCGAATTCATTATTTTCAATTAAGTTAAAAAAGTGCACATTTGTAATTTTTTCCGTTTGTATTATTTCAGAAATTTTGGCATTATACTGTTTTTCTAGGTTCCAAATTCCATTCTTCTGGGTTGCATTTTTAAACTCCGGACAAACTACGCCATTGTATAGTACAAAGGTATTTAAAGGCATGTTTTTCATGTTTAACAAAGCTCTTTTTAAAAGTGTAAGTTTTACTCCATCAATTTTTGGTTTTAGGTACCATGGGTGATTTTTGAAATGATTTTCAGAAAGGTCTACCGATTTGCAAGGGTAAATTCCGTAACCACGGTTAAGTTTTTTATCTTTATTACCCAAAACAAAGGTATCGGTATTTAAAAATCGATGCATGAATAAACTGTTTTGCGCTTCAATGAGGTCTGTTAAACGATTTTGATACAAGGTAATTTTCTCTTTGAAGGATAATTTAGACAACGCTTCCTCACGTATGTATCCTTTGTCGATTGAACCGTCGTTGATTTGCCAAAAAGAGCTTGAAACAACAAAGGTTTTGTTTTTGAGGGATGATATTTTTAATCGTTCCGTTAAAGAAAATAAATCAAAAGCAGATTCAGCAACGTTAATACAATTTTTCTGTGTGTATTGATTGAGTAATGCAGGATCAATTTGAAATTCAGCCCGAGAGTCACCAGAAATTATTATTTCTGAATGTTCTACGTCGTTTTTGTTTATTAAAACAAGTGATTTTGAATTTGGAAAGATATTGGAGTATGTGAAAATTACGATCAAATAAATTGCATACAATAACACAGTTGCAACAAGAGATTTTATGATAAATTTTCGAATCAAAATATTAGTAACCGCAAATAACTTAAATAAAAAGAAGAAAGCCAATCTTTCGACTGGCTTTCTTTTGCTTGTAGCGGGAATAGGACTCGAACCTATGACCTTCGGGTTATGAGCCCGACGAGCTACCACTGCTCCATCCCGCGATCTATGTTAATTTATTGTAGCCCGTAGGGGAATCGAACCCCTCTTTCCTCCGTGAAAGGGAGATGTCCTAACCGATAGACGAACGGGCCAGTTCGTTTTCGTTGGGGGTGCAAAATTAGTAATTAATTCGACAAAAACAAATTGTTTTGTAAATTAATCTTCATGTTTTGTTATTTTTCCATCGCCCCACAACTCTTCTAAGGCATAAAAATCCCTTTTTTCTTCTGAAAAGATATGAATAACAACGTTATAGTAATCTAATAATACCCATTCGCCATTTTCACTGCCTTCTCTATGTTTTGGCTTTTCACCCAAAGTTTTTCTCAATTCATCCTCTACACTATCTGCCAATGCGTCAACCTGACGGCTTGATGAACCGTGACAAATTACAAAAAAATCGGTAAAAGCAGATGCTACGCCCCTTAAATCTAAAGTTATAATGTTGATTCCTTTTTTCTCTTGTAAACCATGAACGGCAACTGCTACCATTGCTTCTAATTCGTCTGCTTTATTTTTGCTCATTTGTTTGTTTCTTTGTGCAAAGTTCGGAATTTTGGAAGACATTCAGTTTGAACAATTGTATTCTGAGGTAGAAATTTATTTTTCTAACCAATGTAAATCCACACAATCGCTGTGTAAATTGCTTGTTCAAAATAAAGCAAATTCCCCGTATGCCCCGTCTTTATTGGTAAATCCTATTGCCGTGTATAGCTTAAATCAAACAAATGGTATCGGTCAAAAAAATAATCAATGGCACTCAGAAAATGGCAAAAATTTGGCCATTACATTTGCTATTTCCATTCAAAAACACTGGAATCTGATAGAATTGAATAAAATGCTCACACTTTCAGTGTTACATACAATTCAAAAATTTAGTCATTTACCGATATCAATTAAATGGCCAAATGATATTTTTGCCCTTGATGAAAAACTATCAGGGATATTGTTTGAAATTCAAAATATCAATAATCAAAAGGTCGCGTTTTTTGGAGTTGGAATAAATATCAATCAAACTGATTTCCCTCAAAATTTAGTTTCTGCTACAAGCTTATTTCAAATCAATCAAATTGAAACCAATATTCACAGCGTTTTAATGTCCCTCATAGAAAATGTGCATGTTCATTTGCAAAAGCTAAATACACAGTTTGAAATTCACGCCAACTTTCAAAAATATTTATGGAAATTAAATGAAATCATTACCCTAAGAATAGCTGATGGTGAAGGATTTAAACTTGAAAAATTCAAATTGATTGATGTAGATTTTGAGGGACGTATTATGCTTGAAAATGATAATGGCGATCAATTGAAATTTCATCACGGACAAGCATTTATCGATTTGTAAATCATGCAATTCGAAATTGACTTATTAATTTAATTGTCATTTTTTGAAAATACTTTTTTAACTCCGACAGTTCTTTATATCTTCACGTAAATAATTTAATTAAAATTCATGGATCGCAGGGAATTTTTATCTTTTAAGAAGACTTCATTACAGGAGGATTTTGGGAAACCAAAAATCGAAAGAAGAACCACAACAGGTTTAGCAAAATACAGTGGAACATGGACAAAACAGGAAGCCGCCCATTTGCTTCGAAGAACATTATTTGGTCCTAAACTTTCAGAAATAAATGCATTTTCAAAG
The DNA here is from genome assembly GCA_947447955.1 of Flavobacteriales bacterium. Taxonomy (GTDB): domain Bacteria; phylum Bacteroidota; class Bacteroidia; order NS11-12g; family UBA955; genus VMCP01. The sequence continues at coordinate 14,834 of CANFLS010000007.1, read as the reverse complement.
AAAACTGTTTCTGAAGCTGTTGATTCATTGTTAGACACAACAAATTATGTATTTAATCCACCGGTAAATAATTACCAAAATCAAACAGCTGATGCGGCTGTTCCTTACGGTACTACCTGGGTTAATGCCCCTTTAAATGTGGCGTTGGAGCCAAATAGAAAGAACAGTGTAAAGGCATGGTTTTGGTCGTTGCCTGCAAAACAGTCCACGTCTATCATGGAGAAAATGATTCTTTTTTGGCATAACCATATGCCAACACAAATGCAAGATACTCCGGTTGCTTCTCTGTGTTACACTTATGTTAAAGTTTTAAATGACTATGCATTGGGTAATTACAAAACACTTTTGAAGCAAATGACGGTAGATCCTTCTATGTTGTATTTTTTAAATGGAAGATTAAATACAAAAAAGGCCCCAGATGAAAATTATGGAAGAGAACTTCAAGAATTATTTACCTTAGGCAAAGGGCCTAACAGTAAATATACCGAGGATGATGTAAAAGCTGCGGCAAGGGTTTTAACTGGTTTTTCAATTAACTTCACTACCACACCTTTTTCAACTTCCTTTAGTTCAGCAAACCACGATACAACCGATAAAACATTTTCCTCTTTTTATAACAATACTAAAATCACGGGAAGAACAGGGGTTTTTGCTGGTTCATTAGAATTGGATGATTTATTAACCATGATTTTGTCTGTAGATGAAGTATCAAAATATATTTGTCGTAAGTTATATCGATATTTTGTTTATTTCGATATAGATTCAAATGCAGAAACCAATGTAATTGAACCATTGGCAAAAATTTTCAGAGATAATAATTATGAAATTAAACCAGTTTTAAAGGCCCTATTAGAAAGTGAACATTTTTATGATAGTTGGAACAGGGCCTGTGTAATTAAAGATCCATTAACCCATCAGGCTGGATTTGTGCGTCAGTTTGAAATGCCATTTCCAACTTCAACTGATTACGAAGCAAATTATCAGGTTTATGGATTGGGGAGTTATTTTGGTCAAATTACCCAAATGAATTTGGGTGATCCACCGAGCGTTTCGGGTTGGGAAGCTTGGTATCAATTGCCACTTTATCACAGAATTTGGTTGAATAGTGATTCTTTGCCTAAACGAAATCAGTTCCAAGATTATTTAATGTTGTATGGACATAAAGTCAAGAATTTTACCTTTATGGTAGATCCTTGGAAAATTTCTAATCAATTTATTAATCCAAAAGATGCCGATGCATTCATTCAAGAAGCTTCTGAATTTCTATTGGCCCTTCCACTTTCTACTTCTCAAATTTCGAATTTGAAGGAAATTTTATTACCAGGTGGTATTCCAAATTATAACTGGTCTGATGAATACCGTGCTGCCTTAGATACTGGAGATCCAAACCATGTCAATTCTTTGGCAACAGCTACATCCAAAATGAGAAATTTATTTAAGTCCATCATGAACCTTTCTGAATATCAATTGAGCTAAATTATGAAAAGGAGATTATTTTTAAAAGCCGCAGCTTCTAGCAGTGTATTGCCAATTTCCTTGAACGGAATGAGCTTGAGAACCTTTGGTAAAGAATCATTTTTTAGCGTTTTAGGTAAAAGAGCCAATGTGTCAGATCGTGTATTGGTAATCATTCAAATGAATGGCGGAAATGATGGATTGAACATGGTAATTCCAATTGACCAATATAGCAATTTGTCAAGGGCTAGAACAAATATTTTAATTGATCAAAAGAAAGTTTTGGCATTAAATGGAACAAACAAAACTGGCTTGCATCCGAAAATGACTGGATTGCAGAATATGTTTAATAATGGCCTTGTAAATACTTTGCAGGCCGTTGGTTATCCTCAGCCAAATTTTTCACATTTTAGGGCAACAGACATTTGGAATAGTGCTTCTGACAGTGATAAAGTTGTAACAACAGGTTGGATGGGTAGATATTTAGATAAGCGATTCGTCAACTATCCAAAAGATTACCCAAATACTACGATGCCTGATCCGGTGGCAATTCAAATTGGCTCGATGGTTCCCTTGAGTTTTATGGGACCAAATGTAAGCATGGGAATGGCAATTAGTGATCCTGCTTCTTTTTATAATCTCTTAGATGGGAATACAGGCGGAAGTTTGAATACTCCCTCAGAGATTGAATTGGCATATATTCGTGAGCTAACTCAACAAACAAACCAATATGCAGCGGTTGTGAAAACGGCAGCAGGAAAAGGCAAGAACTTGTCTAACAAATATGTGAATGGGAATGGATTGTGTGATCAATTAAAAATTGTTGCCAAATTAATAAGCGGTGGATTGAAAACACCGGTTTACATGGTGAATATTGGTGGATTTGATACGCATAGCAATCAAACCGATAGTGCCGATACGAGTATTGGAACACATGCTACATTGATGCAAAAATTGTCGGAGGGAATTGCGGCGTTTCAAGATGATTTAAAACTTTTGGGTGCCAGTGATCGTGTTGTTGGAATGACATTTAGCGAGTTTGGAAGAAGGGTGCAAAGCAATGCAAGTGGTGGAACCGACCACGGAGCTGCTGCGCCTTTATTTGTTTTTGGGGAAGCGGTTCAGCCCGGAATTATTGGAAATAATCCAACCATTCCAAATACCACAACGGTGAATGACAATGTTCCTATGCAAAATGATTTCAGGCAGATATATGCGAGTATTTTGCAAGATTGGTTTGAGGTACCATCAAATGATGTAAAAGCATTATTGAACAATCAAGATTTTAATACCTTGCCAATTTTCAAAAGCAATGCTGCGAGTATTGAAGATTTTGCTGATATGGTTACACAAATACAAATCAGTCAGATATACCCAAATCCTACTTCAGATTTTATTCATTTAAAATTTGGTTCTGATGGAGGTGGCATGTTGTCAATATCAGTTTTTGATCCATTAGGAAACCGGGTAATTTATGTGGAACCCAAAGTATATGGAATTGGCGAGTTTACTGAGGTTTTGGATTTGCGTGGATTAAGAAAAGGAAACTATTTTGTTCAATTGAGCTCACCAAAGCATCAAGTAACTGAACACTTCATGGTTTATTAGAATGTTTAGAAGTATTAAAAACAATTTTTTATATTATCGTTGTTAGGTAAGCAGATAGGAGAGTTGTTTGGGTTTTAGTAAATGGTTATACTCAATTGGAACCAAAAAGTATTGATTAGTAATTAATTGAAAAAACTTCAAAAAGAAGTTTGATTAATTGATTTTTTCTCTATCTTTGCAGTCCGAAAATTGTCCGATGGTGTAACTGGCAACACGTCTGGTTTTGGTCCAGAAGAGTCTAGGTTCGAGCCCTAGTCGGACAACAAAAGCAGGTTTGATGATATCCGTGCCCAAAGGCATTGAGAGAAAGTAAAATCGAAGTTATGGCATCACTTATACATCCAGTTAAAATATTCGGCGGTTCCGCGTCGGATTCGCTCACCAAAAGTATTTGCGAGTACTACGGCTCTTTGCCAGGTGAACTTACAGTTAGCCGTTTTAGCGACGGAGAATTCCAACCAAACTTTCAAGAAAGTGTGCGCGGTTGCGATGTTTTCATCGTGCAAAGCACTTATCCTAACAGCGATAATATTATGGAACTTTTAATGGCAATTGATGCCGCTAAAAGAGCCAGCGCAAATTACATCACTGCAGTTATTCCTTACTTTGGATATGCGCGCCAAGATAGAAAAGACAAACCTAGGGTTTCGATTGCTTCTAAATTGGTTGCAGACTTATTAGGTACTGCTGGTGCAAATCGTGTAATGACAATGGAATTACATGCACCTCAAATTCAAGGTTATTTTAATTTTCCAGTTGATCACTTAGAAAGTTCAATCATTTTTGTTCCATACATCCGTGCCCTAAGCCAAGATAATTTGGTTATCGCTGCACCAGACGTTGGAGCGAGTAACCGTATTCGTGAAGTTGCAAAGGCGTTGAATTTGCCTATGGTAATTTGCGATAAGGAAAGAAAAAGAGCCAATGAAATTGCCAATATGACCGTTATTGGAGATGTTGAAGGCAAAGATGTGGTTCTAATTGATGATATCATTGATACTGGTGGAACATTGTGCAAAGCTGCTGCCATGATGATGGAAAAAGGCGCCAATACAGTGAGAGCACTCTGCTGTCACCCTGTATTAAGTGGTAAAGCCTACGAAAATATTCAAAATTCTGTTTTAACTGAATTGGTTGTTACCGACACAATTCCTTTAAAACAACATATCGATAAAATTAAGGTATTGTCTGTTGCTCCTTTATTTGCAAGAGCAATCAGAAATGTACATGAAAATGGAAGTATTAGCTCTTTATTCAAACAAGTCTTTACTTCTCAAACTAATTTAGATCTCAAACATAATCAATAAAAAATTATAATAATTCTATATGAAAACCATTTTATTAAAAGGTGAATCACGCGGTGAGCTTGGAACAAGAACTGCCAAAGCGTTGAGAAGCGAAGGTAAAGTACCTTGCGTAATTTACAGTGAAGGTAAAGAAGCTACACATTTTGCTGTTTACCAAGCTGATTTTAAAAACTTAGTTTATACTCCTAATGTATATAAAGTTCGTATCAATTTAGATGGTCAAAACCATGAAGCAATTTTACAGGATATTCAATTTCACCCAGTATCGGATGCAATTTTACACGCTGATTTCATGACTGTTGATGCCAATAAAAAGGTAATAATGGAAGTGCCTATTCGTGTTGTTGGTAATTCTCCTGGTGTTCGTGGCGGTGGTAAATTGATTACCAAAATCACCCGTTTGCGTGTAAAAGGACTTATTGCAGACATGCCTGATTTCATTGATGTTACAATCGATGGATTGGAAATTGGACAAAGCGCAAAAGTTCGCCAAATTTCTATTGATAAATTGGAAATTTTGGATGCTCAAGAAAATGCAATCGTTTCTGTGAAAACAACCCGTGCATTGATGCAAGCGGCTGCTGAAGCAGGTAAAAAATAATCAATTATTTGAATATAATCGGAAAGGCCTCTTTTGAGGCCTTTTTTTTATGCCTTTTTTTCATTGTTCTCTAAGCAATTGTTTCTGCCATTCTTTAAAACCATAAATAGCCATTATTGTCAGAAAGCTATAAAGACAAGCAGTTATTTTTTGTTCCCCATAAATGTACATTGGAACGTAAATGATGTCTACAACTACCCAAATTATCCAATTTTCGATCCACCTTTTTGCCTGCATATATAAAGCCGTTAAACTAATTACCGTTGTTAATGCATCTATTTCTGGAATTCTTGCAGTTGGATTTATTGTTTTATAAAAATGGAGCCAAGTTGCATAGAGTACTGCTGAAATTACAATAAGGAGTATGATACTTTTCCCATCAATTTTACTAATATTTTGTAGTTGTTTTGAGGGATTTAAATTTGACCAAAACCACCAACCGTAAAGTTGGAATAATACAAAAACAATTTGCAAATAGGCATCTGAAAAAAAGTGATTCTGATAAAAAACATAAAAATATACGCTAGACGCCAAGATACTTATTGGCCAGTTTATGATTTTATTTTGAGCAGCAAGATATACACACCAAACAGTAAGCATCGCGCCAACGCTTTCCGGTAACCAAAGTGAAACTGCCATAATTATAATTTTCGAGATAGGTGTTTATGGGTTCAAAGTTACTTCTTGTAGATTATCGTTGCACGTAAAATATTTACAACGTAAATTTGTTTCAACTAAAAAATAAAATTATGTTCGAAATTCCAAAATTACCCTACGAGTACGCTTCACTTGAACCACATATTGACGCAAAAACCATGGAAATTCATCATGGTAAACACCATCAAGCTTATGTTACCAATTTGAATAACGCTGTTAAAGGCACTGCTGCTGAAAATATGTCGTTAATGGAAATATTAGGTTCTATTAGTAAACTAACTCCAGCTATTAGAAATAATGGTGGTGGACATTACAATCACAGTTTGTTTTGGGCCATTATGGGGCCAAATGCAGGTGGTGAACCTACCGGCGCATTAAATGATGCCATAGTTGCAACATTTGGCAGTTTAGCGGCATTTAAAGAGCAATTTGCAAGTGCAGGTGTTACACGTTTCGGTAGTGGATGGGCTTGGTTAATTGTTCACGATAACAAATTGGTAATAACTTCAACTCCTAACCAAGATAATCCATTGATGGATATTGCTGAAGTTAAGGGTACACCAATCTTGGCATTAGATGTTTGGGAACATGCATACTATTTGCACTATCAAAACCGCAGACCTGATTATATTGGTGCATTTTGGAATGTTGTGAATTGGACAAAAGTGTCTGAATTGTTTGCAGAAGCAACCAAATAGTAAAATTTATAAATAACGAAAAAGCCAGCTTCAAGCTGGCTTTTTCGTTAATACAAAGTATAAAATTCGTATTTCTCTAAAGTATGGCTGCGAATCGCTTGAACTTTCATTAAACTCACCAAAATGCGCGCTGCTCTTCTGTTTCCTAGATTAAATAGTTGGCAAATTTCTGCTTGGGTTACCTTAGGATTTTCTTTTAAATAGTTTAAAATCCCTTGCTCTATTTTGCCCAATGTAACTTTACCACCTTTCTTTTGGGCATGCATAAAATCTACTGTGGTTTTTGACGCCAAAATACAATTGTCTTTTACACGCACATAAACCCACCATTTTTCATCTTCACCTTTGGCATAATAGGGTTGATTTTCACCTTTGGGAATATCTACCAGCAATATTTGCTTCCCATTTACAACATGAGGTTCAACGGTAAATTTAACTTCAGGTTTAGAGAAAAAACTTGCTGCCAACTCTAGCATGTGAAACTCTTCTTCTGGGTTGATTCCAAAAATATTTCCATTGTCTTTTACTCCAATGAGTAAAATTCCACCATGGGTGTTGGCAAAACTTACCATGGATTTGGCAATTTTATGCGGGCTTTGAATTACTTGTTTAAAATCTAAACTTACGCCTTCGCCTTGTTCTATAAGTTTTAAGATTTTTTGACTCATTTTTCTGGTAAATATTGTAAATGGCTGAATTGATCGAAGTCAAATACTTCATTCGCAATAGCTAACAATTGTTCTGATGTTAAGTTTTTAATTTTTTGAATTGTTTCCTGCAAACTCATAGCCTTATTGTATTTGATAATTCCTTTGCCAATGTGAATCATTAAACCACTTCTAGATTCATTGCTCATGATAATTTGACCAATAAATTGATTTTTGGCTTGACTTAATTGAACCTTACCAAGTTTTTGTTCTTTGAGCTTTTTTAATTCTCTGATAATTAAATCAATAGATTTATCAATGTATTTTTCCTCAGCACTTAAGTAGCAATGGAAAAGTCCCCCATCTAAAAAAGCTTGGTAACCACTTTCAACGTGATAAGTATATCCGTGTTTTTCTCGAATGGATAAATTTAATCTACTGTTCATACCAGGTCCCCCCAATAAATTATTCAATAACAACAATCCAAACCTATTTTCATGATCTTCTGAATACGTTGGGGCACCCATTATGGCGTAAGCTTGATTAAAATCACTCTCTTTTTTTAGGGTTTGTGGTGTGTAAATAATGGGTTGTTTTATATTGCTAATTACAGGGTTATTTAACGGCTCCGCAGGTAAGAATTTGTTCAAATTGGCAATTACTTTTTCAATTGAAACATTTCCAACCACAGAAAAAACCATATTTGGATATTGGTAGTAATTGTTTACAAATGACTTAAGCGCGTTGGTAGTGATTTGTTCAACAGATTCATGTGTGCCAAGAATATTATGCGCCAGGGGATGATTTCCAAAAACCATTTCCTGAAATTCGTCGTAAATATTTTCTTCTGGGGTATCAACATACATGTTGATTTCGTCTTTAATAACCTTTTTTTCTTTTGTCAACTCTACTTCAGGCAAAACTGATCTAAAGGTAACATCGCAGAGAATATCTACCGCCCTGCTTAAGTGGCGTTTTTCAATCGTTGCGTAAATAGCGGTGATTTCTTTTGTAGTAAATGCGTTCAATTCGCCACCAATTACTTCGAGGTGATTGAGAACATGAATGGTTTTTCTTTTTTGTGTTCCCTTGAAAACCATATGTTCAAGGCAATGAGCCAATCCAGGAAATTCATTGTCATTTCTGCTTCCTGCATGAATAACAAAGCCGCAATGCACCAACAAGGTTGAGGATATTTTTTGGTGTGCAACACGCAACCCGTTGTTTAAAGTATAGATTTGATATTCTTTGCTGCTCATTTAATGCAAATTTACCTATCGTTTGCCGTATTTTTGCAGTAGCAATGAGAATAGATTCAACTGAATTATTGGTTCAGAGATTAAAAAACAAGGAATTCAAACGTGCGGTTATCACAACCCACCATAAACCTGATGGCGATGCAATGGGCTCAACACTTGGTTTGTATGGGTTTTTGAAACAAATCATGGATGAAGTTTTTTTAATTACCCCAACTGATTATGCCGATTTTTTAAACTGGCTACCTCAAAATAATGTTGTAATTAATTTTGAAGAAAGCGAAGAATATGCAACCTCAGTTTTAAAGGATGCAGATTTGGTTTTCTGTTTAGATTTTAATCGTTTGTACAGAATTAATAAATTAGGTGAACTTATTGGTGAAATGAATATCGACAAAGTTATGATAGACCATCATTTGGAACCTGATAACTTTGCAAATTATGTATTTTGGGACAAGCAATCGAGCAGCACATGTGAACTAGTTTTTGAATGGATTGAGCAAAATTTTGGTTCGGAATTTATTTCAAAAGATATGGCTGATTGTCTCTACACAGGTTTAATGACCGATACCGGCAATTTTCAACACAACAATACAAAACCAAAAACACATAGAATTGCAGCTCAACTTATGGAGCATGGTGCAGATCACATAAAAATACATGAACGTATTTTTGATGTATTTAGTCCCAATAGAAGCAAACTTTTTGGATATTCGCTATATAAAAAATTAGAACTGATTGAAGACGGTAAAGTTGCTTTGATTTATTTAGATACCCATGAACTTGAAATGTTTAATGTAAAAACTGGTGATACTGAAGGCTTGGTAAATATGGGTTTGAGCATCATTGGTGTTGTAATGAGTGTGCTTATCGTTGATAGATCTGAGCGGGTAAAAATGAGTTTCAGAAGCAAAGGCGATTTTGCTGTGAATGAGTATTCTGCCAAATATTTTAGTGGTGGTGGACATAGAAATGCAGCTGGTGGTCAAAGCGAAGACACATTAGAAAATACAGTTATTAAATTTAAAGAAACAATAAAAGAATATAAAGAGGAGTTATCTAAAATATGAATTTTCTTCCTAAAAACAAGTATTTGAAATGGTCAGTAATTTCGTTGCTTATTATTTCTGTTGGATTATTAATTTATCAGCTAAATAGTTACAAAACTTCTAAAACCGGAATGAAATATCGGTTTATTGAAGGTGGAGCACTTAAAGAGCAATTGGGTCCTGAAAATTACTGTTTGGTTGAATTTATGATTATTGGACCTGACAATGATACATTACAAAACTGCTTTCATGATGATACTTTAAAGGAGATTCCATATCCTGTTGAAGCACGCAATGAATTGATGGAGGCTTTGCAAATAACTAAGCCAGGAAGTACCATCGAAGTTTTGATTTCAACCGATAGTTTGAAACAAAAAATTTCGAATCATTATAAGATTAAATTATTGCCAAATAATGAAATGGCTAAGTTTATTATTCGTGTAGATAAAGTTTTAAATGCACAGGAATATGAGGCTTATTCTAATGCCAAAAAATTAAATAGGGCAATTGCAGAAAATAAGATTATAGATGAATACTGTGCTAAAAATGAAAAAGAAGGTAAGTGGTTGTTAGATTCATTTCAAAGTATCAAGTATAGGGTGAAGGATGAAAAATCGGGAGAATTTGTATCTCAAACCAATTTAATGAGCATGCCACCGGTTTTGTTTCATGCTACCATTGTTGAATTCGATGTAGTTGTTTCAACTTTGAAGGGAGGTTTGATTTACGATAGTAGGTTGGAAGGCCGAAGATATAAAGCTGAACAAATGGCTAATTTAAATGGGGTAAAAGTATTAGATTTTTTACCGTTTTTTGTAAATGAAGGCGCTATTGGCGAATTTGTAACTAGTTCTGATCATGGTTTTGGAGCTTACGGAAGAATTGGAGTACCTAGTTATGCTCCATTGTATGTGAAAATAAGTAATGTAAAAGTAATTCAATGAAAAATATAATCATTACCGGCGGTGCCGGTTTCATCGGCTCGCATGTAATCAGAAGATTTGTGAATCAATATCCTGAATATCACATTATTAATGTAGATAATTTAACCTACGCTGGTAATCTTGAAAATTTGAGAGATGTTGAGGGACATTCAAACTATGAATTCGTAAAATGTGATATTACAGATACCAAAGCGGTAGAAACATTGTTTTCATCGAGGGAAATTCACTCTGTAATTCATTTGGCGGCTGAAAGTCATGTAGACAGAAGTATCACCAATCCAATTGATTTTGTGATGACAAATGTGGTTGGAACAGTGGTTTTGTTAAATGCATTTAAATCATTTGGAAATGTTACTGAGGGAAGATTTTACCATGTAAGCACTGATGAGGTTTATGGGACGTTGGGCGATGAAGGAAAATTTACCGAGTCAACTCCTTACGATCCTAATTCACCTTATAGCGCTAGTAAAGCAAGCAGCGACCATTTTGTGCGTGCTTATCACGAAACATTCAAATTGCCAATCGTGATTAGCAATTGCTCAAACAATTATGGGAGTCATCAATTCCCGGAAAAATTAATTCCTTTGATGATTCACAATATCAAAAATAATAAACCTTTACCTGTTTATGGTAAGGGAGATAATATTAGAGATTGGCTTTGGGTGAATGATCATGCATCTGCAATTGATGTTATTTTCCATAAGGGAAAGAATGGCGATACTTATAACATTGGCGGCAATAATGAGTGGAAAAACATTGATTTGGTAAATAAATTATGCGAAATCATGGACCGAAAATTGGGACGTGAAGAAGGTGAATCTGTGAAATTGATTACCTATGTAACAGACAGAGCTGGTCATGACTTTAGATATGCAATTGATGCAAGTAAATTAGAAACGGAATTGGGTTGGAGCCCAAGTGTAGCTTTTGATCAAGGTTTCGAAAAAACAATTGATTGGTATTTGCAAAATGAAGAATGGTTAGACAATGTAACCTCTGGCAATTACCAAGCATACTACCAAAATATGTATACAAACCGTTAAGATAACCATGTCTAATTTATATTTATATAATACATTAACAAAAAAGGAAGAATTATTTGAAAGTATTTTTCCCAATAGGGTTGGGATGTATGTTTGTGGTCCAACAGTATATGGTGCCCCACATTTAGGACATGTAAGGGGGCCTATTGTTTTTGATGTATTACGCAAGTATTTAATTCATAAAGGTTATCAAGTTCGTTTTGTAAGAAATATTACAGATGTAGGACATTTGGTTGGCGATTCCGACGAAGGTGAAGATAAACTTCAAAAGCAAGCCAAAATAGAAAAGCTCGAACCCATGGAAATTGCCCAAACTTATACAGATATGTATAATGAAGTGATGGACAATATTGGGGTTCTTAGGCCGAGTATTGAGCCTAAAGCAAGTGGTCATATCATTGAACAAATTGAAATGATACAAAGTATTATTTCCAAGGGATTGGCTTATGAGTCAAATGGTTCTGTGTATTTTGATGTTTTGTCGTACAATGAAAATCATAATTACGGTGAGTTAAGCGGTAGGGTTTTAGATGATTTAATGGCTGGTGCTGGAAATCTATCTCGTGAATTGGAGGGGCAATCTGAAAAGCGAAATGCCAATGACTTTGCATTATGGAAAAAGGCTTATCCTGAACATATAATGCAATGGACAAGTCCATGGGGCAAAGGTTTTCCAGGTTGGCATATTGAATGCAGTGCAATGAGCGCTAAATATTTGGGTGAAGAATTTGATATTCATGGAGGTGGTATGGATTTATTATTTCCGCATCATGAATGTGAAATTGCACAAAGTAGGGCTGCACATAACCATCAACCAGCAAGATTTTGGGTACATCATAACATGATTACCATAAATGGCCAAAAAATGGCGAAAAGTTTGAATAATGGGGTAACCGTGAAACAACTTTTCGACGGTTCACATCCCTTATTATCAAAATCATTTTCTCCCCAAACCTTAAGATTTTTTGTTTTACAAGCACATTATAGGGGTACTTTAGATTTTAGTGAAGAAGCTTTAATGGCATCCGAAAAGGGATTGGCGCGCTTACAAGCAGCTAATTCTTTGCTCGCCAAATTGAAGATTTCTGAAATTTCATCTGTTAAATTTGATGATATTCTTAAAGAAATCGAAAATTGCTTAGCTCACGATATCAATACTCCCCAAGCCATTGCCCAACTTTTTGAAGCTGCTAAAAGAGTCAATTTGATAAACGATGGCAGAGAAACAATTTCTGCAGATGAATTGGCAAAAGTGACTTCTATTTTTAGTATTTATTTTAGAGGGATATTGGGTATTGCAGATTCTGTAACTAATGAATCAAATCATTTGGATTCCGTTTTGAGTGTGTTAATTGATTTGCGTTTACAAGCAAAAATTGATAAGAATTTTGCATTAAGCGATGCAATTAGAGATAAGGTGAAGGCTTCAGGAATTGAAATTATGGATTCTAAAGAAGGAAGTACTTGGCGTTTTATTGAGAACTAATTAATTTTATGCCTGGGCATTTTACTTTTTATTCGGATAAAATCGAAAATAATTTTGCTTATTTTTCTGAGCAAGAAACAAAACATGCAATTTTAGTATTGAGATTCCAACTTGGAGATTCTATTGAATTTACAACAGGCAATGGAATTTATTATACGGGTAAAATTGTTGAAATTCAAAAAAAATCCTTTTTGGCCTCGGTTGATAGTTATAAAGAATTGCCACAAAGAAATTTTGTTATGGCTGTGGGAATTTTAAAAAGTTCTGATAGAATGGAGTGGTTGGTGGAAAAATGCAGTGAAATTGGTGTAAAGCAATTGATTTTTCTAAAATCTCAGAATGGTGAAAGGTCTAAAATCAACCTGGATAAGCTTAAGAAAACTGCAGTTGCTGCAATGAAGCAATCTCACAGTGCCTGGTTAATGGATATTCAAGAGGGTAATTTTGAAAGTGCTTTGAATACAAATCAGGTAAATAAATATATTGCTTACTGTAATTCAGATATTGTTCAATCACTTCCTTTGAAATTTGGCAATGATAGTATTGTATTTATTGGACCCGAAGGTGATTTTACTTTAGGAGAAATTGAATTGGCTAAATCTTATGGATTTCAAGTCATTGGTTTAGGGTCGCAAATCCTAAGAACCGAAACGGCCGCCATTGTTTGTGCGAGCTGGTCTCTATCTTAAACATTTATAATCGTTTATAATCATTTATTATACGAATTAATTATTCGTACTGTATGAACTTTGTATCACTGAAAAGGAAAACAGATAAGGCCTGCTGTTAAACTTGGAAGTATTTTTTAATGTGAAAAAGAAAAAGAAAAAAGAAAGGAAACAAAAATGCAAAGTTTAATGAATTCAGTAAGATTAATTGGAAATGTTGGCATAGACCCGGTGTCTACAACATTGGAGAATGGCAACAAAGTTGTGAAATGGAGAATGGCAACTTCGGAAAAAGTCAAAAACGGAAATGGTGAAGTTACCGAAAACACGCAATGGCATCAGCTAATAGCGTGGGGCAATCTGGCAAATGTGGTTGAGAAGTATGTGGTAAAAGGTACCAGATTGGCAATTGAAGGTAGGTTGAATCATCGAAAGTATGTGGCGAAGGATGGTCAGAACAAAGAGGCGACGGAAATTGTGGTGAAGGACATTATGTTCGTAGGATCAAAGAAAGAGAAGAAGACCATTGAGGCGAATGATGAAATTCCATTTTAATTTAGTTGGCTAAAGAAATCTGTTAAAAAGAGGGCGCAAGCCCTCTTTTTTTTATAAATTACAAATTTTTTAGCAAATCACTTTTGGGGGATAACCAAATAAAACTTGTTTGAAGTTGAAAAGCCAACTTATGGAAACAAGAAATTGCCTCGAATGTACTGACAGACTAATCGGTAGAATAGATAAAAAATTTTGCTCTGATTCCTGTCGGACAAGCTATCATAATAAAAATAATGGGGTTGAAATACAATCGATTCGATTTATTGATAGTAGACTAAAAAGAAATCGTAAAATATTAATGGATTGTTTTTTAGAGCAAAATGTTTTAGATTCTCAAATTGAATTACGGAAAATTCTTAAAAAAGGCTTCGTATTTGATTTTCACACGCATATTGAAAAAATGCCAAATGGAATTGAATATCAATTTTGTTATGAATTTGGATATTCTCAGTTGGGTGATAATCAAATTCATTTAATTAAACAGCAGCCATACTAATGGTTTGGTAAAAATTGACTACCTTTGCAGGTTCAATTTAATCAATATGTCAACTCCCAAAAAATCAAACTCAGGCGGTAAAAAATTTCAACAAAGACAAACGGGAGAAAAGCGTCCTCGTTCAGGCGGTGATGAAGGAAGCGTGAAAAATAGCTTCAAACGCGAAGATAGCGGCTCGAGAAATTTTGGGGGGAATGATAGAGGTCCCCGTCCAGAAGGCGGCGGATTCAATAGAGGTCCCCGTCCAGAAGGTGGCGGATTCAATAGAGGTCCACGTCCAGAAGGCGGCGGATTCAACAGAGGTCCCCGTCCAGAAGGTGGCGGATTCAATAGAGGTCCACGTCCAGAAGGTGGCGGATTCAAT
>CANFLS010000006.1 GCA_947447955.1 Flavobacteriales bacterium | reverse complement strand
CAATGTATCTGCTTTTGATGTGAAAAGTGCAAAAAGCAATCTTATCGTAATTGCGAGAAACAATATTGTTGAGAGTTATAAACTAACGAATAGTTTAAACAAATCTCCCAAAGTTATCATTTCCAATTTGGGAAAATTGTATTTCAATGCGTCAACAATTGAAATAAGTCCAGATGGTAATGAAATTGCATTGGGAAGTAATAAAGGTAAATTTTTATTGTTGAGCACGTCCATTCCCCAATCAGAAGACATTAGGAGGTTTGATCTTCATAATTCTCAAATAACGGGAATATCATGGATTCAAAATTTAAATGGCACATATGCCTTTGTAACGAGTAGTTTTGATCATCAAGTTAAAATATTTAACATGGAAGATTTAACTGCAAATACGAATATTTTAAAAATATTTGCCCATGATTCTTGGATTTACAGATCTCAATGGATAGATGATGGCAACACAAATGGTTTGCTGTCTTGTAGTGAGGATAGGACATTGAAATTCAATGTATTCTCAGTTGAAGAATTATATAAAAAAATTAAATAATGAAAAAGATTCATTTATTCATCATAATTGTTTTTGTTTTTTCAGTTGAAAATTTGAAAGCACAAAATTGTGGTGCTGCAAGTTTTAAATATATCAAAGAATCTTATGAAGAAGGTAGATTTTGGAATTGCATAGATACCATAGAATCTTGTTTAAAGAAAAACGGCTACACCCGAGATGAAAAAGTTGTTGCATTTTCCTTCAAAGCCAAAGTTTATTTGGCCATTGATTCTATTTATAAAGCCAGAGAAATTATTCAAAGTATTTTATTATTGAGGGACAATTATGAGCCTTCAGTAGATGATCCTGATCGTTACAAAAACCAATTTTTCTTTGTAAAACAACAACTTCAATCAAATACAATTACGTCAGTATCTAAAAAAGTTGAAAAACTAGAGTTGGCGCCTGCAACAATTCAAATCATTACAGCGGAGGAAATTAAAAATAGAGGATACCAGAGTATTGAAAATGTGCTCAACGATATCCCAGGATTCGATGTGTCTCGCACCAATGGTATTGTTGGAACAACCTTTTATCAAAGGGGGTATCGTTCTACAAATGCTACGGATAAAACAATGGTTCTGGTTGATGGGGTTGAAGACAATGAAATGTTCACCCAATTTGGATATTTGGGAAAACAATTGCCAATTCAATTAGTAAAAAGGGTAGAGATAATTTATGGTCCAGCATCTTCACTTTATGGTGCAAATGCATTTTGCGGCGTAATTAATATCATTACCAAAGATCCCACTGATTTATTCAAGAAAAAAGTCACCGATGATATTAATCAGGAAGAGGCCAAAACAGAAACCAAATTAATGGGTCAAGTTAATGCAGGAAGCTTTAATACAAAATCTTTGGAAATGAGTGGTGCTGTAAAATTGAAAAATGGAATTACGATACAAGGCGTTGGAAAGTACTTTAAGTCAGATGAGAATAATTTAAGTAAATACAAGGATTGGGATGGTAAATGGACCGAATCTGATTTTGGAGTTGATTGGTATAAAAACACACTTACTGTAAATAGGGATAAAAGCAATAAAAGATTTATTGATTCATTTTTGCAATTAAAAGACCCTTTAAATACTTTATTTAGTTACAATAGTGACTCAACAAAAATAATCCCAACAGCAACTGGCATTCAAAATGCATCTAATTTAGATCAAAAAGGTTACAACACGGTTCCATTGTTACCTGGGGCTGTTGGAAAAAGAGATGATCCACGCAGATTCAATGATGCTTCAATTGATCAATATTTGATGGTGAAAGTGACCCTTGGTGATTTGGTTTTAGAAGCACAATTGACAGATAGAAACGAAGGGAGTTGTCCGGATTACAATGATAAGTATGTATCGGTAAATGCGAATTTTACCAACTGGCAAGTAAGACAACAATATATCTCTTCGAGATACAATAAACGCTTAGGTGATAAATGGTATTTCTACAATTTCGCGTATTATAGAATTTCGGATTTTGGACAAAACTCAAGAATTACTTCATTTAATGGTTATGCTCAAAAGGCTTTAGATTACACCAGTTTATTACAGAATACTGCTCCTCAATGGTTGAGGACCAGTTACTATCAGCAGTGTAAACAATTCAGGGATGAATTCAGGGTGAATTATATGATCAATGAAAGATGGGATGTGATGCTTGGATTCGAAGTTAGAAACGGGGTATTTCAAGTGAATTACTTAACAACAACTGCTTCTGATAATGCAATTTTAACTGGAACGGTTCCTCCATCTCCGGGTGGTAACAATGTGGCGGTTTTTGATTTGTCGGCATATTCGCAGATTGCATATCAAAACCCTGCTCATAAATTCAACTTTTCTTTAGGCGGAAGATGGGATAAAAACGTAGTGAGTGAGAATTCAGAAATAGGTTACGGTAGTACCTTTAATCCTAGGCTTTCTATGGTTTATTATCCAGGATCTTGGGTTTATAAGTTTATTTATTCTCAAGCGATTTTTGCATTTCCTAATTTCACGACTTATTCAACTTCACAAACAAGGGTAAAGGCGGTCAATTTAATGCCTGAAAAGGTGAATAATTATGAGTTTTCTATTAATAAATCACTGATTGGCAATACCTTGAATACGGAATTGTCTTTATATCGATCTCAATATTCAAATTCATTAGAGTCAATTAAAACTATTGAAAACAAAGATCAATATATCAATTCATCTGGTATTGGAATGGTTTACGGCGCTCAGCTCTCTGTTAAATATATTTGGAATAAACGATTTGATTTTTATTTAAATTCTACCTTTAATAAATCCTATTTGACCGATGAGTCAATTTCCAACATTAACATTGATACAACATATACAACTGCAGATATCGCTTTAATGTCTTATAATTTTGGGGCAGGTGTTTATTTATTTAAGCAGAAAGCGCATTTTCAAATTATGGGTAATTACGTTGGACAAAAATTAACTGGCCCGGGAACTACAGTATCAGGAAATTCGGGGGGCGTTGTTCCCGCATTTTTCTTATTGAATAGTTCAGTTAATTTTGATTTGTTTACAAATTTCAATTTGCAATTTAGAATAAATAATATTTTAGACGTTAAATCTTTCTCTCCAGGGGTTCAAGCTGGAACCGGCGCTCAAAGCACCAATGTTCCTCAACCATTTAGGAATTTTAATATGTCTATGAATTTTACTTTTTAATGGTTGAACTTTCAGCATATAAATTTATTTTTGGCGATCTAGATCTTCAAAAACGTTGGCTTCTTAAACGTCTCATCCTACAATCTGTATTTATTGGTCTAGCAACCTCATATTTTATAGTTGGAGGCTATGATTTGATATTGAGAAGTTTGTCAATTCGAGAAATGCCAATTGCTTATTTGGCAGTTGGTTTGGGAGGGTTGTTTCTTGTTAAAATATTCAAAAGAATACAAAGAGATTATGGAATCTCTTTTGCGCATAGAATGGTTGTGGTAGCTTTTGTTGCGTTAATGATCCTTTTGTTTTATTCAGAAACGGTAACGGTCTTTTTTATCAATAAAAAAGCCATATCAATTTTGACATTTGCTTGTATAATACCATTCTTTAAAATTTTCAATTTAAATATGACCAATAGTTGTAATCAGTTATTGGGAGCTCAATTAGGTAAGAAATGGATAATTAATTTAAGTGCGGTAGAAGCAATTTTTGCGATTATTGCGTTTTTAAGCGTACCTCTTTTTATTCATATTTTTGTTGAAATTAATTACTTGTTTTTGTTAGCTGGAATGTTTCTTTTTCCATTGGTTTTTTTGAATATTTACGATTATATAAGAATTTCAGGCAGTAGTTCAACTTATTCATTGTCGAACAAAATCAATCTAAATAAATTAAGAGCCATTCCATTTCTGAAATCTATTTTGTTTGCCTCAGCAATTTCAATTGTAATTGTATACTTGATAGATTTTACATTTTTAGTTTCGTTAAAATCGCTGAGTGTTATAGACAATAAGAAATCATTTGAAATAATTGCTGGATTTCTAGTTACGGTTAAATTAGGAGAGTTGATTGGGTTGTTTTATTCGTCTAAATTGATAAAAACAATTGGGACTAAACAATCATTAAAAATATATGCTATTTTGATTTTGGTTCTGTCACTTGTATCTGTGTTGCTATACTATTTTTTAGGATTACATTTAGGTACCTTATTTGGCTTAGTTTTGTTATTGAAATGGATTGAATCAGTATGTAAAAAAGTAATTGATAATCCCTCGAATAGAATTATGCTTCATGTAGCCAAACCTGAGGAAAAAGCAGGATTGCAAAGCGCATTGGAAGGATCAATTGGCCAAATGTCTGCGATTATAAGTGCAGTAATAATTTGGGTATTGGTAACTTCACATCTTGATCTTGATCTTTTGAAAAATGAATTGGTAGTTTCACTACTCGTAGTTATTGCGTTGATTTCAATTTATTGGGTATTTAATATAAATCAGATTTCTCGCTATTATC
Source organism: Flavobacteriales bacterium (assembly GCA_947447955.1). GTDB lineage: Bacteria > Bacteroidota > Bacteroidia > NS11-12g > UBA955 > VMCP01. The sequence goes on along the minus strand of CANFLS010000006.1, from coordinate 88,003 downwards.
AAACGGGTATATCTAACTTCCTGAATGATCGATCAATTAAAAGTTCTGAGGAAGCTGCCACAGAGACAAATTCCGAAAATAATTCCACCGAAATAAATTTGAGTTCGAATGAAGTAATTCGGAAGCTTTGGTCTTCGTCTTTGTTAAATCAAATTGATGGAGTTCGAAATTTGAATATGAATGAAATTGAATTTGACGATATTATTGAAATGGGTTTGGCTTCTCCGGTGATGTTGAAGTCGGAGATACTCGGTTTATATCATAACAATCAAATTGCAATTCAAGCGAAATCTGAATCTAAAAATAATGTTTTATTATTGAATCTAGGTGAATCTTTGGTATGGATAGATTTGACTATCGAAGATATCAAAGGACGAACACTTACCGAATATTATTTATATGTAAGTTTAATTCAGACAAGAAAATTATTAATAAAGCAGCTATTTACAGTATTATCATGGGATTATAGTCCGAGTGAAATGCAGGTAATTTCTAAGCTTATTTTCAATGAGGATGCGGATGAGGATGATACTCAATTTGCAATGGAATTGCTCGATAATATTCTGCCACCATTAATCAAGCCTTATTTGATTCCTTTATTTGAAAATAACCCAATTGAAGTTAAAATAGAAAATTGGAGACATTTTATTCCTGCGCTTCAATTGTCAACGGATGAAAGACTAAAAGATATTGCGATGCGAGATTTTTCGCAGTTGCCAATTTCGGTAAAGTTTTGGGCACTTAGAATATTGAATCAGCGCAAACAACATAATGAGTATTTACAAGCATTTGAAACTTCAACAATATTATGTTTAAGCGCAGCAATACTGCCCAAGGTTTCTACAATGGGTAATATGATTGAAATGTTTGAAAAGAGCTTGGATTTCAAAAATCCTCAGGAAGTTTTTGCGAAAACAGAATTGTTTTGTGATTGGATTAATAACTATTCAAATTATAATATCAAAGGAACGAAAATTGTGAAAGCTGATTTCGAGAAATATATTGAAACCAATCTAAAAAAAGTAATGCCTTTTTCTTTGGATTAATTTTGAGGCGTTTTTTTTCTTGAAACACCACCTTGAATCATTCTATTTTTCTTAACCTCTGTGATTTCTATTCCCGTAACTTGTAAAGTTACTTTGAGGTTTTTATCTTCGCTGATACATGTTTTCCCCATGTAGTTAATTATAAACCTTTCTGAAACGGTTGAATCTGGAGTAAGGTAATATTCGTCTTTTTTGGGATCTCTCACGAATTTCAATTCGCAATTCGCAGAATCTGAAAAGCGTATTGTTATTAAATCCTTTGAATAATAAGCCAGTTCCCCAACTGAAAATGGCGTGAATATATACTCATCAATGATTCTATTTCTTTTAATCAGATAGGTGCTACCAGTTTTATCGAACTTGATTTCTCTCATGCCATATTGCAACGAGAACATGTTAGACGGGCTGTAACTCAGTTGATGTAACCAATTGGTGTCTGAAATATATCGCCTTACAAATTCTTGGGAGAAATTTTTCTTTGAGCAAGAAAGCAATTCAATTGAAACCAAAAATAAAATGAAAATGTTTCTAAGGAGTTTCATCATTCAATTGTGATTTTTTTGTGAAATAGTTTTGTATTAAGAAATGACAACCAATTCCCACAATACCGCCCACAATAAATTCCATTTCTGAATTCCAAATTATTCCCAACAAACGCATCGTTATTGTGATGGTTAACATGATACCCGGTATTAAAAATAAGAATGCTTGATCAAAAAACAAGAGCATTCTCACTTTTTCATCGAACATGGCAATTACCAATGCCACAACCGCGCAAATAGTCAATATTGTAAAAAACATTCCAATAGCCCTTATTACTTCTTTGTATTGGAAATTGCTAGAACCTATTTTAGCTAATTGAGATCTATCTGGCTTGTCTGGTAAAAATGGGTTTTCAGCAAGATTAACCGCCGACATAATCAACGCTTGATTCACTGAAAGAATTGAATCAATATTTGAAGTTGGTATTTCATCAAAGTTTGCAGTAATATTTTGAGGCATCGTTGCCTCGGGTAATGCAAATTTCTTATAAATTAATGGCCAAAATTTTTGGGTATTCAAATCGCCACTAACGGTATTTCCTAACTGCCAAAATCCAATACCTTTTACATTTTTGTTATTGATATAATCACATTTTAAAGAAAGCGAAAGGATATTTTCACCCCAAGTAATAAACCAATTTCCATTATTGTCTGAAAATGAAATATAATTTTGTAAAACGTTATTGTCTAAAACTGGTTTGATTCTTACGCTGTAATCTTCTTCGAAATCAAAAAAGGAGATTGTTTTGATGTATTTTGAATTTTGATTATACGGGTTGGCTGTTGTCATCGCCCATTGTTGTCCATATAACCCGGCAACAATTACCATGTTTTCTGGTTTTATCCCTAATGATATGTAATTATTGAATGTTTTGTCAATTGATAATTGATCCGCATTTGAAGATACCAATGGCGCTGATGAACTGCAATTTTCTCCAGCAAAATTATTATAATCAAAAGCATAAATTAGAAATCTATCAACCAAACTATAATTTTCTTTTAAATTGTATGCTTTTTCATAATCAATTGGAGGCAGTGCCAATGATAATTCAAATCTTGGAGATGCCTCGTTTAGTTTGAATCTAATGACTCTCAAAAATTCAATAAATCTTGGATTATCAGCAGCTGCCATTTGATAGAAATCAATAACAACACCATCTGCATTTTGTTCATTTAGCAGACCAATTATTGAATCACTAAATGCATTCCATGCCTTATCACTTCCTGGTTGGTATAAAAAGTCGTGAATATTTTTAGCGCCTCTCAAATTTGCAACAATATCAACATCAACATCATACTGTGCAGCTCTTTTGTGCAAATGCGTATTTCTCCAATTATGAATGCTTGTGTAACTACCTGTTTTCGGATTGATATCATAACCAATATATCCAATTCTAGTTAAAGCATTTAAATCATATTTTTCAAATTTATTGCCTTCCCAAAATCCATGAAAACCATAAATTTCTTTAGACATTGATTTACGTCTTTTCGATTCATTGTATGGAGTTAATTCTGCACCTGTCCATTCTTTGTCGGTCATGGTAGGCTTTGCAATTTTAGATTCTAAATCAATAATTCTTTGAGCTTTATTTGCTGGCTTTCTTTTAGGCTTTGTATTGTTAACACCGTCTAAATAGTCAAGTTTATTTTGATACTCTAAGAAAGATTTTAAATAATTGCCAAATTCATCAGTATAGGTTGGAATTGAATCAGTAATAAAGGCTTTTATCTTGTTTGATTTTGTATTGGCTTGGTCAATATTTGAATTCCCTTGTTGTACAGCAGATTTTGCTTCGGCTACTTTCTCGCTAATTTTCTCTTGACCGTATGCACGAGGCATTATTGTGAATAAAAAAATAGACACAATTATTCCTTTTATAAAAATTATCCTTCCGAATGGAATTTTATTCTTTATTTGTTGCATATTCGTGCGAAGTTAAGCGATTTTTTTAAAATAACATAGATATCCACAAATATCCCACAAAATTTATGAAATTAATATATCGGAATTTTTTTACAGTATTATTTTGCTTGATGCTAGCATCTTGTGGCAATGGCGGCCAACAGAGATTGTTAGATGTGGCATCCGTTCTTTTCCAAAATGGAAAAACAGAAGAGGCAATGAAAGTTTATGATGATATTATCATTGCTTTTCCTAATTGTAAAGAGGCCTACTTTAATAAAGGGATAATTCTTTATCAAAAAAAATTGTTTGATAAAGCGATTGAACTTTTTTCTAAATCAATTGAAGTTGATCCAATGTATGGAAAGGCTTATTTATATAGAGGGAAATCCTATTTTAATCAGTCTGATTTAAAGTCGGCAGAATTTGATTTTAAGTCTGCTCAAATAGATAAGGAAACAGCTTATGAGTCATCCTTGGAGTTAGGTATGTTGTATGTGCGAAAAAAAGAATTTGACAAGGGATTGAAGTATTTGAACCTGTGTGTTCAACAAAATGATACCAATCAAATAGTTCTTTTGAGCAGAGCCAGCGCCTATTTTGAAATGGAAAACTTTAGAGCGAGTATCATAGATTGCAATAAGGTTTTGCATAGAAACAATACCCGTTGGGAGGCATTTCTAATAAAAGCTAAAAATTATATAAACTTTGACAATATGGACTCAGCCAAAATCAATCTAGATTTTGCTAGAATGTATTCTCAAGATAATTCACAAGTATTTGCAGTGTTTTCAGAGTACTATATTTTGATGGATGAATGCGCCATTGCTGCTTCATTTGCTGAGAAAGGACTCAAACAAGATCCAACCAATATTGGACTCATATTAAACAGAGCTAGGGCTTTTGATGGAATGGAAAGATTCGAAAAAGCGAATGATATTTATTTAGAAATTGGGAAAATTGCAGATTCAATTCCTGAATATCATTATTATCTGGCAAATAATTTAATGTCACTTGGAGATAGTGCAACAGCAGTTGTTGAACTTACTGATGCAATTTCCCTCAGACCAAATTATGCGGAGGCATATTTGCTGCGCTCCAAATTGAAAGCACAGTTTGGTGATTTTAAAGGCTCTCTTGATGATAGAGAAAAGGCGAGGGGTAAAAATCTTTGGAAAAAAGAAGCAATTGACCCAGTAACAATACCAAAGCCTTAAGCCGGCTGCCAATTTGTTTCAATCAAATACGATGTCCATGGAAATTTCATGGTAGAAAATCCCCATGTTAATGTTTGCATTATCATGTCGGCACCATGCCCATTTACTTCAATTTTCCAGATTGTACCATCTTTCCAAACCTTTCCATCGCGAATTAAAAAGGATTCAATAAATCCTCTAACTGTTGCATTTGCCATCACTGGCCATTGTGAAATAACGGCACCGAGGAAATTTCTAATCTCTGTTAATTCGGCTTCAGTTAATTCAGGAACATAATGAATGGTGTCTTCTGGGGCAATTCCTGTTATGATTCTCGGAATTAAATCTTGGTATTCATATTCTTTTTCTTCATCGATTTTTGGAATCGTCATGAGGACTTTATATGCTTTTAACTGTTCTGCTTCACTGATAAAAGAATTTTTCTCTAATAGTCCCATCCTTCTAAAAAGCGTTGCCAAAAATGGCGACAACATCATAAGTCCGCATAAAGTTGTTATGAATCTTGTTCCATTATCTATTTCCTGTTTGATTTTCGAATCCGTTTTCTTTTTATCCTGAAGATTAATAATGATTGGACTGATTAACTCTTGAATTGATTGAGATAATTTGGGATTGTTAATTATGGAGTTGTAGTAATTGTTGATTTTGGTTTTGTTTTCGAATGAATCTTGAATTTTTTGTTTGAAAACGTTTAGTTTCTTTGGATCTGAATGACTTAATTCATGTAATATCCAACGTGAAGTTTCATCTAGGTTTTTACCAATTATAAATGATATTTCACGTAAAATTTCAGGCTCTATTTCGGCTGTTTCTAAATTTTTATAAGGGATGAAAATATTATCCAAATTCAATTGGTCGGCTAAATTTTCTGATGATTCAGTTTGAACTTGACCAATATGATTTCTTTCATTTATTATGAGGGATATTAAATTTAATTCCCTAAACAAATTGGTTTTTGTTAAATGATTTTCATAAAATATTGGAATTAAGTTAGGTAGAAATACATTTAAGATTGCTTCTTGAAAGGGTCTATGTTCAACATTTTTAAGCGTAGCTTCAAAAATGTCTTCAATGGGTAATTTGATTTCAGTGTTAACTAATTTTAAACTCTCTGAAATTTGAAACAATGTAATAATATTTGATTCTTGGAAATAATTTGCAAATTTAGAAATGTTGGAAATCCAAAAATCAAACTCAACATCAATATCAAAAATAATGGATTCTGAGATTCTATTTATCCAGTTATCTACTTGGCTTGGTTCACTAGTTAATATTGAAAAAAATCCGCCAATTTCATTATTGTCATTTTCGAATTTAATCAATTTGAAAAATATCAAATGGTTTATCCACTCAACTTGCAGCGATTCTGGGGCGTTCGCAAATTTGGTTTTGTTTAATTTGGTTCTTATTTTTTGCTGAATTTCTTTAATAATCAAATTGAAATTTTTCGAATCAAGTATTTTTTGATTTTCTAAATTGGAAAGATTTAAAATATCTTCAAACCAATTTTGAGTTTCATTTTTAGTCCCAGTTTCATTTTTTGTTTCTGAGGGACTTTGACTTTCCTTCCTAAGTTTTTTTAATTTAAGGGAAAGTGATTTTGAACTTTTAGGAGATGTGAAATTCGTCCAATTTTCTTCAACAAGCCCCAGCGAATAACCAAAAAATTGTTCATATAGCAGTCCAATGAATTGTAGCGGAACTGAACTATGTCCGAGTATTCTAAAAATTGCTTTTGAACTTAGAAATTGATTCGTGGATATAATGTCATTGTTGGGTAAAATTGATTGATTGATTTCGATTCCCTCAATAAGCAAAATTGATAATAATGCTTTTTCTATTTCATTTGAGTTACCTATTGCATCCCAATTTAAAATAGATGGATCTTTTGGTTTATAGGGCAACTCTAATTTATATTCTTCGTTGTTTTCCTGATTTTCAATGAGTTTCTTATTTGTTGTTTTTATTTTTTCATTTAAAGCATGTTGCCATTCCTTAAACTCGCTGATGATTTCTTGGTTTTGTTGATTTGTATTTTCCGACAATGGTTTTGCCTGTCTATTTGATTGACCCAATAAATCTGAATCATTTATAATGGTTTGTTTAGGTAACTTGAAGTAGACGTCATTATTTTCCAACGAAGATTTTAATGGATATTCTTTCCTTTGGATAGAATCTGTTTTAACGGTATTCGTATCAAATTCAACGGATTTGTCTTTATTGTTGGTCTTAATGAAATAGAAAAAATCAGGTGAATGTATATATGTATTTACTTCAGCTTTGTATTTTTCGTCGTAGATACCCCAACTTGGATGCAAATATTGAATTTCACTCATATCGGCTTTCAGTAAAGCTGTTTTTGATACTGTCAACCACTGTTCTATATTTTGGAAGGCACGATTTATTGTCCAGTGAATTTGTTTATTCGTTAACCAGTTATTTATTGTTTTATTAAGGAAGTGGAAAAATCTTTTATTTGAGATAATTGAACTGCCTTGATTGTTAATTTCTTCCCAGATTTGTTTTGCAATTTTATTTAAGATACTTGCCGTATCCTTTAATTTTGATTTGCTAGTAATTAGCAAATTTAGCTGTTCAATTATTTCCGATTCAGATATGAATGGATATTTGATTATATGGTGTGATATTTCCTTGATATGACTGTCAGTAAATGTTTGATTATTTGAAAAATCAATAGATACTAATTCATCTTTCTTTGGTATAACATTGTTTTGATTAGGTAACTTTTCATTTATTAATTTATTTAATAAGCTGGATTCATTTCCATTCAAACTTAATGTTTGTATGATTAATTGTGTGAATTTCGAAATTTCAACAAATGTTTTATTGCTTGGTAAAGAAATATAGGACAAATAGAAAATTTGAGCTAATTGAAGTTTTGTAGGAGGAGATTGAATTTGAATCAATTGAAATTTAGTAAATTGATAAAACTCGAGAATGCCAATAGTGGGAATTAAAGTTTTGAGCTCAGTTAATAGGTTTTCTATATTTGTTTCGAAAACAGCCGCGGATTTATATTTTTCAGTTTGTGCTTCAATTATTGTATTGAATGATAGGCTAGAGGCTAACTCCATGAAGCCCTCACCTTTGTTTTTAGATAATTGAACCATCCATTTTTTAGATTGTGGATGTTTATTTAAAATTTTGTAATTTTCAGATTTGTTCCAAATTGGTTGAATATTATTTTCAGTATTTTCAATGTAAATTTCATTGTTGTTCTCCGAAAATAAAACTTTCCAAAATTCTCGATTATTGAATATTGATTGAAAGGGGATTTTTTGTTCTGTTTGAAACCAAATATTTTTAGGAACCCAAGTTTTGTATACATTGTCCTCATTTGATTCTGCTTTTTCTTTGAATATATTTTGAATAATTATTTTTGATTCATTTGCAATCTCAAACTCTTTATAATTGGCATACTTTGAGATTAAAATTTGAGTGAGAAATGTTTCTTGAAACTGCAAAGTGCTTTTTAAGTTTGTAATTATAGCCGTTGCCTTTTTTTGAATATTCTCTATTTGATTCGATTCCAGTATGTGTTTTATTTCTGCATTTTGCTCAATAAAATGCAGGAGCATAGTAAATGTATTTTTAAAAATAACATGTTCTTTTAATGAGTAGGTTTCTGATTGAATTTTTAATATTTCATTCAAATAATTTCGGAATAATAAACTCTGTTTTTGAGTAAGTTGAAGTAAAATTGGCGATGAAACTAATTGTTCCATCCAGTTGAGTTTAGAATTTTGGATGATGTTCTTATTTGTTTCTGCTTCAGATACATTTAACGAGTTAATTATTGATATCCATTTTGGATATATAATTGAAAAAACCTCACTGAGTGATAATATTAAATAGTCTAATATATCTAGATTTTGCTTTTTTGCATTTTCTAGTTGAATATATTTCACTAAAGTGCTTTTGTTTTCATGTGTTGAAATTTCGTTGATTTCAAGCTTATCATCTCTTCCAAGTTCATTATTGTTTTCAAGTTCTTTATTACGTTCACTTTCTTGGTTACGTTCTTGGTTACGTTCACTTTCTTGGTTACGTTCGAGCTCTGTTTTTTGTTCAAGCGTTCTATTTCGTTCAAGATCATTAATACGATCAAGTTCTTGGGTTCTCTCGAGCTCTGTTTTTTGTTCAAGCGTTCTATTTCGTTCAAGATCATTAATACGATCAAGTTCTTGGGTTCTCTCGAGCTCTGTTTTTTGTTCAAGCGTTCTATTTCGTTCGAGTTCATTAATACGATCAAGTTCTTGGGTTCTCTCGAGCTCTGTTTTTTGTTCAAGCGTTCTATTTCGTTCGAGTTCATTAATACGATCAAGTTCTTGATTCTGAATAGCTAAATTTACTATGAGTTGTTGTAATAACCGATTTACGTTATCGTCGATAGGAATTCCTTGGGGAATGATATCAATCAACCAACTGTCCATTATTTCTCGCTCTAAAAGCGTTGATTGCCTGTCGTTAAAAGAATTTGGACTTAGTTTGATTTGCTTGTATTGATTGCCAATTAAATTTGAAATAAACTCTTCTTGCTTCTTGATTACTTCCTCTGCGAGTTCAATATTTTTCAAAAAAGCAGTTGCATTTTTTTCTTTTCCAAAGATTAATGTTAGAGAATCTACTGTATTTATAAATTGGTATTTTCGATATGCAGTATTAAAATAGTTTTTAAATATTTCTAGCAATGCCAATGACAAATACCATTGAATTTTTTCGTTAACTATTGGACTTTTTAATTGTTCTTTCAAAGATTCAAGGGTATTGATTTCCTCGAATATTTTCTGAATCAATGGGTCATTTTTGAAGTTTTCAAAAAACAATTCTACCCCTAAATTTATTTCAGTTTCTATTTGTGATTTGAAATATTCAAATTCTTGTTGAATTAAATTTTTATCTTCAATTGAAATTGAACTTGCATCTTTATCGTAATTGTTTTTTTGGTTGTTTAATAATTGATTTAAATAGATTTTAACATCGGGCTTATTCAACGGGTTTTGATTGTCACGAGATAAACCAAATTCGTTAAAAATGGAATTGGATTCCTTATCAATATTTAATTTGTTATGCTTGAAAACAAATAGTTCAAATAGAAAAATTGGATCTAGTTTTAGTGCCTGTATTATCTGTTCAAAGCTTTGAATAATCTGTTTTGGATATTGATTAATTTCTAATAAAGAATTATTTGAGCTGAAAATACTTTCTAAATCAACAAATAAATGATTGAATTTTTTAGCCAAATTGAATTCAACTGTTAAATCAACGTTTTCAAACCAAAATTCATTCAGAATATTAAATGTTTCTTCAAATAATTTAATTTGTTGTGTAAGTTTTAAGATGTTTATTGATTTTTCTTCGATAATATTGATCAAACCATTCCATAATTTCAATTCTTCTTCTGTAAATAATTCAGATATGTTTTCTGGTTGAATTAAGTCTTTGATTTCTTCAATTGTACTTATCGTTTCATTGATTATTTTTTCTTTTGCTTGTTGCGTTTTTGATTCCTGATATTCTTCTGATTTTTTTATGTTTTCGATGTACGATTCGAAATTTGTGGTCGCTGTGTTTTTGCTTTGAATTTGAATTTCAATAAACTGCAATAAATAAGAGAAAATAAATGGTTGGGTTCTTTTGGTCTGGTTTTTTTGCAGGGAAATTAAAATTTCAAAAATAGTTTGTGCAAATTTTGATGATGTAGTATTAGTGAGGTAGGTATAAATGCTTTCGGGATTTTCAGATTTTATTTTTTGTTTTAACTCATTAAAATATATGTTATTACTGAAGTAAAAATCAAATTCAGAGATGAAGCTAGACCATATTGTAATTAAATTTTTATTGGTTAAAACCTTATTGATTTTAATGTCTTTCGTTTTGTGAAAGTCTTTAACATCGGTTACATTGATTGATTCTTTATCAAGTGTAATTTCCTTGAATAACAAATTACTTAAATTGAAAAATAGATAATTTAGCGTTGAACTATGGGCCAATAAATCATTAATCAATTCGGGGCTTTGGGGCTTTGATTTCAATCGAATTTCTAATAAAATTCGATTAATCTCGGTCATAATAATGCGGAGATTTTCACTTTCGGGAGCAAAAGATATTGGAAGATAATTGCCAGTTTCTAAAAACGAATTGATATAAATTTTCAATTTTGATTTTAAATGTTTCATTTCATCTGGCCATTGCCGAAAAAAGTCTACATCAATTATGTGTTGAACAATATTATCAATTTTTAGAGGTATTGATTCTGGGTTACTATTTAATTTATCTGTTTTCTGTGATTCGAAATTTTCTGATAAAAAAGATTCTACCTTTATTTTTATTTGGTTAATATTTTTATTGAAGTCTATATTGTAATTAATTAAATAGGTTTCTTGAAATAATAACTCAATTAAATCCTTTATCTTTTTATATTCAGTTGATGAAAAATTTTCATTAAATATTTTAAGAATGTTTAAGTAATTAAATTGGCCATTGTCAGCATTTAAATATGCAATGTTTATCGAATTAAATAATTGTTCGTATTTTGATTTTCCAATGGTATTGGCAATGAGTATTAAATTATAATATACAATAATTTCTCTCTTTTTATTGTTGTAATTTTGGGATTGACTGCTTAAATTTAATTGAATTATTTTCTCTATAAATTGGATATCAATTAAGTTCTTAATTACATTGAAATCGCTAAAATAATTGGCGAAAATCGAATTAACCTCTGCAATATTACCTAGATATTCAACTAACTCTTTATTTATTGGGTTTGTAGTTTTTAAAAGGATTTCAACAAATTCAGAATTGATTTTATTGAAAGCAATGTTAGATCTATTGCCTTTATATTGAGTTTCTAAAATTACATTAAGAAAAATATTGTCTTGTTTTACATTGTTGTTTTTTTTACTTAATTCGAAATAAAAACCAATCCATTGTAAAATTTGTTTAGGATGAATTTGTTCCGCTTTACTCCATTTGATAAATGAATCTATGATAGATTTTGAAATGCCAATTTTGTATAAAATATCCCAAATTACAGAATTGTTATTTGATATTATTTGTAAAAGCTCAGAAAAATTATCATTGTATTGAGATGATTGTATGTTTGGATTTTCTTTGAGTTTTAAAAGTAAATCATCGATTGTTTTCCATTTTAAAGGAATAAAATCTTTATTTTTTAATTCATTTATCTGTTTAGATGAAAGTGCGTACTTTTGGAGTACCTGATTCTGTATTTGTTTAGTTAGAGCTACTAAGAAATCATTAAACGAATTAGTTTTGGGTAAATCAATGACTATTTCATTGATTATATTATCAGGAAATTGATGCATATCATAAGGGTCAAAAGCCTTATGTATTGCTTGAATAATGTGTTTATTGTTTTGAATTAACCATTGTTCATCGACACCATCGATAATGATTTCAAGTTCATGAATTTTCAGTGTTGATTTCATGAGAGTTCATTAGTATTTCTAACAATTGCCCTCTTAAAGAATTAGCTTTAGCACTGTGTTGAGTTAATTTTGAGAATTCCTCATATAGTGACATAAGCGTAGCGAATTGTTTCGGATTTAACCAATGTGGTTTTATTATAATATGTGCTGGAGTTATGCTGTCTAACAAGTGTAAAATTTGATCTTTAGCAGCTGTGTTGATGTATTTCTCATGCCAATCTGGAAAACATATACTTATCGTGAAGCTATATGGGTCAAATTGGTCTTGGAACTGGTAGAACATTTTATCATAAAACTGAAATTCCAAGTTCTCGATAAGTAATTCTTTGGTTAATTTTTTATGTCCCTCAATGGCTTGCTCTGCGCTTGGATAATAATATTCAATTTGCGAATACAAATTTTCTGTTTTAAGAACATTTACGTATTGCTTAGAAGCTATTTTTTTTACGTCAAATGAAAAATCTTTATTGGCAATATTCTTTTCAAAATTGTTAAGAATTTCATAAAGATCAGATATTGAATAATTAGGTTCGAATTTTAAAAGAATTTCAGAATCTAAAGATATGATTACACCAAACACATTTTCATCTACATTTGGAGTTAATGCTGTATGCTCAATTACAACAAACCCTTCTGAATTATTGTGTAAATCTGCAATCTTCTTGGTTAAATCGGTCAATTCATCGTCATTGAGCATTTCGCCAATAGTTGCAATTGATTTATTATCTTCTCCAATTAAAACCAGTTCGTTTTCTTCGTTGTATTTATAAGCTTTGTTGTTTCGACCCCAATACATGAATTCTGGGAAATTTGAATTTATTTTTATCGGAGTGCCAGAATCTCTAGAAATCCATTGGGCTATTTTAGGTATTCGTTGCGAAAATACAAATGTATCAAATTTGATATTCAATATTTTGGATATCATGCCGCGGTACCCAATTTCAGAACTACGGCTCAATGCTTGTAATGGCTCTCCCTCAACATGAATTCTATTTAATCGATTACTCAGCCAAAACTGTAAAATTTCTTCCAACCAATTTGCCTTATCAAAATTGGTTAATTGGTCATAATTTGGAGTAATTAACTCTAAATCAAATCCCATTAACTGTAATAAAAATAGATAAGTTTTGATTCTTATTTCAATGCTTTCTGATTCAGTTCTCGAACTTATGTTTACTAATTCATGTAAATTTTGTTTCTGATTTACCAAATAATTTTTCCAAGCCACAAATCGAGAGTGTTTTTCTTTTGGCTTGAGCGCTTCAAATTTTTCATTAAAATCTATCCAAACCCACTCAATTCCTGGAATTACAGATAACATTTCTTTCGCCAAATCATTGAGGTTGGTGTGGCGGTTATTTAAAATATGGAAGGTTTTTTCTAATTGTGAAATGAATTGAGCAATTAAAATATCGTAGGTTGTTAATACCCCTTTAAGCTGCAAAGCAGAACTATGAGATTTATTTAGTTTGCCTAAAATATCTTTTTCTAATTCGTAAATCTCTGGCATCCCTTTTTGTAAAGAATAAAAGTCGGTTAGCTTCTGAGGATATTCGTTATTTACAGTTGAGTTAATTGAGGGATTATTAAAGCTCTTAGATTTTTTTCTCCTCTTTTTAATATCCGATGCTGTCCAATTGCCTAAATAATTGCCATTTTTATACAGTGATATTGTACTCGTTGGATCTAAAAGCAATTCGTACGGGGTATCAAAGTTCATCGTCCAAATAAAGTCTTGACTTGGATCTTTAATGGAAATGTTAATTATGTTTTTAGTGAATTCAACTTGATTTAAAGCTGAAACCAGGTCGGCAGATTGAAGTTGTAGAGAGATTTTTTTAGAGAATGTTGCAACATCAAAAATACGTTGTCTGAAAAAATTCGCACCTGTATTTCTACCCTTTAAAAATTCTTTTATTACATAAAGATAACGGTCAAATATTGCATTTAAATTGTCAGTATCAGTAACTTCAATTGAAAGCTGAATTTCTATATTTTTTTGTGGAGGGAAGTGGATGGCTTCAAACTTTGAACACAATGGTCTCCATGAATTCTTAATGGATTGTATATGTTCTAATGCGTCTTTTTTGTTTGTTTCTTGATCACAAAAAACAATAATATCATAAATGCCGTTAATGCAAGGATGAGAAATAGAAGGGATATAATAAACTTTATAAATTCCCTCAAATTCAATAATTTTATCAGTAAAATCCTTGAAAGTAATAAGGGGATTTGTGTTTCGAGCTTGACTTACATTGAAATAAGGACTATTGGCAAATGTATCTGCATTATTTGAAGCCGTAATTACTTGTTCAGTTTGATAAGTAATATCGGCAATTGCCAAACAAATTTGTTCAAGTATGGTAATTCCTGGATCGTGAATATTGTGGTCTGTCCACTCAGTACCACTATATTTTTGAATGAAAGAAATACTTTTTTCCCTCAGAGCTACAAGATCAAAGTCTGGGTCAATTACCTGATCTGTTTCAATGGCATATTTTTCAAGCTCATCACTCATTTCATTCTTTGAGAAGTTTCTTGAATTTGTATATAATTTTCAGAAATAACTTGATTTCTAATTTTATCAATGATATGATATACTTTTTTGTATGGTAAATTAGCAAGACCGTCTAACACCAAATTAACTTCTTCAGCCGTTAATTTTAGCATTAAATCTGTATCTTTCTTTATTCCCATAACAAAGAAACATTGAATTTAATATTCGCTTCGCGAGAAAATGGTCGCATTGTTCTCACTTGCAAAGCGTAATTGAAATATTCTCCAAACCAACGGAATTCAATTCTATTTCTAGAACGTCCAAAATAGTTTTGAGTTTGCTTAATTCCATCTTTACTTTTTCCGTATGTGCAAACACAGATAGCATGTGTAATGGCATGAGCACCTTTTTCACCGCATGAAGAAATTACTTCGAAAGCAGAATAGCTAGATAAATTGTCAACAATATTGTGCCATTGCCCATCAGCTGGTACTTCACCAAATTGGTAATAACCAATTCTACCATGTGAACCTATTACGCCATTTACATCTAAAGTATGTAACGGTTTTTCAACGCCAACACCAACTTTACCATCTTTATTTAAAGAAATTGTAGCATTTTCGTTTTGGGAATGTTTGAATTTTAAATAGCTATCACCATTGTCATCATCTTCTAATTCGATTCTCCAAAAGGCATCAGCATCATCAATATTCTGTTTGAAAGTAATTAAGGCGCCCGTATTTTTAGATTCAATAGTTAAGCCATCCTCTTCGTTGATTACTATTGCATCATCAACATGATTCAATGTTGAATCAATGAAATCTTGAAAGTCTTCCTCTTTTGGAATCCTTCCTTTGATGAAATAGTTTTTAAGTTCTGATCTTCTACGTGAACCCATAATTTGTGTAAATTTAACAACAAAGGTCCGTTTTTTTTACTGTATACGCAAAAAAAATGCAACTTTTTAAAATTAAGTGAATTTTAAAGTAATCTAATGAATGTAATTGCAGTGAATTATAGAGAAATCAAATTCATAATCAAATGAAAATATCTGTAATTTCTATATTATCAGTAATTTCAGATTTATCAATTTGCAAATTAATTCCAATTTTGAAATTTCCAATTCCCATTTTATATTGTTTGGTACGCAATTTTTCAACTAGAAAATCTGTGCCCAAAGTCATGTTAGAAACACCAATACCATCAGAATTATGTTTATTTGTTTCTCTGATGTCGAATAAATGATTCGCATTTGGAATTAATATGTGATTTATCGCGGAAGGTTCAACCAAATAATTCAGACTATTAAATTCAGCTGGAAGTTTTAAATTCTCGTTGTATTTGGTATAACATGCGAAATTTGTAATACTTTGAATAAAAGGCAATACTTTAATCAACGACAGAAGTTTTGAACTGTAAATGGATGTTCCAAAACTAAATCCACTATCAACAATTCCAGTAATATTCAAGAAACCTTTAAGAATTGCTTGGTTGATTAATTTTCGAGCTTCGTTTTTATCAAATCCAGCGGTTACTACAATATTGCACTTTATAATTAGTTCTTCAAATACAGGGTTTTCAATTAGGAAACTAGATCCCATAGGACTATTTTCTTCTAAAAACAGCTGTACTGTTTTAAGTTCTTGTGATGAGAATTTTGGCCAATTTCCCTCAAATAACGATTCTTTTTCAGATGTTGGAATTAAAATCACCCTTACCAAACCAGCTTTGATAAATTCATTTTGGTCTTTATTAGTAATCAATAAAACATCCTGAATTTTAGGGAATTTTATTAAAATAAATTGTCTTAAATCTTGTAAATCAGAAATTCTATTTTGTGTTTTAAATTGAAATGAAAATATTCCGGACTTAAAACCTAAACTTGGAATTGGACGAATTTTCTTAGGAATTATTGGAGAAATTACTGATAGAACGTCAATCAATTCTTCTGGAATTTGAATATTTTCAATGAGTGTAACTTCAGTAAGTTGGCGCGTATCATTCACAAATAAATGCATTATTTGCGTGTCTATTTCTGATATTCTATTGAGGGATTCATCATGAAATGAACAAACCTTTAACCATGTTGAATCAGATAAATTCTTATTTTCATGAAGTTGATTCAATAGAATTAAACCCGATGTCTCAAAATGTAAAGTTTCATCTTTCACAATTTGTTCAGAAGTCAACATTTGCCATTTGTTTTTCAATAATTGATACCAATGTTTTTGGCCAATTACCAAATTTCCATTCGCGCTTTCAGGCAGTTTAAAAAACATACTTGCCATTCCATCTGGCACTTTATCAAATTCTAGATAAATTGCACATTTGAAATTATCTGCCGGCATTAAATGACTTGATGGAACTGAAGGGATATCTAATAAGTAATTATCTATTCCAAAAATTTGAACCCTTGATTTTAATTGAGTCTGAGAAATTTCTTCCGTCAAAACGGCTTCTAATGTTAGATTTCCAATTAAAGGGGTATACGGTTCGTTTAGATTTTCTTTGGATTTGGTTGTATTTAATTTTTTCTGAAGATAGTCATTGTATTTATTATGCCCAAAAGCGCCAGTTGGGCTTAATAATTCAAGGCACATAAATCCGTATTTTGATTTATTTGGTTCTTTTAAAGGTTCGTACGTTTTTTGAGTTTTTTGCAGATCTAAACGAGATAGGTCAATTTCATTGATTCTTCTAATATTCGATACTGGTTTGAATTCCTCATCGGAGTCGCTTGAATCCATGAAAAGTGAAATAATTTGTTTGTCGTTTTCAGGAAACCAAGTACCCGATTGAAGTGCTGATACCGATACCATAAAGTCGGTATTGTTTTCAATTAAATCATAACCATCGTAGTTGTCTACCAATCCTTTTATAGAATCGGGTAAACCAAACCACTGCCAGTTTATTTTAAGATTTGTAAGGGAATTCGAAAACAATAATGGGTGACCAATATAAAATTTTGATCCAATTTCTGGTTTTATGCCAAATAAATTGAAAGGAGTATTGGTGTCTAATTTCCCATAGTCATTATAAATTTCAACATTATGTAAATCAATTACACTTGCTTCAATTTTGCAATTAATAGGAGAGTTATGCGAAAAGAAATGATAGATGTACTGGTAATCATTTAAAATTTTAAACCGAAGTACCACAAAACCCTTTTCATCAACCATTGGTCTTACGTCATCGGTGTCTAAAATAACTGTCCATGAGCAATGATATCCAATGTTTTCAGTATATGATACGTCTAAGCTTGTTCTGTTTTTTTGAAATGGGATAGGGATTTCGGGACTTTCCATGCCGAAATACTCAATTGCCAATGCATCACCTAACCAATAGTTTAGTATTTCTTGGTTCGTATTTTCCTGAAATCCTCTTTTTATATCGGGTTGATTTTCAAATATACTTTGGATATGTTGAACCGTTGATAATTCTTGAAATGTGAATCCAATTTTCCACTTAACTACATTTCCCTCAATACCCAATAATGAACTTTTTATTTGAAAATAAAAAGGTGAAAATTGTTGATTTCCTTCAGTTAATAATCTCTCCAATTTGAATTTGCTTGGGTAAGATATATCCAAAGAAACATTATCTTTAGTTGTGATATTTTGAGTTGTAGTGCTAAATTGAACTTTCTTTTGTTGAAGAATTAACTGATCATTTAATGGAACATTGTCAGTATTCGTTAAATATATTTCTTGTTCTGGATTAGTTAAAGCTTTATAAACAGTGCCGTCAATAATGGTTTTGGTTTCAGAATTTTCATTCCATTGGTATTTGGCATAAAACGATTCTGGCACAACCTCAAGCGGCGCAATGCGGGCAATTTCATTTAAAAAATATGATGATACCGCATTGTTTAAATTGTCTGTATTTTTATTAGAAACTTGTTCTAATAAATCGCCAAGAACAAATGATAAAGATGAAATAGGATCAATTTTTTGTTGATCAATCATCTTATTTAAAACTACAGAACATTCTTCTTGGGTTATTTTCCAGTTGAGTTCTATATTGTCTATATCCGTGATTAACGATTTGTATTTATCATTCCAAGTTTCGAAAATAAAATCCTCACCCGTAAAAGGCATTGACATTGAAGCCAATAGTAAGGATTTGATTTTACGGTATTGGGTAATCAAATCTCCTGAATGGAAACGATTTACAACACCTTCAAAATAATTGGCAGTTTCATTAAATGATGGGATGATATCGGCAACGAGTAATTGTTCAGAAAATGCCGCATTCTTTAACATTTCCAAACTTTGCAAATGCCATATTATTAAATTTGTTAATTCTGCTTTGTGCCTACGTAATGGATTTCCGCCTTCCAACCATTGTTTTTTCAATTGGAGAGAAATGTCCCTCAAATCTTTAATATTATCAGTAATTGAATGGCCTATAATGTGCCCTAAAACGAGGGGTAAGCTACTACTGAAAAAACGATTCAAATTTCCATCAGTATTGGAATGTGCATCGTAATATTGGATATTTCTAGAAATTTGAAGTATTGCAGAGAAAATATCATTTCTATTCGTTATTCGACTCAGCGATGCCAAATCTTTCACTTGTGATGAATTTTTACTTAATCCAATTTGACGATTATGATTTCTATCCCACTTCAATTTAGAATTGATTAGCTTCTTTTAAGTAAAACGGATAAACATAATTTCCACGTGAGTTGGTAGACCTGATCATAAAGTGGATATGGATTTTTATCAAACCTTCTTCTGCAATAATTTCAAAATCAACTGATTCTGTAATTATCATAGGTTGGAATTGAGTTAAACCACTGATAATATTCTCTTCAATTGTTTTAAGTGTAGCAGCATTGGGGATTTCAAATAAGAGTGGGGTTAGATCAATTCCAAAATTGCGGTGATAAATTCTTTCACCTGGTCGGGTAGACAATAGCAAGTGAATGTTTTGCTCAATAAGCTGAGTGCCATTTATTAGGGCAGTTTTTCCAGTAGATGCATTGATTCGGAATGGGAATTTAATACCAATACCTAAAAATTCATCTTTGTTTTGTGATGAACTCATCCGCCTATTAAAACCGTTGGACATAAGCTCATTACAGTGCCACCGTGTTGACAAGTATCACCCATGCGCGCAGCGGGTTTGCCTTTGATTAATACGGTAGCAGATCCTTTCATTATTTTATCTGGAGGACCTACACAGACACAATTGTCGCCCATAAGAGCAGCGGGCAAGCCGCCAATTAATACGGTACTTGCTCCTGGTCCGATAATTGGACCACCAACATGAGGCACAGGAACAGGCCCAACCATGGTTTGCATGGGACAAATATGAAGGTCGGTAACCCTAGAAGCTGGAGGCATATTGCGAAAATAATAGTAAAGTATGAAAATCACATAACTTTTATTTCAAATAAAAAATTAATTAATCTTCACAAGCGCACCCTTCACGGTAAGAATACCTGAAGCAGAAATTTCTGCTGTAGCCTTACCCGCGAGTTTAAGTGCTGTTTTGGCCTCAGCTTTCACTTCTAGTCCTGTTATTGCAACAGGTCCAGCATCTGCTTTTAGTGTTAAATTTTTTGCCGCTTGTACTGTTGCGTCTTTTGCACTTTTTATTGTAATACCTGCCGCAGCTAGCACAATGCTATTCCCATTTGCATCCTTAATGGTAATGCCTTTTGCATCATCCATCAAAATAGAATTTCCTCCTGGCGTAGACAATGTTAAGTTCTTTTTCTCGTCATCAAACGCAATTGTCACTTTGTTTTTTGAAACTATCTTACGAATATTATTTTCGGCCTTCCAAGTTTCAGGCGGCGTATTGGTTTTGTTGTATAAAGTTCCAAGAATAATTGGTTGGGAAGGGTCACCATCTAAAAAGGAAACAACAACTTCATCATCTTTTTCAGGAACAAAGAAAATACCTCTGCCTTTTCCTGCATCTGGAAATGTTAATCTAGCCCAAACAAGTGCATCAGTCCCAAAATTTGCCAAAAGTATTTGAATTCTAAGTTGGGTATTGGGGTCTCCATCTAGTTTTGTTACTTTGCCTAGGTGAATCCCCATTATTGGACTATTTGTACCACCCAAAGTTTCATTATTTACGGAATGAAGTTCTTCCCAAATTGATTTTTCATTAATACCAAAGTGCATGGTGCTTGTAAACATACCATCTTTAAAATCATGAGTTATTCCTGAGCAGTAAAATTTACCACTCATTTTGCCCATTCCTTTTATTTCAATGATATCGCCTAATTCTACTGTAGCTTCACCTAGAACTGTAACAAAACCAGTATAACTAGCCAATAATGATCTAACAACTTTCCCATTTACCAAACTTTTCAATGAATCGGCAACATGATTTCCGGCTGTATATACGCCAACTGCCTCTTTGGGTGCAGCCATATCTTTGATTTTTGTTGCTGTAGTAATGGTGGGTAAAGGAGGCATATCGGTAGTGTCGCTTGCTCCAACTTTTACGTTTCCTGTTGTATAATCCCAGTGTTGAACAGACATGCTTTTAATTGCGGGCTCTCCAGTTGCTAAACTTTCAAAGGCAAGAATATCTGTTCCGTAAGAATATGTGAAAGCAGCAGCAGTGGTTAAAACAGGTTTTTTGACAATGACTTTATTGTCGAAATTTGCTACTAAAAATCCATTTGCCTGAGCACGCATTAATAAAAAATCCCAATCACTCACACCATATTGAATGAGTTTTTCATGTTCAATGGTACAAGTATCAGTAGTTGCGGTAACTCCAGAATAGTTACCAATTAGCGCTTTCAGAATAGCATCATCTTTTTTCTTCAAAAAGATTTGAGTGTTTCTGCCTTTTGTCATGCCCACCGCTTTGTCGGCACAGTGGATAATTATAAAACTGCTGTTTAAACTAATTTCAGTTGCAATACCGGTTATAATTCCAGTAAAAACTGCGGCAACACTAGTTGGAGTACCGCCAATTTTAATTACAATGGGATCGCCAATGTTGACGGTATTTGCTTCTAAAAGATCAAATTTTTGAAGGGCAACATCACCATCAAGGATTTTTATTGTTGCACGACATATTTTATTAATGGATTTCTCCACATTTATTTCATAAACATGAGGTGATAATTTGGATACAGCTCCGTTTACTGTAAATTCAATTGTTACAGTTTCATTGTCATACATTAATAAAGCCATAATAAATTATTTTAAAGGTGGAAAATATAAAAGAGAACCTAGTTTTAGATTTCTTATTGATTTTAGTCCGTTAATTCTAGCCACTTCGATGTAATATTTCGTATCACCATAGATATCTTGGCAAAGACTCATGATGGTGTCACCTTCTTTTATCTCAATTTGGTGTGATACATCAGGTGATTGTCGGCTTTGCTCTGCCAACATAGCAGTTGCTGAAATAACTTCTAAAAATTGAGTTTGAATTGTTGCTCTTGTTGGTTCACCTTTGTCATTGAATCTTCCGTAAATAATTTGGTATTCTTTAACAGTGGCCTTCATGCTTAGGCTATCGCCCCATTCTAATTGTAAGTAATGAGGCCTATGTGTTGAAGATTCATAACCTACAATATCTTCAAAAATCTCGATTCGTTCACTTAAACTTAATAAAGTTTCAGCCGACGGCAAACCAGCAGATAATGAAAACATAAAAACTGGCTCAGCAGCAGGATCAATAACCAATTCAACATAAAGCAATTTTGGTTTTATGCTGATGAATTTTGGATTAATACCTGTAAATCCTGTTGGTTGAGTTAAGTTAAAATTATGCGTTGTTTTGATTTTAAGTGTACTTGGGTTAAATGGAAATTTATACATCAACTTGCTAAAATCAAACGCCAACATTGGTTTAATTTTAGGAAAAACAGATTGCGTACAACTTACATCTTTATAAGCTTTAATTTGGAATTTATTGAACGTTGTCAGTAAATCAGGCATAATTAACGTTTATTGATTTTTTTAAAAGCTTGTTGGATTTTCTTATCAACTTCATCCATTAGCGATTGTTTATATTCTTCTAAAATTAATTCAATGGATTCTTGATTTAAGGAATCGCTAGAATCTGCATTTTTATCAGCATTTTTTTGGTCCACAGAACCTCTAATTGTAAGTTTTTTAATTTCAGCCATAAAAAACAAACTTACATAAATTGACTAACAGCGGCTTCTAATAGACCACCTTGAACTCTGATTGGCATAAATGACGAATATTTTAATTCGATTTCTTCAACTAAAATCCCAGCTTCTTGAGCATGAAATCCAGTTGTTGAGAATTTTGTTGGATACACATTAAAAAACAACCAACAATATAAGGGCATGTGATTATGGTCTAAGGTACTTACAACAACGGGGATTGGAATTCTACGTTGAGTAACAATACTCAGATTCACCCAATCAATTAAATATGAACCTGGGAGCATTCCTCTTTTGAGGCTAAGTGTTCCGTAATCAACAGATACAGGAGCAAAAAAAGGGACTTTATTTTCTCCTACACTATCCGTTTCCATAACGATAGTCCTATCCATCCCAGAAACCTCTCTGAATTTGGTTTCAATGGTCCGGTTAGGTAAGGGGAAAATAAAGTCCACTCTAAAATGGTAGCCTAATGATGGTTGGTCGTCGCTAGAAAATAACATCCGATCAATTAAAATTAGACATATTCAATTCAATTAAGCTAATGATAAACCTTCGTGAACAATAGTAATTGTTTCAACAGCTACTTCACTTGCGTCAGATTTCAAATCTGGGTTCTCAACTTTTGAAGGCCAAGCATTTTTCAATACCCATGTCATAATTGCAGCATGTTGCTCATCTAAAAGTTCAATCGTAATAGTCTTACGAACTGGATCATTCATTTGAACAGCATTATACCAATCCCAATATTCGGTATGGTCTTGGAAAACACCTTTTTTCACTACAATATCACCGAATTTACGTAAACCTGACATTTTTTGTGTACTAAATTCAACACTCGCACCATCTCTGTATTCAATTACATCAAGGGTAGTATTTAATCCTGTTACTTCATTACAATTGATAACAGTACTATCGAAAGTCACTCTAAAGTGGAACCTTGGTAGTGGATAATCTGGATTCGCCATATGATTTTATATTTTTTTTTTAAATATTAGTTAAACAATTAATTAAACTTATGATTCTTGTAATTTGTGAGAGAATTTCAATACAATAAACTCAGCTGGTCTTACAACCGCCATACCGATTTCAATGTTCATTCTACCTTCAAGAATGTCAACCGCAGACATTGTAGTGCCTAATCCAACATTCACAAAGTAAGCTTGATCACTAGAAGCACCGGCCATAGCGCCAGCTTTCCATAAATTATTTAAATAATTTTCAATCATAGCTTTTACACGAATCCAAGTTGAAGCATCGTTTGGCTCGAATACAGCCCATCCAGTTGCGCTACGTACACTTTCTTCAACCATGTTAAAGAAACGACGAACAGAAATGTAGCGCCACTCATTATCGTTACCAGCAAGTGTGCGAGCACCCCATACCAAAGTACCTTTACCTGTAAAGCTTCTGATAGCATTTACACTTTTTCCGCTAATAACATCAACGTTAAGGTCTTCTTGTTGTGCATCGTCAATTTTGATTACTGGACGAGAAACAGATGATAAGCTAACGTTAGCAGGAGCTTTCCATACACCTCTTTGGTTGTCTACCATTGCATATACACCAGAAATGGCACCTGAAGCTGGAACTTTAGCAAGTTCTTTCAAAGTTTCGTTTACAATGTTTTGCAACAATGGGTTGTTGTCGAAAGCAATTTTAGCTAAGTTGTCTTTAATAGATTCAGCATCTTCAACAATACTAGAAATAATGTTGCTAAGATCTACTCCGAATTTATAAAGAGCGTCTTTGCTCATTTTGTTTTTGATATCCGCATTTTCTTGGTTAGCAATTGCAGCATTCGCAATAGGATCACCTAAATCCAATGTAGGGAAATTACCTGCAGTATATGCACCTGAACCCATTGCAGCGTCAGCCGCAGCAAAGTTTTTCAACAATGCAGAGAATTTAGAACTTGCATTTACTTTAACACTCATTTCATTTGCAATAGGAGCAGAATTGAAGTTTCCACTTGCAAAATCATAAATTTCTTTCATTGAAGATGCGATAAAACCTGCACCACCATTGATATCAGCAGCATCGCCGCTAATGTTGTCTAACAAATTAGTTAAACTTGTTTTGTAATCTTTACGAGAAAAATCTTTGATGTTTGCTAAATCTTTAACAGACATATTCAAATTTTTCAACGACAATGGGTGAGAACAAATTTCTTCTAAAGTTTTGTCTTCTTCACCAACTTTGATTTTCAAACTCTCATGCTCGTATTTGTGAGGCAAAGAATTATAAATCCAAGGGTAGTAAGCACCACCATATTTAAGGTTGTTTACACCAACACCGTTTCTGAAGTTTAACACAACATCTTTATCAGATCTGTGGATGTAACCTTCATAAACATCTAATACAGCAACCCTATCTTGCATTTCAGCACATTGCATCAACATCGCTTGTTGAAGACTGTAACACTGATCAGATTTAGGTAATAATACTGCATCAGGACAAACCAAAATAGTTGGTTGGTTTTCTCTTCTGCATGCGTTTAAGCCAGTTTCTAGTGCTTCGAATTCAATGTCGTCATTGTAAGAACCTACAGAAATAATGTAGCATTCTCCTCCGCCATTAGCGAAGAACAAACGAACAGAATCATACAAGTAATAGTTCTTGTCTGCATTAATTGCAGTAACCTGAAGTGAAGAATCTAGTTCAACATTGATTTCTTTTGGAACGTAACCGCCACCAAAATGATCAATGTAGTCTAGCATAGATGAAACGTGTACTGCATTGTTTTTAATGCTCGCACCGCCTTTGATTGCTTTAGCCGTGTATCCAACGAATGCTGGAACAGCTGTTGGAACTTGCCCAACTGATGGTGGTAATGTCGAAATCTCTTCTACATAAACCCCCGGTGTTTTGTAATTTGCCATATATTAAATTTTTTAATCGAGTATTGGCAAAACTATTGAATTATATTTTGATTTCTTTAATTAACGCAGGTAATTGTGGATAAGTTGGAGATTTGCCCAAATCTCTGATTGAAAAATTAGGGGTTTTTACCTTTAATCTGGTTTTGTTTTCTTCAGCTGAAACCCAATAGCAATAAGACTCAAAGCTATTTAATGAACTTAACTTTGCAACTTCGTCTGATTTGAAAAAAATAAATTCAGAGTTATCCACATTTGCTATGGAAAAGGACGCTTTTTTGCTTTCTTCCTCTATTAAATTGGGTGCTTTTTTGTTTTTGATATTGTTTTTGATTGCATAAAACAACAAATAGGCTTTATCCTCAGCCTGAATAAGCAATTTAGACGAATTTCCATTGACGCAATTCTCCAAAAAATCCTTCATATTACTGAAGTTGATTTTTAAATTTCCAAATTTATGGAAGCCAGTAGGCATTGAGATTAACTTATCCGTTTTTTCAACCTGGCCTTCAATTAATTTAATCGTCTTGGGAAATTGAGTGTCTTGATCAATCGATATATTAAAGTAATTCTGATGGTAAAAAATTGGCAATTCGCTAATCTCAGTGTATTGTTGGAAATTTAAATCATTAATTCCCAAATAAAATTCCAACTCACAAGGCCCATTTAATGGTTCAATTTCAGGAGTGTTTTCATTTATAGGGGATATTGAAAATGATAGTTTCAGCGAATTTTCTGAGAATTTCCAATTATGCCTGTGGTTTTTTAACCACAATTGGGTTTGTTCGCTTGGAAATATTCCAAGACAATCCATTTTTTTAGATTTGAAATAGGGATGGAGACTATCAATCGTTAACCAATCACAGAATCTCATAAATTGTCTAAATTTTTACCTATCCCTCTAATTAAATCTCCGCCAACATTGAAATTGCCATCTTTATAAAATGGAATCATGCCAATTTTATAACAAATATGAGGCAACATCTTAGAACCCACGCTTCCCCATAAATTACTTACATCTCTGATGTCTAAATTTTGCAATTCAAATGTAATTGAATCTACATCATCGGGTAAATTGGGAAGTTCGGTATGTGTGAATTTGTTATTTGAAATTAAATATTGCAATATCCATGAAATCAAATTTACCCCGTCTGGATATTGTTTTCCGGAGTGAGAAGCGGCAAAAACAACAAATAAATTAATGAGGGTAGGGGTGTTTCTTCCAAAGTTGCCAGGCCACCCACCCACTTTATTGAGCGTTTTGTCTTCTTCAATTCTTAACAGTGTAAAATGAACAATATTATCTTGTTGTAAAGCTTTATTACCGCTTTGATCTACAATATTAGAAAATATAATTACATCTTCAGAAATACCAAATGCATATTTAACTTGGGAATTAAGTTCCTTTTCAACAGCGTTTAGTATTTGGAAAATCATTGTTTATCGTTTTAAAGCCCAAATAATTAGGCGAGAAATGTAAATTCCAATTAATGAAATAAATACAATGATAAAGTATAAAGTTTCAACTCCGCCAAAATACTTAGCTAAGTCAATCATCGAGTCTTTAATGATGTTTGCAAATAAGTAATAAAAAACAAATCCCATTAATGGCGCCAAAAGTAAAGAAGCGAAAAACCATTTAACTTCACGCGCAAAACCAGCTTTGAATTGTTCTTTTTTCTTATTTTCGAATTTCTTAAATAATGAATCCTGACTTTCAGCAGCAGCCTTAAAACTCTTTCTGTAGAGCTCTCTTTCTGTTCTTTGCTCCAATCTTTTAAAGAAAATATCTGGATTCATGTTCACAAACCTAATAAAAAAATTGAAGAATATCTAATGTTTTGGCATTCCAATATTTGAAAATACCCTGATTTTTGTTTTGAAGTTTTATTTAGTTGATTTATTTGTATATTTTTGAGGTTTATGTTCAATGGAGATACAATAAATACAATCACTTTAGAATTGAAATGGTTAGAGAAAATAATTGCACAAAAGGTGCAATTATTTCAAGACAATTCAGATCAATTTGAAGTAATTCCTTTTGATGACTTATCACAAAGGGATGATTTGTACTCTAAAATAATCAATCATTACGAGTTCAATTATGTAGAGAGAGGTATTTTCACTGTTGCGTTTGCCCATTTTTTTTATAATCAGATTTTTGATTCTGTGGTGGATTTGAAATTGAAATATCCAAACAGAACCCAAATAGGTGGTGTTTTATCTAATCAAACAGATTTTTCTCCAAACTTAGAATTAATTTGTTTTTTATTCACCGATCATTCAATTGAGGAACGTTTAGAATGCTACAATTTATTCAGCAGTAATTCCAGTTTATTTCGTTTTTTTGTCCTTCAATTAAATGATACAATTGAACAAAAGAATATTTGGAATAAAACATTTTCATTAAGTGAAGATTACATTCAACTAATTTTAACGGGAGAAATTAGCAAACCAAATTTCTCTATTGATTTCCCAGCAAAATTATTAACAACAAATTCGAATTGGAAAGATTTAGTATTGACTGATAATACTTTAAATGATTTAAATGAAATCATTGCTTGGTATCACAATGAAGAAAAGATAAGAATAGATTGGGGTTATGATAAGGTAGTAAAGCCAGGTTTTAGAACAGTGTTTTTTGGTCCCTCAGGAACAGGGAAAAGCTTGACTGCCGCGTTATTAGGACAACAACTTGGAATTGATGTTTATCGCATAGATATCACCAAAATAGTTTCAAAATATATTGGTGAAACAGCCAAAAACTTAGAGAATTTATTTAAACAGGCTGAAAATAAAAATTGGATATTGTTTTTTGATGAGGCAGAATCTTTATTCGGTAAACGAACCACCGGTGGTTCTGTAAATGATAAATATGCCAATCAAGAAGTTGGATATCTTTTGCAAAGAATTGAAGATTACCCAGGTATCGTAATTATTGCAACAAATTTAAAGTCTCAAATGGACGATGCATTTTTAAGACGATTCCAAAATTATATCCATTTCCCTCAACCGGAGCAAGATTTAAGAGAAAAATTGTGGAGGAATTCTTTTCATAATGGTCATGAAGGAATTCAATTGGATATTGATTACAAGAAACTAGCAAGTCAATTTGAATTGACGGGTGGAATTATTTGCAATGTTATTAGAACTTGCTTGATTCAAGCGGTAATGAACCATTCAGATATAATTAATACCGATGATGTTGAATCTGCAGTAAAAAAAGAATTGTCAAAAATGGGTCAATTTTATTCAAATAGATAATTCTGATGGAACCGGAAGATTTTCAGCACCATAGCGAAGATAAACAAGTTGACAATCAAAGTCGACATGATGATGCTATGCTTGATGGACCTGCTCCGGCAAAAGTTAAAGAACAATCTTCAATTGGAAGCGCAATCAAGGAAAAAGGACAGAGCGCTGTTAAATCAGTTATAGGGGAAGAACCTTTAATCGATGTCAAACAAAATGTGTCTGTTTTAGAAGGAGAAAGCAGTTTCGGTTCCAAGGTTTTTTCATTGTTTGGAAAGGATTCAACTTTTATTCAATTACAAAAGAAAATTGACGAATTAAACCTCGCCAAAACACCTGATGAAAAAGCGCAAATTAAAAAGACTGTTTTGGATTTGGGAAATGCTTGGTTAGAAAAACATCAAGTTCCAAAATCAGCAGATGAAGAAAAAAAAAGAAAGTCAATTGAAGCAATTGTAAAAGGTTTAAGTTCTAAAGATAGTTCTAAGTCCCTCGAAATTATTTCAATGTCTGACAAAATTACTGTTGGTGAAAAAATCAAATCGGCAATCTCGGGCAATGAAAGTGAGTTTTCTAAAATCCAAATTCAATACAAAAAATATTTACAATTATCATCTGAAAAAATAGAGTCTCCTGATATTTTAGTAAAAATCAAAAACGAGGCTTTGAGTTTGCATGGAGAAATTGATAAGTTATTATTCAATCTAACAAAAAGCAAGGATGAAAATGATATCCATAAAGCATCTGTTTTAAATACAATAAAATTTAATTTAGGTAAAGTTCAAGTTGGAAATGACAAAACCGGTAACAAGGAATTAGATATTTCGGGTACGCTTGAAAAGGATATATCAGGAGAAAAGGGTGGAGTTAAAGTCACACAAAACATTGTTGCGTTAGAGGGTAAAAGTTCATTTTTTTCTAATGTGAAATCGTTTTTTGGAAGCCATTCAACTTTTATACAATTAGAGAAGAAAATTGATGAATTAGGGAACCCAGATTTAAAACCAGCCCAAAAGGATAAAATCAAAGAGGATGTGTTAATATTGGGTACTCAATGGCTTGCTAAACATAAAGATCCTTCCAATGAAAATGACAAGAAAAAACATGACTCAATTCAAAAAATCGTTGAAGGGTTAAAGCGGGAAACTTCAGCAAAAAGTTCGAAAGAAGCAAGCAAAACAGGCGATAAAAAAGATGAGGAAATTGCTTCACCAAAAGAGTTTGAAATTGTTTCAATGAAAAACAAACTGACTTTTGGCGAAAAAATTAAGTCCGCATTTTCATTTAACGATACTGAATTTGAGGAAATTGAAAAGAAATTTGAATATCATTTGGCTATATCTTCCGGACAAGTAACCAATTTGGGATCTTTGTTTAACATTGTCAATTCGACCATAGAATTAAATACCAAGATAGATGAGTTTAAGGCTAAAATTGTAAATAGCACTAACGAAAAGGACAAAAAGAAGATCCAAGTTTTAGATAAAATTAAGGCGAACATGGGTTCTGTAAGCTTTGCATATAATCTAAATAAAAACATCCGTGTAGAAGCTCAAAATATTGATATTTCATCAGCCTTAGCAAACCAATTTCAAATTGAAAAGGCAGAAATTATTGTCACTTTCGGCGGTGATAAAGAAGTGAAAGGAGATGTGAAAAATTTGCTAATTTCACTTACTGAAGTTTCTTTTGAATCTGCTTCAATTACTTATAATGACGCCATTCAAATCCACGAAGGAATAGGTGTAAAAGAGCCAAAATTAGAGGTGTTGAAAGCCGAAGGTGGATATGAAATTTCGGCAAGTGGTATTTTAGACGTTTCAGTTGGCGAAAGAGTAAAAATTGAATCTTCTGGAAGTGTGAAAGGGAAATATAGCACAGCAACGCAAAAGTGGGGAATTGAAATTGCCGATTGTATAATTTCAGGTGAAATCGATAAAATTGTAAAATTTAAAATTGAAAATGCAAACTATAAAGATAGTATTTTAACTGCTTCATCTGCTTCAGCTTCTTTTATTTACGACAATAAAGCAATTGAAGGAAATATTAACGATGTTACTTTGTCTAAAGAAGGAGTTGAATGGGGTGCAGCTTCTCTTGCCTATACCGGATCTATTTCTATGGGAAATGCTGTAGAAGTTGAAAATCCTTCGGCTACAATTAAAGGTAAAAAAGACAACTATGATAAATCCTTTAAAGGAGGTTTGAAATTTAACTTTGGTGATAAAGCCGTTGGTGCATTAAAAGCGGCCGGTGATGTTACCGTTACCCAAACTGGGGTTGCATGGGCAACTGAAATTTCCAATGGGAGTTTGAGTGTGAATATTATTAATGGAATGATTCAATTAGATTCTTCAGGTATTGAATATTCCAATGGGTCTTTATTAATACATACAGCTAAGTTAAAGTTAAATGCTGGTCTTGAATCAGTTCCAAACATGAACATAGAAGTATCAGGTAAAGACATAACCTATACCGCAGTTGATGGATTTGATTGGGAAGAGTTATCATTGGGTAGCATGGGTAATTTTTCTGCATTTGAAATTTTTGATATGACAGCACCAACCGTCATTTGGAAGGGAAAAAAAGAAAATTATCAACTTTTTTTCAATGATGGGGCTGTAAATATTAGTTCATTCAATGGTAATTTGACAGCTGCGGGAAAGGCTTCGCTAATGTTAAATTATCTTGAACGCAAACCATTAGAATTCGTGTCTGCTAATTTGAAATTAGCCGCGAATAGCCCAGATAATATGCCCGGAGATTTTTTACCCGGGGGAATGTGGCCTTATAACTTTGATTTTGTTTTCCCCGTTATTCCTGGAGTACATGCCGGATTTGGACTCGAATTCTCAGGAGCAATCAAATTGTCAGTTACGGGGGAAATGGATTATAATGCATCTACTGGTTTTGATTTTACAGGTTCGTCAAGTATCGGTGGAAAATTGGGTTTTGCCATTTCATTAAATGCAGGTGTTGGAATACCAAATATTGCACAATTAGATGCTTATGCTTCAGCTGGTGCAGAAGCAACAGCAAAAGCTACTGTAGAATTAAATTCATCAGCTCGAAAAAAGGCTGATGGTAAAGGTTTTGATTTTTCCAAAATTACAGGTAATTACAATTTGGAGGCCGATGCTAAAGCAAAAATCAAAGCGGGAATTAAAGCTTCTGCATTCATGATTTTCCAAAAGAAACTTTACGAGGTTGAAATTGCTGAATGGGAAATTGGCAAGGGAAATAAATCCGGGGTTTTGGGTATTGGTTCAACAAATACTGTTGAGAAAACCAATGGTTCTACTACAGGGTTTTTAGCTGGTAACATAAACAGTCCATTCAAATCGCAGGAAAGTGATTATATCGCTAAATTAACAGCATTATCAAATTCAATACCTAAAAAACCAGATATTGCTCCAGAAATTGGACAAATTGAAAGGTATTTAGATAGTCATACTATAGTTGACCCTATAGATTTAGCTGAAAAATATTCTTTGGCTAGGGCTGTAATGGACAAAATTCCTGTTAGATCAAATAAAATTCTTGATGAAATTAAAGTTATGGAAGACAGAAAAAAAGGACAGTGGTTAATTAGGGAAGTAAATAGACAAAAAAGGTTAAACGATTACGATAAAATAAAAACTTCAATATTTGAAATTAAAGCAATTACTGATGATATGGGTGAAAAAATTAAAAACAAATTAACCCCTGAAGATGAGTCTAATATGACAGATTTTATTCATCAATATTCTACCAAATTAATTTCGTTGGAGGGACAGATGTTTCATGCAAAAGTAAATTTTGAAAATATTGATACAGACTAATTCAAAATTAAAATTTCAACTATGATTGCCAATCAAGATTTAATAAAAGCCAACGCCAAGATTATTGAAAATGATTTCAATTGGTTGAAAAATTTAATTCTTTACCAGCTTGGGAAAGCCAATGATGCATTAATTGAAAGAATTGAAAAACAAGGGGAGATACAACCACCAACTATAGAAAAAGGTACTTTTTACAGTGATTTTATTATTGAAAATGCATTAAATGGAATTGAAAGAGGCATTCTTTTGGTCGCGCTTGCCGCTTATATAAAACCTGGTGTTTTTGATCCATTGTTAGAACAATCATTAAATGACAAACATTTTGATACCCGCTTGGGCGGAATTGTTTCAAACAATCAGAATTCATTTATACCAACCGGCGAAACCATCATTTTTATCTTAACGAATAATTCACTCTCCGAAAGATTATTAATCTTGAATATTCTTGAAAATAATCATTGGTTCTTCGAACAAAATGTTTTGTTATTTGATAATATTATTGCGAATAGACCAATGAGTAGTTTTTCAATTCATATATCCAAAGAATTTGTAAACAAACTCACGACTGGCGTTTCAAATAAACCAAATTATTCTCTTACTTTTCCTGCAACCTTAATGTCGACCAATTTAGATTGGGAGGACATTGTTTTGACTGAAAATGTAAAAGAGGGATTAAATGAAATTGAACTTTGGATAAAATTCGAAAAAGTTATCTTGGAAGATTATGATTTAGGTAAGAAAATCAAAAGAGGGTATAAGTCCGTTTTTTATGGTCCATCTGGAACAGGTAAAACCTTAGCTGCTTCTTTGTTGGGAAAAAAATACAATTTGGATGTGTATCGGGTTGACTCTTCTCAGTTGGTTTCAAAATATATAGGAGAGACAGAAAAAAACTTGGGGAGTTTATTTAGCCAAGCAGCAAATAAGAACTGGATTTTGTTTTTTGATGAGGCAGAAAGTTTGTTTTCAAAAAGAACAAGCAATAATTCATCGAACGACAAATTTGCAAATCAACAAGTAGGATATTTGTTGCAGAAAATTGAAGATTATCCGGGTGTAATTATTCTTGCTACCAATTTAAAAGGGAATATTGACGATGCCTTTATGAGAAGGTTTCAAAGCATGATTTATTTTGAAATTCCCGAACAGGAGCAGAGGTATTTATTATGGAAAAATGCTTTTGGCGATAAATTTGTTCTTGAAGATTCAATTGATTTAAAATACATTGCGAAGGAATACAAACTGGTTGGCGGACAAATTATCAACATTGTAAAAACATCAATATTGAAAGAAC
Source organism: Flavobacteriales bacterium (assembly GCA_947447955.1). Lineage (GTDB taxonomy): Bacteria > Bacteroidota > Bacteroidia > NS11-12g > UBA955 > VMCP01. The sequence goes on along the minus strand of CANFLS010000006.1, from coordinate 53,961 downwards.
TAGGGAATAACAGTACTGTTATAACTGAAAGAATATTAATTGACAGCATCAAACAAGAATTAAAGAAAAATTAATTGGTTTTTCTTGAGTAATTGGTTTAAATTCGTTTTTCGATAATTTCACTATTATGGATGAAGAAACATTAGGAAGTCAAAACGCAAGTGCCAATTCTGCGGATTCGCAGGGTGTTGTTAAACAAAATGCTACTGCTGCTCTTCAAGGTGCGCCAGAGACATCTGTTGCATCATCTGAGGCTATTCCTGAAGTTGCACATCCTGCAGCAACAAGCGATTTAGCTGCTGAAAATGCATCATCCACGAAAGATGCCCCTAAAGAAATTTCTCAGGAAGATTTATCAGGTTTAAACCCTGAATACGAGCAACGATTCGGAACCAAAACTGGATTAAAAAAAGGTATCATGGGTACTGCGGGCGTTTTAGGTGCCGCAGGATTTGGTACTGGTATAGGATTTCAAGCAGCTGGACAACTTGACAATTTGGGTGATTCGGCTAAATTAAATATTGGAGGTGCTGGTGGTGTTCTTGGTGGTGCTTTGGGAATTGGCCTTGGAATAAAAGGAATTATAAGCGGAAGTAACCGTTTAAATTTAGCTCGAAAACATGGCGATAAAGCAGGAAAAGCGATTGCAAAAGAAGACATTGCATCAAACTCAGTTGGATTAACAAAGGGGGCAATTTCAACTGCCTCTGCTGGAGTTCAATTTGCTGGTGCGGCTGGTAATATTGGTGTTGGTGTTGCAAAAGGGGTTGCCTCTGGTTTAGGAGCGGCAACGGGTGCTGTAACTATTGCTGAAGGATTGTTTAAGGGGGGGGTAGACTCCATGCATTTACATAAGACCAGGACTTTTAAACCTTTGTCTGACAAAGGTAAAGATTGGCGTAGTCATATTGTCAAGAAAAAGTCAATGAGAGTTGGTGTAAACGTACTTAAAGTAATTGGCGGTGCATTAGGAGTTGCAGGTAGTGTGATGACAGGTGGAGCTTTGGCTGTTGGTTTGGCAGCGGCATCAGCCGGACTTGGAATAGGTATGTCGCTTCTCAAGGTTGGTAAGGGTATGCGTCAAAGAGGAAAAATGAAAGACGCCAGAAAAGCAGACCCTGGATACAAAAAAGAAAATGATAAAACCATTTCTAAAGATAATATTGCAAAGTCAAATGAACTGCGCAAGACAACCAAAACAGGGTCTATTGCTTTTGAAATGATTGAGTCTGTCAAAAAAGTTTCAAATTTAGATAAAATTAGAGCGGCTCATATCACATCTCATTCTGGACCTGCAATTAAAGACAAAATGATGAATTTCTTCAAAAGTTTGATAAGAGGTCATGAGGAAAATTCAAACAAACGAAGGATGAATGAAGCCGAAAAACAAAAAGATGCAGCAATTAAAGAATTAGCAGGATACTCTGGTGATGAAAAACAATCTTACGATGCTCATGAACTCTTAACCGCAATAGGGGTTTCTAAAGATGAGGCAGCGTCTGCTTCAGGTCAAGAACTCATTGAAAAGAAAATTTCTGTTACAAATAGCTTATAAATATGAATATTAAAATATACCAAGATGTATTAAAACATCTTAAAGAGAATGAATTAAGTTCATATCTATATCCAAATGAGAAAGACATTGAATCCTTATTAATTGAACTTCCAGAAGTACCCAATACAATGGGTGTTTTGGCAGTTTCTTTTGATGAACCTTTTGAAAATTATTTTTTAGCGGAATGTAATTTGCATTTTTTTGAGATTGAAAATTATGCCATAAATATAGGTTGGTACAATGTAATCAACATGATTAATTTATCCGTTCCATTTTCTGGGTTTTACCTAAATAATGAAGGCATTTCTTATAAATTTAGTTTTCCAATTGGAAACGATAATTTCGAAGAAATCAAATTCCATTTAATGAGCACCATTCAAATGTTGGTTTACCAACATGTTCGTGTATACGATTTGGTTTATCAAAAATTACTAAATGTTGATCTAAATAACGAAGAAATTGTTCATCAAATATTAGAAGAGTTTGATGAATCTTGGAATACAGTGAAGTAAATTTTGTTTTCCCCCACAAATTGTTAATTCTCATATTTTTATATTGGGGGATAATCTGTTAAGTTCTCTCTAAACAATATAACCCATCTAATCTTCCCGAAAGTCCATTTACCATTACTGGCGTTTAAATCAAATGCCAACAATCGCTTAAGGGATTTTTATTCATTAATTAAAGAAATCACTTGCGGAAGGGTGGGTATGTGGTGTAACTTTGTTTATATCACAATAGGATGCAAGAAAAACCAAAGATAGAATGGCAGTATCTCAATGATTTTCACAAGAAGAGTAGTGAGGCATCGATGAAGGAAATTGAGCAATTGTCGAAGCGTTCTTACACTTGGGAAGAAATGCATGAGCAAACAAAACGCAAAACGAAAGGCAAGATTGGTAGATTATGAATAATGTCGTTTACTTCGATGGCGTTTGTAACTTATGCAACTGGTGGGTGCGGTTTTTGACGCGGCACGACAAAAACAAGAAACTTCAATATACTTCTTTGCAATCTGATGAGGCTACCAAGGTCTTCCAAAATCATCCTGAACTTCTGTCCCTCAAAACCATTGTGTTTGAAAACAACGGGGAGTTCTTCTCCCAATCCGATGCCGTTCTCCTCATTTTTAAAGAGTTGGGATGGCCGTATTCCTGGGTTTATGGGTTCAAAATCATACCCAAATTTATCAGAAACAAAGTTTATTCTTGGGTTGCAAAAAACCGCTATAGATGGTTTGGGACGTGTAAATTAAATTAAATATATTTGTGGCATGTTCCGAAAGTTTTTATTCGTTTCTGTTGCCATTGCTTTTGCAGCAACAACAAATGCTCAAATTGAGCCAAAAGATTCTACTTTTCAAGTAATTGGCTACTGGAGTAAAGGTGAAAAACAATCTTATTCTGTTACTGAATCAAAAATAAAAATCAATAAAACGGATACTACTTCAAAAGAATTGACTTCCTATAAATTAGATGTTGAAGTATTAGATTCTACTGAAAAGAATTATAAGCTCCAATGGCAATATTCTAATTATCAGTCATCAGATAAAAGTGGTTTAGCCAAAGACTTATCTGGATTGGCGGAAGGTATGAAAGTGATTGTGATTACCAATGAAAACGGCGAGTTTCAGGAAATAGAAAATTGGAAAGAAATTCAAGATGTTACAAAAAAAGCAATCGGAATGATTCAAACTAAATATGCTTCATTGCCAAATATTAACCAAATTGTAAGCAGCGTAAAAGAACAATTTGCCACCAAAGAGTTAATCGAAACGAATTGTGTTAAAGAATTAATGCAGTTTTTGTCATTTCACGGAGGGAAATATAAACTTGGTGAAGTGTTAACTGGTAAGTCAGAGCAAATGTCGGGTCTGGGCAAACCTATCGAAAATAACTATGAAATTTTGCTCGATGAATTGAACTTCGCCGATAATAACGGCGTTTTTAGAATGTCGCAAACGCTCGATTCAAAACAACTCACAGATCAAACCTATGATTTGCTAAAGAAAATGATGCCAAAAGGAAATAAAATAATGCCAAGAGATAAAATGCCGGAGGTAACAAATACCACCGAATTGGCTTCCCGCATTCACAACGCCGGTTGGGTCATTTATAGCATTGAAACCAAAACCACCAATTCTTTAGAGGTTCAATCTATTGAAGAGAGGATTATTGATATACAGTAAAATAGGTTAGACAGATTAGACGGGTTAGACAGATTATACAGATTTTGGGTGAGTGCCTTGTCTAAACGAACGAAGTTCTTCTAAACTCCGAAGGAATCTAAACGCACGAAGTGCATCTAAACCGTTTAAGCACGAAGTGCCTATTTCTTCTTCTTAACCTTATCCCCGTCATTCAGGGTTTTGGCAATGGCCATTGATGGCTCAGATATTACTTCGTCGCCTTCTTTTAGTCCCTCAATAACTTCAAAGTAATCAATGTCTTGAACGCCAGTCTTGATTTTAACAGCTTTGGAAATTCCATTGTTGAATAAAAACACCCAAGTAACAATCTCGGTTTCTTTTTTGGTAACCGATGTTGTTTCCTCTTTTTGAACCACAGGATTTCTTGTGGTTAACGACGAAATCGGAATCGACAACACATTTTCTTTGGTGCTCGATTTGATATCTACCGATGCAGTCATACCCGGGAAGAAGGGTTGGGGTTGGCGTTTGCTAATTAAATCGTAATAGCTGCTTGCCAATAACCTAACCTTTACCGTGTAGTTTGTAACTTGTTCATTCATGTTGGTGGCAACATTGAATTTTGCTGAATTGGCAATTTCTGTAACAATTCCTTTGAATATACGGTCTTGGTATGCATCCACTTTGATATTGGCACTGTCGCCACGATGTACCCTTACAATGTCGTTCTCGTTGATATTCACTTGAACTTCCATGGTGTTCAAGTTGCTAATGCGCATAATTTCAGTACCTGCCATTTGAGCAGTACCCACAACGCGTTCGCCTTTTTCGCTATTTAATTGTGTTACAATTCCAGAAACTGGGGCATAAATACTGGTCCTTCCAAGGTTTTTGCTTCCCTCATCAACCCTTGCCATCAAACTTTTGACATTGTATTGGGCAGACAAAATTGTTTTGGCAGCAATGGTAAAATCAGCTTGTGCATTTTCAAATTGCAATCTTGCATTTTCCCAATCTTGATCGCTAATCACTTTTTGCTCGTGCAATTTTTGTTGACGCTTGAAGTTTGCTTCCGCTTGCGCTAAAGCCATTTTCGCTTTGATTTGTTGCGCTTCGCTACCTGCCAAACTTGCCTTCGCATTGTCGAGGTTTGCTTTTAATTGACTCATCGTTGTTTGATACAACTCTGGGTTAATGCGCAGCAATAATTGTCCTTTGGTTACACTATCGCCTTCTTTTACAAGCATTTCTGTAATTTCACCGCTTACGTCAGGACTAATTTTCAATTCAAATTCAGGTTGAATTTTACCTGTAACACTCACTACTTCGGTGATGGTACGTTTCACTACTTTATAGGTGCTCACTTCGGTAGCTTGATTGCTTTTATTGCATGCTCTTACAATAAAGATGATTGCAATAAGCAATCCAATGCTTAACCAAATAATTCTTTTCTTATTCATTTTTATTTGCTTGATAAATTGGTGATTTGGTTATTGATTAAAAAATCTAAAACCAGTTGACGGAAAATATATTCGTAATTCGATGAAATCAAATTCATATACGCATTGATTTCGGTATTCTGTGCACTTTGCATTTCAAATTGCGATGCTTGTCCATTTTGGAAACGGATTTGCACAAACTCTAAATTCTTTTTTTGCGCATTATGGGTTTCTTGCAGTGCTAAATATTTCGCTAAACTATTTGTATAGTTGATATAGGCTGATGTAACATCGGTTTTTAAATTTTGAATGCTCTTGCTGAGCGAAATTTCATTTCTCAAAATCGACAATTCAGCCCTGCTAACTTGGGTATGATTTTGGAGTTTGCTGTAAATAGGAACAGACATGGTTGCGCCAAAACTTTGTCCAAAGTTGTCTTTGATTTGTTTGTCAAAGTCAATCGTTTTGGTTGTGTAAGCAATTGTGGGTGCTTCAACTATTTCCATAGAACTTTTCACATAACCAATGGGCTGCGTTCCGGTAATTGAATATCCTGTAACCGTTTTTGCATTTCCAGAATAAACGGTATTTAAGTTTCCACCAATGGTTAACGATGGAAGAAATGCGCCTTTTGCCGATTTTAGTGCAAATTCCGAAGCGTTTAATCTAAATTTCGCTGCTTTGATGTCTGGGCGGTGATTCATCGCGCTATCAATCAATTCAGTAAGTAAATATTTTTCATTTTTATTTTGAGGGACAGCGGGTATTCCTGCAGAAATTTCTACTGTTACATCCGAATTGATCATGAGTAAATTTTTCAGCGTATTGATGGCAGAATTATATGCATTTTCAGCTTGGGTATAATTTGAAACGTTGTTTAAATATTGCGCTTTCGCCGACCACAGAGCACCTTCGTTTGCGGCACCTGCGGTAAGTAGTTTTTGAATGCGTTCAACTTCATTTTTGCTGCTTTCAACCGTTGCTGCCACTGCTTTTTGTTGTTCTCTGCCTTGTAAGCATTGCAAATAAGCCAAGGATACATTGAGGCAAATGGTTTGTTTTACCTGCAATAAATCTTGTTCTGTAGCCAACTTGTTGTATTTGTATTGGTTAATTGCGTTTCGCAATTGTCCGCCAGCAAATAATACCCAATTTCCTTGAATTTGAAAGTTATTACTACCAATGGTTGTTTGTACATATTGGTTGGTGAATCGGTCAATACTTCTACCGCTTTGGTAGTATTGGCCGGCAGTTCCGTTGATATCGGGACCTAAATTCAATTTGCTTTGTTGTAAATCATATTCAGCCGATGTGTTTGCAATTGCCGAAAGTTGAATGTCTAAATTGTTACTTAATGCAATTTGAATGCATTTTTCTAATGTTAACTTTTCAACATTTGATTCTTGGGTTTTGGGTAATGAAATTTGAGCCATTGAAACGGCCGAAAATCCCCCAAGAAAAAGAAAAAATAACCTTCGCATTCTACAAAGGTAATGTCTTGTTTTGACGTTTTTGTATATTGTCGATAGACCTCAATTCGTATCGATGAACATATTTTGTTGAAAACTTAGCTAGGTAATAATTCAACAAAAGAAAAATGAAATTATATTTGTATCGGTGTTTAGGTTTTCGACAGATAATGGCTTATCTGAAGAAATGAAAAGGGAACATCGGTGTAAAACCGAGACTGTACCCGCAGCTGTAACCCCCATCCTTAAGGGATGTAATTTTAGGCTCTATGCCACTGTGTAAACGGGAAGGCGCCTAAAATGGGGAAGTCAGAAGACCTGCCTAGTGCATCAAAATTTACTCGCTTTCGGGACTAAAAGCGCGGTGATATATTGCTTTCGGGCAATAGTCTCCTGTTATATTCCTGTTTGCGGTATTCAATTATGTTGTTAAACCTAGGATATATCGCTTTGCTATCATGCAGCTACGGAGATTCATTGCAAAATGTTCCTGTTGACACTGTATATATCCATGCCCAACGAATTGAGCTAAGTCAAATCGGCCGGGTCAAATTGGAAATTACCAATGCTACGTCTCCGCAATCCATGCAAAATAGCCTGCTAAATTCAGCAGTCTTTTTAAAGCAATATGGAGTTTCAGGGTCTTCAACTATTTCAAGGCGTGGAGCCGATCCTTCTCAAACACAAGTGTTGTGGAATGGTTTGCCCGTGAATAATTCAATGCACGGTTTAACTGACTTTAACAATATATCGTCGTTTGGGTTACAAGAGGTTTTTATTATTGAGGGAGGAAATTCTGCTTTGTTCGGAAGTGGAAGTGTGGGTGGAACCATTTTCCTTCGAAATAAAATCAAATACAACCAGGGTGTTTCAGGTCAATTTGTGTCGCAATATGGCCAATATCAGAATTATGCAAATGGCGCCAATTTAGTCATCTCTAAGAAATACCATTATTTGCAATTAACTGCATCAACCATAAATAACTACAATAAGTTTCCATTTTTTGATAGGGTTGAAGGAATTAGTAGAAATGCTGAAAATGCATTCCTAAAACAACAATTATTTAGAGCCGTTTACGGATATAAAAAATTGGCACATGAATTTAAAATGGTTGTTGAGAACAATTCCGGGAATAGGGGATTGGGGACTCAAATTGGATCTTCCCAATATTTAGGAATCCAAAAGGACAATAATTTCAGATCGGTATTTGAATATCAATATAGTGCAAATGATTTTCAAAGTGTAATGAGATTGGGATATGTTCGTGACATCATCAAATATTATTCCGATGGAATTCACGGCGATTCTAGTGTGGCACATACTCCATACTTTCAAACTGAAATCTATAAAACTTGGAAAGGGGTGAGATGGTTGTTTGGCATAGACGCCCAACAAATCAATGCATATTCATTAAATTATAAGTTGCTGAATGCGAATAGATTTTATTCGGCATCTTTAATTTCGGCCACGTTTAAAATGTTGAAATCAGACATTACGGTAAACTCACGATTTGAGCATTTTGAAAAAATTCCTACGGCAGGTATTTCAATGGTAACCCCTTTAAGAACTTTTGCAAAGCTCAAATTTAATGTTCATACCAGCTTTAGGCGTCCAACTTTGAATGATTTATTTTGGAATACAAATTCTACCAAAATGGCAATTCCAGAAAAAGGTTGGGGTACCGAAATTGGCATTCAGAAAGAATTCAATTCCAATAAACAACAATATTCCTTTGAAATTACGGGGTATTATAGAGAATTAAATAATCCCATTATTTGGGTTCCCAATGGCGCTTCGTGGATTGCCACCAATTTTTATAATGGAAAATATTTGGGTGCTCAAATGCAATCGAAATATATGTTTTCAATAAATGAAACCAAAGTAAAAATCTTTGCCATTGCTGATTGGGTAAGAACCCAAGTTAAAAATAGTGCCGAATCAATTGCCCAACAACAAATATTTATCCCTGATTTCATGGGTAATTTGGGCTTTTCTCATATTGTTAAAAAAGCAACTTGGGGATTTGATGTTCAGCATGTTGGAAATAGGTTTATTCAGTCAGATAACCAACAATGGCTTGCCGGATACAGACTCATCAATGCACAAATTGGATTGAATCAAATAATTTTACATACAAACAACAATCATTCTGAAGTAAGAATGAATGTTTTAATTGAATGTAAAAACCTGTTCAATACTTTCTATCAAAGCATGCCAAACAGGATGATGCCAGGAAGAACTTTCAATATGTCTTTGTCTATCAATATTTAACTTGAAACCATGAAAAAAACTATAATTTTATTTGCTCTTTTATTTACTTCAATTTTTGTAAATGCACAGATTTATGAAACCGAAACTTTTGAGGGACTTACCTCTGTAATTGACTCAGGTCAGGTTTTAAACGGAAAATCCATGTTTAAAAAATATGAATCTGGTTTTGGATCCTTTCAATTTGGTTGGGACACTTCTTATGGCGGTTATTGGGCCAAGAATTGGGCCGCTTCTCGGGTAATTTTTAACAAAGAAGAAACAAGTGATTTTGCCAAACATCTTTATGCAGCAAAACCAGGATATGGCTGTGAGTCGGCTGATTATGATTTTGTATCTCATTCGGGAAGTAAAAACGTATTTTTGGTAGGTCAAAACAACAGTGGTTTTAGATTAAATCCAACTACTAGAAATGCTACTCAAGTTGTTCAATTGAGAATTAGTAATTCAACTTACGCATTCAACTCTATGAAATTTGGTGATTTTGTAGGAAAGAAGTTTTCGGCGGCAGACAAAGATAGTTTTGTGTTAATCATAACAGGTTTTTTAGGTAGTCAAAAACAATTTTCCAAAAGAGTGTATTTGGCAGATTACCGCTTTACCGATGTAAACAAAAATTTCATGTTGGATACTTGGCAAATTGTTAAATTTAACCAAAATGAAACTGCTGATAGTTTATCATTTACAATGGAAAGTTCGGATAACGGACAATTTGGTATGAATACTCCTGCCTTTTTTGTAATGGACAATGTAACTGTGGCTTTATTCCCAAGTTCTTTAAATAAGATTGCAACGAAGGTTGTAAGCTCTTTTCCAAATCCTGCAACCCATTCAATTCAATTCCAAATCCCTTCGGCTGATACAAAAGTTATGATTTATCAATCAAATGGAATGTTGTGTAAACTAACTCAAATTCAGTCGAATCTAGATTCTGTAAATATTGATGATTTATCGGCCGGTTTGTATGTTGTGAAAATGCAGAACGCTTTGGGACAAACATTTAACACAAAGTTTATTAAGCAATAATGCATAAATTCCGGGTATTTTTCACGTTTGTAATTTTAGTTTGGCTTACGTCTTGCATTACTGAGCCCAAGCAAAATCCTTTCGTTACAATGGTAAACACAACCAATAGGGTTGGTGTTTTATGTGAGGGAAATTATATGTGGGGAAATGCCCGATTTGATGTCTACAGCGTTGATTCAAATAAGTTTTATGTCAATGTTTTTGAGTCAGAAAATAAAAAACCGATAGGCGATGTATTGCAAAGCGGGTATTATGATGGCAAAAACATTTGGCTTACAGTGAACAACAGTGGCAAAATATTAAAATTAAATCCGAGCACTTATAAGCAAGTGAGTTCACGTGGCTCACTTCGTTCGCCACGCTACCTTTTGCCAGCCGGGAAGTATATTTTTTGTTCCGATATTCAGGCAAATGCAATATCTGTTCTCGATTCTACGTCCCTCCAAACCATTAAAGAAATAGGAGTATACCCCAAACAAACTTCATCTCGTTATGGTTGGACTGAACAAATGATTCTTTGGCAAAATAAAGTTACCGTTGCCTGCTACGACGGTAAATTATTGATGATTCAACCCATTACATTCGATACTACACAAGTTGCTACCGATTCCGGTGCGCAAAATATGGTTATTGATGGTTACAACCGATTATGGGTTTTGGCATCTGTAAATGGAAAGGCTTCATTGTTGTGCTACAATGAAAATTTGAAACTGGAAAAGAAGTTTACTTTCCCTCAAAACTATGGGTTAAGCAGATTGGCAATTTCACCTGAAAAAGATCAACTTTATTTTATAGGCCAAAATCAAGTGCAATCTATTTCAATTGAATCAACTGTATATTCTGATAGAATTACTGTTTTTGACAAAGCCAAAAATTGCTATGGAATGGGCATCGATCCCCGAAATGGGTGGATTTATGTTGCCGATGCTCAAGATTATGTGAGCAATGGAACCGTTTATGTTGTAAACAGAAATGGGAAAATTATCAATACCCTTCAAACGGGGGTAATTCCCACCGATTTCATTTTCTTTTAGGCAAAAGATGGTATCTTTGCACTTTAATGAAATCCCTTTTTAAACTAAAAAAGATAGATGTTTTGGTATTGCGGTCTTTTATAGGCCCTTTCCTCGTGACGTTTGTACTGAGTCTTTTTTTGTTTTTAATGCAATTCCTTTGGAAGTATATCAACGAATTGGTTGGTAAAGGTATTCCAGCAACGGTCATGTTGAAATTGATATTTTTATCATTGGCCGATTTGGTGCCAATGGCCTTGCCTTTAACCATCATGGTTGCAGGACTCATGACATTTGGAAATCTATCTGAGAGTTTTGAACTGGTTGCCATGAAAGGAAATGGAATTTCTTTAATGCGAATTTTACGACCCACTTTCGTATTTATGGCGGTTTTAATGTTTCTTAACTTTTTGTTTTTAAACTATGTAATACCAAAAGCAAACCTTGAATTTAAAGCAATGCTCATGGATATGCGATCAAAAAAGCCAGCTTTCAACATTGATCCTGGACAATTTTATCAGCAAATTGACGGAGTAGCCATTCGTATTGGCGAAAAAGACAAAAACAACGAAGATGTAAAAGATGTGCTTATTTACGAATGTAAAAAAGACGACAGTAAGCAATTGAACGTGATTCGTGCAGAACGAGGCAAAATGCTGATGTCTGAAGATAAGCGCAGCCTCAGTTTTACTTTATACAATGGAACGCGTTGGGAAGAAATGACAAGCAATCCAACTTATAACAAAACAATGCCGTTCAATCAAATGCACTTTGATAAACAGCAAATGGTCATTGATTTGTCTAGTTTGGATTTTAATTTTACCGATCGTGAAGCAATGTCGCATGATTTCAAATTGCTGAATATTAAACAATTGCAATTAGAGATTGATACTTTTCATATGAAAATGAAGAATTTAACGGTTGAAAATTCTCGGTACTGCAGTCGCTACATACATTATCCGAAGTTGTTTTCACAAATGGAAAGACCAAGATTGACCGATAAAAATAAGCAGTTCTTCAATTTAAAAGATACCAATATTATTGATCATTTCGATAAAACCAGTCAAGCAGTAATTAGGGCATTGGCCATTACACAAGCCAGAGGACTGAAAGGAACATTGGATGGTTACACTTCCAATCAAACTTTTTTAACCCAAGATATCGCTTTATATAGAACTGAATATCACAGGAAATTCTCTTATTCGTTTTTGATTTTCATGTTGTTCCTGATTTCTGCGCCACTTGGTGCAATTATCAAAAAAGGTGGAATTGGACTTCCATTGGTAATCAGCGTAATCTTATTTGTGCTGTTTTACGCAATTAATTTAACTGGCGAAAAAATGGGTAAGGAGTTGGTGATGCCCGTTTGGGCAGGTATGTGGATGAGTTCCTTGTTTCTGTTCCCAATTGGTATGTTAATTACCTACAAAGCCATACGCGATAGGGCTGTCTTTGATTTTACATTTATTAAAGTGTTCTATAGACGCATTTTTCAGTTTGTCGCTTCAAAAATGAAGCGTAAAGAAAGTGAAATATGAAAATTCTAGTAATAGGTAACCGATTTCCATGGCCTTTACACGATGGTGGGGCATTGGCTACTTTTCAAATGCTGAAAGCCATGGCTTTTGAGGGACATGAGGTTAGCTATTTTTCATTAAATACCCAAAAGCATTTTATTGATGACAAAACACTTTTAGAAAGGTTTTCTTTCTGTAAGTATTACTCTTGTCAAATCAATACGGATATCAAACCATGGAATGCTTTTTTGAATTTACTATCAAATAGGAGTTTCCATTTGGTTCGTTACGAAAGCAAATCTGCCAATGAACAATTAAGCCAACTATTAAGAAACGAAGAATTTGATTTGGTTCAAATTGAGGGACTTTATTCAGCTGGATTTTTGAGTACATTGAGAAATGATTTTAAAGGTCATATTTCATACAGAGCGCATAATTTTGAAAGTCAAATATGGGAAAGACTGGCAACTGAAACTTCAAATTTCTTGAAGAAAGTGTATTTAAATTTACAAGCCAAAAGACTTAAACGCGAAGAAGTTGCCTTTTTGAAAAGTGTCGATTCTATAGTGGCAATTGCCCCAAGTGATTTGGAAGTATTCAAAGAATTTACAAATGTCCCTCAGTATTTATACCTACCAGGTTTAAATTTGGGTTTAGAGGTTGATCTAGAATTACAACCATTTAAATTGTTCCATATTGGAAGCATGGAGTGGATGGCAAATATTCAAGGCGTTGAATGGTTTTTGCAAAAGGTTTGGCCAATTGTAAAATCGGAATATCCGCAGTTAGCGTTTCATTTGGCTGGAAAAGGATTAAATAAGAGCGACGCAAGATTTTTCCAAAGTGGGGTATTTAACCATGGCGAAGTAGAAAATGCACAATCATTTATGTTAACCCATGGAATTTGTATTGTTCCGGTTGTTGCAGGAAGCGGAATTAGAATGAAATTGATTGAAGCAATGAGCTTGGGAATACCCTGTGTAACCACAAAAATAGGAGTCCAAGGCATTGATGTTGAAAATCATGTACATGCTGAAATTGCAGATACACATGAAGAATTTGCCAATTCAATTATTACCATGATTCAACAATGGCATGAAACCATAAAAATGGGCGTTCGTGGTAAAAAGTATATGATTGAACATCATAATTTGCAAAACAATACCCGTGAATTATTGATGTTTTATTCAAAAATGATAGGAAAAAGAGATTAGATGAAAAGGTTATGGTTATATCTTAAGCCCCAAGGAAAATTGGTGTTTTGGGCGTTGTTTTTGGCTACTTTAAGCCAAGTTTTTAGTTTGTTAGATCCATGGGTGGGAAGGAATTTGTTTGATAGATACCTAACAAAATTCCATTTATACAATGAACATGATTACATTAGGGGTGTAATGTCATGGTTGTCAATTGGAATTGGTGTTGCAATGGTGAGTCGTATATCTAAAAACTTGCAAGATTATTTTGTAAATGTAGCCATTCAAAAAGCGGGTGCCAAAATCTTTACCGATGGAATTAAACATACCCTCGATTTGCCCTTTGCTACGTTTGAAGATCATAGAAGCGGTGAAACTTTGAATATTTTACAAAAGGTAAGAACAGATTCTGAAAGGGTAATTACCCTTACCGTAAATTTGTTATTTACCTCTATTGTGGGTGTCATTTTTGTATTTATTGCTTCATTTTCTGTGCATTGGTTAATTGCTCCGGTATTTTTAGCGGCAATGGCAATTGTGGGAATTAGCAGTTCAATGTTAAGTAAACAAATTAAAATTATTCAAAAGGACATTATGCAAGAAACGTCGGTTTTAGCAGGTACAACCACCGAAAGTTTGCGCAATATAGAACTGGTAAAAAGCTTGGGATTGGTTGTGCAAGAAATGCAGCGCATCAGTTCAAATACTCTGAAAATATTAGGACTGGAATTAAAAAAGGTAAAGAAAGTAAGAACCTTAGGATTTGTACAAGGCACAACGGTTAACCTAATGCGAAATTTGTTGTTGCTGTTTTTATCATGGATGGTTTTTACCCAAAGAATTACCCCAGGAATGTATATTCAATTTTTGTTTTATACGTTTTTTATTTTCAATCCTCTTCAGGAATTGGGAACCTTTATTCAAGCATGGAGGGAAGCAGAAGTATCCCTCAATAAATTTGATCAACTATTAAAGACTCCAAGTGAAATTATTCCTGAAAACGCCAAGCACATTGGCAATATTGAAAAAATTACATTTGATAAAGTATCGTTTAAGCATCAAACCGCAAATAGGAATGCGCTTACTGATATAAGTTTTGAACTTAATAAAGGACAAACAATTGCCTTTGTTGGTCCTTCAGGCAGCGGAAAGAGTACCTTGGTTAAAATGTTGGTAGGCTTGTATTTACCAATAGAAGGGGAGGTTAAATTCAATGATTTTGGTGTGAATGAAATCAACAGGAATGAAATACGCACTCAATTGGGATTGGTTTCCCAAGAGTCGCAATTGTTTTCAGGAAGCATTAAGGAAAATTTGACATTTGTTTGTCCTTCTGCCACCGAAGAAGAGATGTTAGAGGCTCTGTCGAAGGCTGCCACAAGTTCATTGATGAGCAGGGCGGAAAAAGGCTTAGAAACTCAAATAGGTGAGGGCGGCATTAAAGTTTCCGGTGGTGAAAAGCAAAGATTGTCGATTGCCAGAGCATTGTTACGAAAACCAAATTTGTTGATTTTCGATGAAGCAACATCTGCGCTAGATTCTATTACAGAGCAGGAAATCACAAAAACATTGAAAGATATTTCAGGTCAAAAAAACAGAATTAATGTAATGATTGCCCATCGATTAAGTACAATTATGCATGCAGATTGTATATTTGTATTGGAGAAGGGAAAAATTATTGAAAATGGTACCCATGACGAATTAATTGAATTCAAGGGTTTGTATAACGCAATGTGGCGTCAACAAATAGGCGAGAATATCGATAATTAACTTTGGCATGCAATTTGATAACAATGTTAAGATTAAATAGATAAGTATGAAAAAAAATATATTTTTAGTTGCAATTATGGCTTTCGTTGGAATGGCCAATGCACAAATGGTAAAACCAACTGAATTGGTTTCAAATTACACAAGTTTCAATGGTAAAACCATTTCAGTTTCAGATTTTACAGGGTCAATTAGAGGAACACAAGCTGTTGCTGTTTCTTCATCGCCAGTTAATCCAGGAAACCCTGCTGCTATTAACGCTCCAGTAGGAACTACTGCGCCATCAGGTTCTGCAGGTGTCAATACTTCTAACGCACCGAAAACTCAATTTTGTAAAATTTTAAAAGGATACAAAATAGTTGATTTCGCTGCAAATGGTTCAGAAAGTTGTGGTTGTTTTTATATCCCAACCGCAATGGTTACCAAATTCCAAGACATACAAAAATTGGGTGGCAAAATGATGGTTCGTGTTTCTGTGGATGCAACTTCAAAAGTGAATAAAATTACAGGAGTTGATTCTCTATAAATTGAAGTAATATTTTATTATGTATAGTTATAAATAATGCGGCTTTGGCCGCATTATTTATTTAATGTCATTTTGAAATGAGGAATATTGGCTTCGAAAAATCTTTCGCCAACTTGCTCAAAGCCTAGTTTTTTGTAAAAGTCAAGCGCATGTTCTTGGGCATGCAGGTAAATAACTTTGTGAGTGGGCATTATTTTTTCTAAACAATTTTTTACCAACTCAGCACCTATTTTCTTACCTCTATAACTTTCTAATACAGCAAAACGTTCAAGTTTAATTCCATTGTCAGTTTGCCTAATTCTGCACGTTCCTGCCTTTATTCCTTGGTATTTCGCAAGAAAATGCCTGCAACTTTTTTCATGCTCGTCGTATTCTTCATCGGGCGCGCAATTTTGTCCAATCACAAAAACGATGCGCCGAATTTCAAATGCGGCAGCCATTTCTTCGGGTGTTTGTATTTCAAATATCTGAATCATCAATAAAAATGGTTATTTTTGCTTCAAATTAACAACAAAATATTATAAAATGGCTCAATCTAATGTTCAATCTTTATTAGGAGATCAGGCAGAATACCTGTTGAATCACACCTGTAACACAATTTCTAAAGAAACTATTCATTTACCTGGATCAGATTTCGTAGACAGAGTTTTTGCTCAAACTAACCGCAACACGCAAGTTCTAAAAAGCTTGCAAAACCTTTATGGCAATGGCAGATTGGCAAACACAGGATATTTAAGTATTTTACCAGTTGATCAAGGTATTGAACACAGTGCCGGTGCTTCTTTTGCACCAAACCCTGCATATTTTGATCCAGAAAACATTATTAAATTGGCAATTGAAGGTGGATGTAATGCAGTTGCATCAACCTACGGTGTGTTGGCTATGAATTCTAGAAAATACGCCCACAAAATCCCATTTATTGTTAAAATTAACCACAACGAATTCCTTTCTTACCCAAATAAATTTGACCAAATTATGTTTGGTTCAATTAAAGAGGCTTGGAACTTAGGTGCAACCGCAATTGGTGCTACCATCTATTTTGGAAGTCCTGAAAGCGCACGTCAAATTGTTGAAGTAGCAAAAGCATTCGAAATGGCTCACGAATTAGGTATGTCTACCATTTTATGGTGCTATACCCGTAATAACGGATTTAAAGTTGACGGAGTAGATTATCATGCAAGTGCCGATTTAACTGGTCAAGCAAATCATTTGGGTGTAACCATTCAAGCTGATATTATCAAACAAAAATTACCTACTAACAATGGTGGTTATTTGGCTACAAAACATGGCAAAACTCACCCAAAAGTATATTCTGAATTAACTACTGATCACCCAATTGATTTAACCCGTTACCAAGTGGCTAATTGCTATATGGGTAGAGCTGGTTTGATTAACAGTGGTGGTGAAAGTAAAGGACAAGGTGATATTGAAGAAGCAGTAACAACAGCTGTTGTAAACAAAAGAGCTGGTGGAACAGGTTTGATATTGGGACGTAAAGCATTCCAAAAACCTTTGAACGAAGGAATTCATTTGTTGAATTCAGTTCAAGATATATATTTAGACAATAGCATTACTATTGCCTAATCTATAAATTAACTTTAAAACTAATTAACTTTGGCAAACACTGACTTTGAAGAAGAATTCGGTTTAGAAAGTTCTGAATCAAAATGGTTTAAAAGAACCATCTCTGGAATTTTAACAAAAACCAAAGATAAAAAACCAACTCCCGATGGGCTTTGGGAAAAGTGTATTCGTTGTAAAGATGTGCACCCAACCAAAGATTGGATGAATAACCTATATGTTTGCCCATCTTGCAGTTATCATGATCGTATTGGTTCAAAAGAGTATTTTGAAATATTATTTGATGATCAAAAATTTACGGAACTAGATATCAATTTAAGCAGTGGAGATCCTTTGAATTTTGTTGACTCCGCACCCTATGTTGACAGAATTGTAGTTGCACAGAAAAAAACATCATTAAAAGATGCTGTGAGAACAGCGTATGGTACTATTGATGGTCATGGTTTGGTTGTGGCTTGTATGGATTTTAATTTTATTGGGGGATCAATGGGGTCTGTGGTGGGTGAAAAGATTGCAAGGGCAATTGACCACGCTATCAAAACAAAAACACCTTTCCTAATGATTTCAAAATCTGGTGGAGCCCGAATGATGGAAGCTGCATTTTCTTTGATGCAAATGGCTAAAACCAGTGCGAAATTGGCATTGCTAAACAAAGCAGGTGTTCCTTATATTTCGCTAATGACAAATCCTACTACCGGTGGAGTTACCGCATCTTTTGCTATGTTGGGAGATTTCAACATCGCAGAGCCAGAAGCACTTATTGGGTTTGCTGGTCCAAGAGTTATCAAAGAAACCATTGGTAGAGATTTACCAAAAGGTTTCCAAAGTAGCGAATTCTTGGTAGAACATGGATTTTTAGATTTTATAGTAAAACGCACAGAATTAAGAGAAAAATTGTCAACTTTGTTGTCAATTATTTGGTCAAAAAACAACTAACAAAAAGATAAATAGATTATGAATTTTCCAGAAAATTTAAAATATACCAAAGATCACGAGTGGATTTTGGTTGAAGGAAACAGTGCAACTGTTGGAATTACAGATTTCGCACAAGGTGAATTGGGTGATATCGTTTTTATCGATATTACTACAGAAGGTGAAACGTTAGATGCACATGCTATGTTTGGTAGCGTTGAAGCAGTTAAAACGGTAAGTGAATTATTTATGCCTGTTAGTGGCGAAATTTCAGAAGTAAACCCTGGACTAGAAGATAGCCCAGAAGCAGTAAACTCTGATCCTTATGGTGACGGTTGGATGGTAAAAATCAATTTATCTAATCCTTCAGAAATCGATGGTTTGATGAGTGCTGACGAATACAAAGCCTTAATTGGTGCTTAATTCGCAGTAAAACTGAATGTTCAAAAAACAAACTATAATCCCCGCAGTTCTGTGGGGATTTTTTATTTTATATCTCACATTAAAGCCAAAAAGTAGTGAGGATAGCCCTTTGCCAGAATGGCTGAAAGAGTTGCACCCGGATAAAATTGCACATTTTATTTTTTGGGGATTTTGGTATGTTATTTACCATTTCACATATTTGAAATACCATTCAACCGCAGACTCAATAGCAATTCGCCGTCATAAAGAACATGTTTTTATAGTTTTAGCTATTGTTATTGGGGGCATTGTTGAAATTGTTCAGCTCAAACTCAACTGGGGCAGGAGCGCGGAATGGTTAGATCTCATTGCCGATGGATCGGGCGTGTTGTCGGCATTCCTATTTTTCAAACTGAAAGATAATTCAGTTTGATTTATTTCTAGTTTCGTTAATTCAACGTAAAAAACACCATAAAAAAAACGCCTTTTAAAAGGCGTTTTTTAGTTTTATTGAGGTCGGAAGCGGATTCGAACCGCTGTAAAGGGTTTTGCAGACCCGTGCCTAGCCGCTCGGCCATCCGACCTTTTAAGGGCTGCAAATATAAGTGTTTAAATTTGGTTTGGCAAATAATTCGAACAAAAATAATTGTAATTCAACCTCGTTTTTTGCTTACTATTTCACCATCAGCCATTTCAATGATGCGGTCTGTTTTTGAAGCAAAATCAGGGTCGTGGGTTACTATGAGCAATGATGTATTAAATTCTGTTGTGAGTTGTTTGAAAATATCAAAAACCAATTGTGCATTCTTTGAATCCAAATTACCTGTTGGTTCATCGCCCATAATGATACTTGGATTATTAATGAGTGCCCTTGCTATAGCAACACGCTGTTTTTGTCCCCCAGAAATCTGAGAAGCCATTTTCAAGGATTGATCCATAATATCCAATAGTCTTAGTTTTTGAATGGCATCGTGCTCAATTTCCTCGCGAGATTTCTTGCCTAATTTTAAAGCTGGCATCATCACGTTTTCAAGAACAGAAAATTCAGGCAATAAATAATGGAATTGAAAAACAAATCCAATATGTTCGTTTCTAACTACCGCCAATTCATTGGGAGTTAAGCCACTCAATAATTCATTGTTTAAATAAATTTCTCCAGTATAATCTGTGTCCATCGTGCTTAAAATATACAACAACGTACTTTTACCACAGCCAGATTTTCCCATAATTGAAACAAATTCACCCTGATTCATTTCAAGTGAAATATTTTTTAAAACTTGAATGTCCACTGGATCGTGGAAATGCTTATTTACATTGCTAACTTTAATGAGTGGATTCATGTTATTGCCCTCTTAATATTTCAACGGGATCAATTTTACTCGCTTTTCGTGCCGGTAAGAAACCTGCAAAAAATGTTGTAATAACAGCAAATACGGCCCCAATAATGTAATACAAACCGTCAAAATTCACGGGAAAAGTTTTTACAGTTGGAATGGCCTGTGTTTCAAACGGTGAAATACTAATGATGTATGAAACACCGAATCCGAGCAACAATCCCAAACTTCCCCCTACTATTCCAATTAAAAGTGCTTCATAAATGAAAATGCGCATTACATCACCACCCGAATATCCCGTGGCTTTTAAAATGGCAATGTCATTCATTTTTTCATAAATCATCATGTTTAAAATATTATAAATGCCAAATCCTGCTACAATCAGAAGGGTAATGGAAACCGCATACGTAATTAAATTTCTAATACTTGTTCCCGTTTCGAATTGCGCATTTGCCGTTTTAATATCTACCGCATTGATATTATTGTTATGAATGATTTCGTCGGTCATGGGCTTGGCTTGCTCAATATCAAAAAGTTTCACACTGATGTCTGTAATATAGTTACTTGTTTCACCTGCAACTTTTTGGGCAGTTTTGATATTCGTATAACTTTGAAGTTTATCAATATCCGCCAAGCCACTTTGGAAAAACCCAACTATTTTTAATCGAACAATACCTCCCGATGGTGTAACCATTGGAACATAATCGCCTTTATTAAGAGATAATTTCTGCGCAATACCTATTCCTAAAATCACTCCATTGTCGGTGCTCTTTAATTCTAAAGGACTGCCATTCACTATATATTGCTGGAAGTTATACAGTCTAGTTTCTTCTATAACATCAATTCCAATGAGATTGCCGTTTAATAAAACGCTCCCAGATTGATAAAAAACCCGGGTAGAAACTTGAGGGGTAACACCTTTTACTCTTATGTCGGCTTTTAGTGCATTGATAATTCCTTTGTTATTTAAAATGCTCGCTTGACTTTTTTTAGGCTTAATGGAATGAATCACATTCATGCTATTTTTATAATCGCGGCTCTGTTCAATTGGTTGTTCTTTGCTTACTTCAACTTCGTTATAAATGCGAATATGGGGTGTTCTGTTTAAAATAAGTCCATCCAAAAGTCCATTTAAACCAGTCATGAAACTAACCAAAATAATAAATGTGCCTATTCCAAAGGTTACACCAAGAGCGGCAATGGATGATTGTTTTTTTCTAGCCCATAAATGGGTTTTGGCAATTTCAAACAGAATAGAATTGGCCATTTTATGGTTTCATTAAAATAGTGTTTTTGTCAACACCTTTTGTAATTTCAACAAAATTGAAATTTCTTAATCCCGTTTCAACTTCTACCTTTCCCGTTTTTGTCATTACATACTTTTCTTCCACCAAATAGGATAGGGGAATAACCAATGCATTGCCTTTTGTATTCGTAATGATATTCGCTTCTGCCGTTAATCCTGGATACAACTGTGGCATTCCTTTATTAAATTTACCTTCGATTTTAAATGATTGAGATTTTGCATCTAATGCAGGATAAATTTTAGAAACAGTTGCATCAAATGTTTGTTTATAGGCTTCTAACTTTACGATGATCTTTTGTCCCACCTTAATTTTAGATATGTCTGATTCATCGATATCCATTTCTAGAATAAATTGTTTGTCGTTTCCAATTACAGCAAATTCTTGCAATGGAGAAACCATCTCTCCAATTTTATAGGGCAGTGAATATATTTTACCTTCAATGTAGCTGGTAATGGTAAAATCGGAATTGTTCTTTTTTGATATTTCTAAATTGTTCTTTGCTTGTTCCTTTGCACGTGTTACAATGTGTTTTTGTGAATTTAGTCTCTCAATAATTCCTGAAAGTGCATTATTACTGGTTTCATATTTCAATTTCAATACATCCAACTGGTTTTTTGTACCAATGTCGTTTTTAAACAATCTCAATTGTTTGACATAGTTCATTGAATCAAAAATCATTTGTTTATTTGCGTTTCTAGATTGATAAACAAGCTCTTGTAATTGACTTTCATTATCCTTCGCTATTTGGAATGCCATTTCGGCATTCTTTACTGTTAATTCCGGAGAAAAGTTCTCAAGTTGCGCAATGGGTTGTCCGGCTTTTACCAGATCTCCTTCAGAAACAAAATAATTCAACAATTTTCCGCCGATACTTACTTTTTGACTGTATTGCTGATATGACTTAATCTTGGCACTTGCGTATACCGATTCTACAATTTCTTTATTTGAGGGACTTAAGGATTCTTCCTTTTTTCCACAACCGAAAGCCAATATCAATGGCAAAAGAATGAATATTAATCTAATTTTCATTGGGTACAAATTAAGGTCGTTTTTTATGAATAAAATATGACTTGTATCATTTTTGCCATACTAAGTCGCCATTTATATAGGTTTTAACGATTTTCGCTTTTTGAAGTTGTTGGGGAAGTGCGGTAATGATATCCGTATCAATTTCAATAAAATCTGCCAATTTGCCCACTTCTAGGCTTCCTTTTCTGCGATCTTCAAAGTTGGATCTCGCAGCCCAAAGCGTCATGCCCAAAAGAGTTTGTTTTGGTGTAAGGGCTTGTTTTGGCAAAAATGAATTAACCAATTTACCTCCAATATCTCTTCTTTGTGTTGCAGCGTAAAATGTTGCTAATGTTGAAATTTGCTCTACAGGGAAATCTGTTCCCAATGCAATTGAACCAGCGGCATTGAGAAGATTTTTATAAGCATAAGCTCCGGCAATTGGATTGTAAAACTTAGGATTTTTCTTTAAGTTGTTTGAATCTACACAAATTCGTTCCAACGCCCAAGGGGCATCTGAAGTTGCATGGGTGGGTTGCACGCTCGGAATGATGCTATATTCTTTGAGTGTTTTCAAATCTTTTGGCGATACAATTTGTGCGTGTTCAATTCTCCAACGCGCATCAAAATCCTTAGGAATGTATTTCTTAAAACTTTTAATAACCAAACTATTGGCACTATCGCCAATGGCATGAACACAAACTTGGTAGTTGTTTGCAAGAAGCTGAGAACACCATAAGTCAAACGTATTCATATCTAATAATTGTAAGCCATGGTGGCCATTTCTATCGCAGTAGTCATTCTTCATTAATGCACCTCTAGAACCCAAGGCACCATCCAAATAGAACTTCATACTTCTCACATTCAACATATTTCCATCGTAATATTCATGGTATTTGGTTGCGTTTTGTATTGATTTTTCATTGAACATCATCATTGCATAAATGCGCATTTTCATGATGCCACTTTGCTGCAAACGATTGATATATTCAATTTCGGACATATCTAAACCTGCTTCATCTAAGGTAGTTAAACCATTCGAATAACATGTTTTTAGTTCTTTTGCAACAGCCTGATTTAAAATTGTTTCATCCAATTGAGGGATTTTATCTTTGATCCAATCTGCTGCGTTATCAATAAATATACCTGTTGCTTTTCCTTGATTGTCTTTGATAATTTCTCCGCCAATAATTAGGGTATCTAAATTTAGTTTTAATATTTCAAGTGCTTTTGAATTCACCCAAATGGCATGGCCGTCTACACGGCTCAAGCAAACTGGTTTTTTAGAAACATATTTGTCTAACAATAATTTTGAGGGAAAGTCTTTTGTTTTCCAAAGGTTTTGGTCCCAGCCTCTACCAATTACCCAATCTCTTTTATTCTTTTTCGCAAATTTCTTGGCCATTTTGCCAATGATTTCAGGATTCGCAATTCCGTATACATCTAATTCTTTAGTGCCACGGCAATGAGCCAAAAAGTGGCAATGGGCGTCAATAAAACCGGGATATAAATATCCCTTGTGATTTATTATTGTAGCTTTTGGGTATGCAATTTTTGCATCTGCTGTATTTCCAGTAAAAATGATATTTCCCTGATAAATGGCAAGACACTCAATTGAATTAAATTGTGTGTCAGCAACATAAATCTTTTTTGCCGTATGGATTTCAATATGAGACTGCGACAATAAAGATTGGAATGTAAAAAACAGCAAATAAATGAACGTGTATTTTCGTTTATTTGTAGAATATAATTTGCATTTGCAAAAGATTTTATGAAATTTGTTAAACATAATAGTATTACAAATTTCACATTTTATTTGATATAACAGACATATGAAGAAAATAATTTTAGTATTGGTAGTGATTGCAGTTGCTGTAGGTGCAATTGGATTTTATTTATGGAATAAGCCATCTGAATATGTAAGTGATGGGAAGCCAGATTATACAATTTCCTTGGTTGAATTGACCAATGATGGCAAAAACTTAAGTGATTCAATCTTTGGCACTAAATATGTAGGGAAAGCAATACAATTTGAGGCTGAGGTTGAAAGTGTTGCTGATAATAAAGGAGCAAAAACTTTAACGCTAAAAACAAATGACGATGGGTTGGTTGTAAATGCTGGATTTCATGAAAGCATTGCCGACAAACTATCAAAGATTGTTTCGGGAGATAAGGTAAAATTGCAATGTGATTGCAGCGGTGTTACAAAACCAGAATCTGAAGATGATTTACTGTCTGAGATTGAAATAAATTTAACTCGTTGTAATTTAATAAAATAAATATCATGAAAAAACATATCCTATTTTCGATTTCTGTGTTCTTTTTTGGCCTTGCCAATGCACAAGTTTACAGCACTTCAACTGGTTCAGTTTCATTTGTCAGCAAAACCAAATTTGAAGAGTTTTCAGCTGATAATAAACAAACCCAAGCTGCAATTTCTACTGATAAAGGAACTGTTCAATTTAAATTGCCAATAAATTCTTTTCAATTTGAAAAAGATTTGATGCAAACCCACTTCCAAGAGAATTACATGGAATCGGCAACTTTCCCAACCAGTATTTTCAAAGGAAAAATCAAGAATTTGGCCGATGTTAAATTTTCAACCGATGGTACCTACGATGTTCAAGTAGCCGGTACGCTAGAAATGCATGGTGTAACCAAAGAAATTGAGGTTAATGGAAATATCGTAGTTAAAGGAAAAACCATTACTTTGGTTTCTAATTTCTCCATTGAATGCTCCGATTACGGTATCAAAATACCAAAAAATAATGTCAGTCAGGTTTCAAATACAATCAATATCAAAGTTAATTGCGCTTTGAATCCCAAAAAGAAGAAATAATGATGCATAAAGTTAAAGTTCTTTTCTTTTCTTCCTTATTGTTTGTTTCTTTCCTCTTTGTTGGAGAATCTTGCAAACACGAAAATTTGCCATACATCAATGGCGATAGTATTTGCTTCGAAAGAGATATTCTCCCAATTTTTGTTTCTAATTGCGCAATGACTGGTTGTCACGATGCAAACACAAGAGCTGAAGGGTATGATCTTTCAAACTATACTTCTATCATGAGAAGAGGAATCAAGCCTGGTGATCCAACAAATTCAAAAACATGGGAAGTCATAGATGATGGATCTATGCCTCCCAGGACAAATATGACTTCATTACAAAAGTCCTATATCAAAACTTGGATTGCGGCGGGTGCTAAAAATGGAATCAACTGTTTTGTAGGATGTGATTCAAATGTTTTTACATACAGCGCAGGAGTTTCTAAAATCATGTCGCAATGCACAGGTTGTCATTCAGGTACAAATGCTTCGGGAAGAATTGATTTATCTAATGCTGCAGGTGTAAAATCTATTGCACTTTCGGGTAGGTTAGTGGGCTCTGTTAAACAATTATCGGGATTTGTGTCAATGCCACCTTATGGCAGTCCTAAATTATCTGATTGTCAGATTACTCAAATCCAAAAATGGATCAATAATGGCTGTAAAAACGATTAAATTTAGTATCGTATTCCTTGTAATTGTAGCATCTCTTGGCAGTTGCTATTACGATAAAAAAGAGGATCTATACATATCAACCTGCAATACTGCGGGAATGACTTATACCAAAGACATCGTGAATTTGGTAAATAGTTCTTGCGCTGGTTGTCATAGTGGTTGGGCTCCTTCAGCAGGAATCTCACTAGGTAGTTATGCTGAAGTAAAAGACTGTGTATTGAATGGTAAATTCATAGGTTCCGTGAAGCAAGATGGTACGGCTTCGGCAATGCCAAAAGGCGGAAAATGGAGCAATTGCGATGTGTCTAAATTGGAAGCGTGGAAAGCTGCAGGATGTCCCTTGTAATGAAAAAGTTATTTATTTTAGGAATTGCAGTATTATTTCTGCAAAATTTAAGAGCTCAAGATACATTAAAGTCAGTTATACTTATTGACCTCGGAGAATATGCACCTGTTTTAGATTTAAATATTAAATCCAAAAGTTTGCGCATTATCAATGGTCATTCTTCGGCGGTATTGCCAAAAGGTTCTTTCGAAATTAGTATTGCACATAGATTTGGTCAAGTTTCAACTGGAATAGATAACCTTTGGGGTGTAGACAATTTAAGCAGCAATCGAATTGGATTTGATTATGGTGCTACGAAGAAATTAACCGTTGGCGCAGGAAGAAGTAGTTATTACAAAACATTCAATGGATATGCAAAATATGCCTTGCTTGGTGATTATGCTAGCAAGTTTAATTTGACCTATGTAGTAGACATGGCTGTTGATGGAAGGGCAACCAGCGATTGGAATTTAAATCCATTTTATTTTACCCACCGTATCAACTATACCCATCAACTCATTGCTTCATATGCATTTCATCCTAATTTACTCATAGGATTTACACCAACCGTAGTTCATATGAATTTGGTTGATGGTTTAAATATGAACAATGATATTCCAGTAATGGGCGGTTATGTTCGATTGGCATTAAACAAACATGTAAACGTTACACTTGAAGCAAATAAAATTACTTCTTTTGGAATGGATTTGCCGGTGAAATCGAATCCAACTGTAGGTTTGGGTTTAGAAGTTTTTACACCAAAACATGCTTTTCAAATTAGTTTAAGTAATTCACGAATGTTAAATGAACCATATTTTATGGTAACAGATCAAGTGCCAAATACTTTTGGCCAATTTTGTTTGGGTTTTAATATTGTAAGAAGATGGTAAGATTCAATTTAAAATGGACTTTTGCGTTTGCATTGTGTTTGATAAGTTTAAAATTATCTGCACAAGATGACGATTTATTGGGCGATGAACCAGCAGTTTCAATTGATAATAGAGTGAATTTTGCTTTTAAGACCACTAAAGTAATCAACCTGCAAAGTTTGGAAATGTTGGGACCAGGAGTTTTTGATTTTAAAATGAATCACAGATTCGGGGCTTTTAATAACGGACCCATCAATGCTTTTGGTTTAGATTTCGCTACAATTCGCTTTGGTGGGGAATACGGAATCAATAGAATTTTGATGGCTGGTATTGGACGTAGTAATGTTTCTGGAAGTAAAAATGTAGATGGATATCTGAAGTATCGCGTATTTCAACAGACCTCAGACAATAAAAAACCATTTTCATTGCTTTTGTTTTATGGAATCGAAAATAAAATTGGGCCTTCTTATTCAGACGTAAATTCTTCGAAAAGATTGACAAGTGTTGCTCAAGTTATAATTGGTAGAAAATTCAATGAAACTTTTAGTGCTCAGTTTTCGCCAAGTTATGTGATGGGTTATAATAGCTATAACGCTGCCTTTAATCAAGTTGCTCTTGGTTTGGGAATGAGAATGAAACTAACCATGCGAACTACGTTAAATGCTGAGTGGATTCCAATTTTAACAAACAAAGGCTTGGTTAGAAATAGCGCATCTATAGGTTTTGATATTGAAACCGGTGGACACGTTTTTCAAGTGCATTTTACTAACAGTAGCGGCTTAAATGAAGCTCAGTTTATTAGCAATACTCACGATACTTGGGATACATACGGAATTCGTTTTGGATTTAACCTTTCAAGGGTATTCACAATTGTAAATCCCTCAAAATTCAAATAAAATCTATTATCGGTAACCGAATATAAATTTACAAAAATGCCCTTGAATATTCAAGGGCATTTTCGTTTTTGGTGGAGACAATTAATTAACTCCGTATTGATAAGGATTACCACTGAATCTATAGATACTAATCGGGATTCTTTTTATACTTTTATTTGAAGTTTCAATTGTAACACGTAGTTCACTGTTTTTATTCCAATTTGGGATGTCAGATAGTTTCAATACATGATATGCTGAGAAAAATCCGGCTGACCAAAAATTATCGCAATTTGTATATCGGTAATCAATTTGCTCAGTTTTATTTGATTTTGAAAATAAAGATAAATTGTGGTTGATTATGGCAGTTATTACTTTTAGATTTTCTAATATTGGATCATAGTTTATTTTAATGACAATTAAATCATTGGGCTGAATGTCGTTTTCAATAAATTTATTTCTATCAATTTGGCCTTCCTTAAAATAATCACTCGTAAATCCAAAACTATGATTTTGGTTAGGAATAAGTCTAACTCGTTTATTGTCATCGTAACTGCCTTTCAAACAGTAGGAGTCATTTAATGTCTCGATATTGAATTGATCTATTTGTCCGCCAATTAAATCTATAGGTTCACTACACTGATGAAAATAACCATAAAGCAATGGACGCAAAGCAGGGTGTGTGCCTGCATTCGACATCAACCACAATTTAGATTTTCCCTTCATGTTTTTGAGGGACAAATAAACGTCCTTCCAGTTCCAATCGCTTTTGGACATCATCCAGATGTTTGGATTAGAAAACAGATTGAATGATTTGTTAATCTTTGATTGGTGGTGTTGAAAAACATCATTTGGCCCGTCAAAGATGAATGCAGATTGTGAATTATATTGTTTATTTAAAGTGGTTATTTGAGATGCGTAAACATCGTTTATTTCCACTGAATACCGTTGTTTTACAATGAAAATCTCGGCAATTCCCGTACATGCTATGATACTGATCAAAGCAATATAAAGCCATCTTTTGATTGAATTGAATACATTACTGATGGCAATAATCAGCAACGGAAACGAGAAGAATAGTACATTGTTTTGTAATACAGATTTGAAATTAATTGAATAAAAATAACCAATTAAAATTGGAATTATCCATAACACAGTGAATACGAAGGTGAACTTCCAAGCTTTGTTTTTTTGTTTCAAAGTATAAAATAAGCCAGTTATAAAGGCGTAAGCTATAAGAAGAGAAAATGTTACACTGTTATTGAAAATGTAAATGATGTGGTTTAAAATGAAAGATGAATCAGGTTTGCCTAGCCAATCCAGCCCACCTAATTTTAATTGAGAGGCAATGATTGAAATTTGCGGAATGGCCAAAAAGCAAAATAGCCAAAAAGCTTTCAATAAATCTTTCCTTTTTGCCGGTTGAAACAAAAAGACATATGCAATGAGTATGAAAGTAGTTAACGTTGCAAAATGATGGGTGTAAAATGCTCCTGCTGAAAAAATGGAAATTAAAATCCAGTTTCTACGATGATTAAATGCTTCCTTATTGGAAATGTCCAATTGCCAAAGCGCAGCGAGGGTGAAAAACTGGCCAAAAACATACGGCCTAACCCATAAAGATAAGTCCACTTCCCACCACAATACCGACATACAAAGCATTGCAAAATAGGCTGGTTTTAATCCGAATACTTTTTTTGTAATAATGAATGTCAATAGCACATTTGCCAATCCAAAAAGTGCAGCTATGATTTTCAATGGCAATGGATTTGATGAAAATTGTTTGACCCAAAGCCAAATAAAGGTTTGAACTCCTGCGGGATGACCATCAACCATAATTCCATTGAATACATGTTGATGCCAATTTATTGCGTTCTGAGCTCTGAAAATTGCACTTAATTCATCGCTGTCAAATTGAAACTGGTCAATTTTGAAAAATCGCAGAAAGACAGCCAACCCAAAAATCAAAGCAAAGGGTAATGCCCGAATACTCTTTTCTTTGAATGCACTCATTAGGTTTTTTGTTTGTTCTTCTGTGCCGATGGAAACAATATGTTATTTAAAATAAGCCTGTATCCCGGACTATTGGGATGTAAATTCAAATCCGTAGGTTGTTCACCAACCATGTGCTGATAGTCTTCTGGATCGTGACCACTGTAAAATGTCCAAGTTCCTTTTCCCATAGTTCCATGAATATATCTCGCCTCTTTGATAAGGGCGTTTTCGCCCATAACGAGAACATCACTTTTTACCAATTCCTTGTGGAATGCCGTTGTTTGTCCCATGAATCCTTTGATTGTTCGAGTATGGTTTTGACATAAAATACTCGGAATCAAATCCCACTTTGCGGAATAATCAAACAAAGTAAACAAATCGGTTTCTTCGTTTACCCCTCTTAAAACTGGGTTAGGATTCACATCGATATTGCTGTATTCATAAATATAGGGGTCGTTTTCTAGCAGAAAGTTTTTAAATGCAAAGCACTGCGCATAGTCTAATTTCTGTTGGGCATTCGGTTCTGAGGGTGTTCCATCGAACATTACTTCACAGATATCGGTGTTTTGTGCTGCTAGTGCAATGTCGTAGGTGTCCGTTGCACTGCACATGGCAAATAAAAATCCACCACCCAAACAAAAATCCCGGATTTTTAGGGCAACATTCTTTTTAAGTTCACGCACTGAGTTAAAGCCATGTTTTTTAGCTGTTGCTTCTCCTTCTGAAACCTCAGCTTGATACCACGGTGCATTGGCATAGGAAGAAAAGAACTTGCCAAATTGACCTGTAAAGTCTTCATGGTGAAGGTGAATCCAATCATATTCAGATAGTTTCCCTGCCAATACTTCATCATCAAAAACAACGGTATATGGAATTTCTGCATATGTGAGCACCATTGTTACGGCATCATCCCAAGGTTGTTTGGTTTTCGGTGAATAAACTGCAATTTTCGGCGCGTTTAACAATTTCACCATGTTCATATTGATGGAAGGGTCGGCAATGGTTGATTCAATGCCATTCGCCTCTGCATTTGAAATAACATCGAAAGATATTCCTCTGGTTTTACATTCAGTTTCGAGGGATGGGGTATAGGGCGACATAAAGCTTCCCCCCCGATAATTGAGTAACCAAGTAACTTCGGTTTTCTGTTTGTCGAGCAACCAAAATGCAATACCATAAGATTTCAAATGGTTTTTTTGAGATTCATCCATGGGAATCAATATTTGATTTGCTTTGCCAATCAGAAAACTTCCCAATAAAATTATAAAAACTAAGCTATTCTTTGTCCTACCCATACCATAAATACCCCTAAAATAACCGACATAATTGCATAACCAAACATAAGTCCAAATTCCTTGGCTTCTAGATAGCGAAGCATTTCTAATCCAAAACCAGAGAAGGTAGTAAAACCACCCAAAACGCCGGTGATCCAGAATGATTTGCTTAAATCCGAATCTAACTTAGACCACAAAATCCCAATAAGCAAACAGCCCAATAAATTGATACTAAAAGTGCCGTAAGAAAATTGGAACGATTGAAATGGCAATATTTTATTAATCAAACCCCTTAAAGTAGCACCAATACTACCTCCGAGAGCGATTAACAAAACGATTTTTAAATTCATTAAGCGAAAATAAGCTTTGCTGTTCGTATTTTTGCATGATGCAAGTGGAAATTACAAATATCATCGATGAATCATTCCGTGTAAAACGTTTTGAATTATCAACTTTAGATGGCAGTGTAATTGAATTTGTACCTGGTCAATTTATTCAGATTTTTCATCCAACGTTGCCGGAATTTAATAATACCCGAAGTTATTCAATTTCTTCTGAAATTACAGATTCAAACAAAATTGAATTATGTGTTGCCCTCAATGAAAACGGTGTTTTTACTCCTTGGTTATTTCAACAAGTTGTTGGAAATATGCTTGAAATTTCAGAACCGAAAGGGGAGTTTGTTCTATACGATGCGCATTTAAATTTTCCATTGGTATTCGTTTGTACCGGCACTGGTATTGCTCCTTTTCGAAGTATGATTCATAAAGCCTTATCATTGGGTTCTCAGGAAGTCTATTTGATATTTGGTAACCGTAAACTAAACGATATTTTGTATATAAAAGAATGGGAATCGTTGATGGTCCAAAATTCAAAGTTTCATTTTATTCCTGTTTTGAGTCAAGAATCAGCATTTGAAAATTACGGTTACGTGCATGAATTTTATTCAGATATTTTGAGGGAAATAGGAGAGGCGAGAATCTTTGTCTGTGGGTGGAAAGATATGTGCGCAGAAACCCGTAACAGATTGAAAGAAATGGGTTACAACCGCAAGCAATATTTCTTTGAGCAATACGATTGATTCAAATTGTGACATAATTATGAGTTTTAATCAATAAAGATTTGCAAAAAATGCAAATAATTTTGTTGTAAGTGAATAATCAGTTATTATTGCACTCGAATTGAGGAGCAATAAGGTTCGCCTTTAAGCTTTTTACCTTTCTATAGGTATTAACAAATTCATAAACATTTAAAATTATTTTTTTCGTTATCACAAGATATGGCAAATACACCGGATCTCGGTAAAATGAGTGTAGCAGAGCTGCGTACAATGGCTACTGCATTGGAAGTTCAAGGGACTGAAAAGTTAAAAAAACCTGAAATTATTGCT
Source organism: Flavobacteriales bacterium (assembly GCA_947447955.1). Classification (GTDB taxonomy): domain Bacteria; phylum Bacteroidota; class Bacteroidia; order NS11-12g; family UBA955; genus VMCP01. The sequence goes on along the minus strand of CANFLS010000006.1, from coordinate 21,272 downwards.
GCAATTGAAAAAATTGCAAATCAATCTGAATCTAATACTTCAAATTCTGACATAAATACTGCGGTTGCAGAGGAAAGTGCGGCTAAACGCAAACGTGTTCCTGTAAAAAATGAATTGTCTTCAACTGAACCTTTGATTGAATCATTTGAGGCAAACTTAGAAGTTCAGGAAACTACTGAAACGAAAGTGGATGTTCAGGAAACTATTGGAATTCCAGTTGTAAAATCAGTTGCATTTGATTCTGATGACCGTGAAAAACGCAATTTTAGAGAACGCAAAAATAAAGGATTCAAAAATGGCCCAACAGAATCTAATCAGGTTGTCAGTGAGCCAGCCATTTCTGCAAATTTGCCTGTTCCAGAAAATCAGAGTGAAGTTACTAGAAATAACAATCAAAGGAACAATCAAGCGCCTAATCCGCGTTTGAGTAATAATCCCAATCACCCAAGTCACCCAAATCATCCTAGAAACCCGAACAACAGAAACAATGCAAATCAAAATGCAAAAGTTTCTGCAGAGGGAAATACAGAAGTAGCTTCAGAAACAAATTTTAATGTAAATCCAGATCACGTAGAACGCCAAAAACCACAGGAAACAGAAGACGAAAAACGCAAACGCGAAATTTTGGCTCAGTTGATGGAAATGGATGGCATTGTTGTAACACAAGGTGTTTTGGAAACTGTACCAGATGGGTATGGGTTTTTAAGATCCCCTGATTATAACTATGTGGCATCTCCTGATGATGTATATGTTCCAGGATATTTGATTAAGCAAAATGGTTTGAAGGTGGGTGATACCATTCGCGGTAGCATACGTCCCCCAAAAGACAATGAAAAATACTTTTGTTTGGTAAAAATAGAGTCAGTAAATGGCAAAACACCTGAAGAAGTAAGAGATAGGGTAGCATTTGAGCATTTAACCCCTTTATTCCCTGACGAAAAATTGAATTTGTGCGATAATCCTAAAAACTATCCAAACAGAATTATCGATATGGTTTCTCCAATTGGTAAAGGTCAACGTGGATTGATTGTAGCACAGCCCAAAACTGGTAAGACTTGGTTATTAAAAGGAATTGCAAATGCAATTGCGGCTAATCATCCTGAAGTGTATATGATTATATTGCTCATTGACGAACGGCCTGAAGAGGTAACCGACATGGCAAGAAGTGTAAGGGCAGAAGTTGTTGCCAGTACATTTGATGAACCAGCTGATAAGCATGTGAAGTTATCGAACATGGTTTTAGAAAAGGCAAAAAGATTGGTAGAATGTGGCCACGATGTGGTAATTCTGTTAGATTCAATCACCCGTTTGGCTAGGGCTTACAATACGGTTCAACCTGCCTCTGGTAAAATATTGTCGGGTGGTGTTGATGCAAACGCACTACATAAACCTAAGCGGTTCTTTGGTGCAGCAAGAAATATTGAAAACGGAGGATCTTTAACAATTATTGCAACAGCCTTAACCGATACTGGATCTAAAATGGATGAGGTTATTTTTGAAGAATTTAAAGGTACAGGTAATATGGAATTACAATTAGATCGTAAATTATCAAACAAACGTATTTTCCCAGCTATCGATATATTGGCATCAAGTACTAGAAGAGAAGACCTATTAATTGACAAAGTTTCGTTGCAAAGAATGTGGGTATTGAGAAATCATTTATCGGACATGAATGCTGAAGAAGCGATGAATACATTCCTGAAATACATGCACAACACCAAAGACAATACAGAATTCTTGGTGAGTATGAATGGATAAATTGGTAATTATTGACTTTTTTATTCCAATTCTTTATAATTTCATTTCTCGGTTTCATGCTAAATTGTTGTATTTCTTTGTCTTAAAAAGTATTGCACTAAAAAAAATACTATTTGAAAAAATGTTAATAAACCAAAATACTTCGTTTGGTTTGGATTATTAAATTTACACTCGAATTTAAGTATATGGATAAACTAAAAGTTGTTACGGATTATGCTAAATTAACCCCAGAATTATTGGAGTTATTTAACGAAACATACCCACATGGAATTGCTGGGAAAACTATCCGTTTCCCAAATTCAAAAGGCGAAATTGTAACCGCAGTGAGATTGGAAACAGAAGAGAGAATTTATTTGGTGAAATTGAGTGCCAAGGCAAAAGAAATCCTTACAGAAGATGATTTAGACGCAATGATTCGACCTCTTGGAAAAGATGCCGAAGCAGAGGAGTCTGAAGAAGAGCCTGAAGAGGATGCGCCAAAAGAAGAGCCTGAAGAAGATTAATCTTTCTTTGGTAATTGGATAATAATTATCCAACTTTGTGCCATGTCTAAACCAGTTGCAGTAATTACTGGGGCTTCCAGAGGAATAGGTCGTTCAATTGCAATTAAGTTTGCTTCAAACGGATTTGATTTATTTATTGGAGGAACCAACCCTAATACATTAATAGAATTACAAAGAGAACTTGAGCATGATTTTCAATGCAAATGTTCTTTTTTTGCTGCAGATTTATCTGTTGAAAATCAGTGTAAATTATTTGCTGATGCAATTTTAAGCGAATATTCAAAAGTGGATGTCTTGGTAAATAACGCAGGTGTATTTCTAGGGGGCAAAATGATGGAGGAAGATTCTTCTCAGTTGGTAAAAATGATGAACACCAATTTATTTTCTGCCTATTGGGTATCTAAATTTTTGTGGAATTCATTCACAGAAAATGCTAGGTCGCATGTGTTTAATATGTGCAGCATTGCAAGTTTTACAGCGTATGCCGCTGGTGGAAGTTATTCAATTTCAAAGTTTGCATTGCTTGGTTTTTCTAAAAGCTTAAGATTGGAGGGACTTGATAAAGGAATAAGAGTAACATCGATCATGCCGGGTGCAACACTTACCGATTCTTGGGCTGGTGTTGATTTGCCTGAATCAAGATTCATGAAACCGATGGATGTAGCAGATTCTTTGTTTGCTGCTTGGTCAATTAATCAAACCACAGTGATGGAAGAGGTTGTATTACGTCCTATTTTGGGGGATATTTAATTGTAATAATTGCGTAATAAATTATAAAAAGTTACACATGCTATGCATGAATTTTTAATCAAATCCATTATATTTGCTTTAATTATAACATTCAAAAAACATATAGAAATGAAAAAATTACTATTTTTAGGTTTCACGGTGTTGGCGGCGATGTCTGCAAATGCTCAAATTTTGGGACAACCTATCGTTAAAGATCAAGGAATTCGCGCAATCGCTCCTGCACGCGCTACATCATCTAAAATTAGCCGTCGTGCTGGTACTTCTGAAACTTACAATTATGTTGCTGCATATTCTAATTCTACCTCTAACTCAAGCAAACAAACTTTGTGGTGGATAGCTCCAGATAGCAATGCTTGTGTAGTTTACACTACAGGTGGAAAATCAAATATCAAATTTCATGGTATTGGTGGTGCATTCGATCCGAAAGATACTACTTTCATGGACGCTCAAAACACAGTTTTAACCAAGTTTAACCCATACCATGTTGATACTCTCAGATTTACTAAAGCGTATTTAAGAAATGTAAATAAAGTAAATGTTGGTGGCAAAATGGTAGATGTTGTTGATACTTTATTCGTTCAGTATTACGACGCATCAGGTATGAATATAACTGCCTACAGTTTCACAAATGATCCGTTGAAAACCAGCTACTATTATGGTGTACCTAAAGGAACAACTTTTGTTCCTTACAGAGCTACCAACAAATCTGCGTTGAAAACAGATACAATTTTGTTAACCGCTTCTTCTCGTGATTCGTTTAATGTTTCAGCTGGAAATTATTTTGTTAGTACGATTACGTTGACTCCAAACTTCAATTCATTGTCTACAAACGGCCTTGCAGTTACTAGTAATGTAATTGCTTATTCAATGAATTTCAAACCAATGATTCCAGCACAATTGAATGATACTATATTAGATTGGTCAAATGCAAATTATACCAAGAAAACCAACGGATTTGGTCTTTACATCGATTATTTCGCTAACATCAAACACGATAATTTAACTACACCATACAAGATAAACAATACATTTTGGACACGTTCTGATTTGTTGCCTGGTGCAAAAGTGAGTATTTGGCAAGGATATGTCCCTACAACCATTTATAATTCTGCGTATATGATGAATGCAGACATTAGTATTACTTGCGATAATTTATCTACCAAAGAATTATTGAATTCGAATATTGGTTTGGTTGTTTATCCTAACCCTGCTTCTACAAATAACAATGCTATTGCAGTTGTTAACTTGAAGTCTGCATCTATGGTTAGCGCTAAAGTTTATGATATGAATGGCCGTGTAGTATTGGCTACTTCTACCAAAGCAATGAATGCGGGTTTGAATGAATTACCATTGGCTACTAGCAGCTTGTCTACTGGTATTTACACAGTAACTATTGAAACTGCTGCAGGTACCAAATCTTCTAAATTTATTGTTAAGTAAGATTATTTAACTACACTGTATATTAAAAAGGACTTCCATTTGGAGGTCCTTTTTTTTGTTGATTCATCAACTAACTTTGCTATATGAAAAAACTTGTTTTAGGTGCTTTGTTATTGTTTAATGTAAAATTCGTTTTGAGTCAAACGTTTTTTGGATTGCAAAATAGCAACTATGCAGGGGTTCATTCGGTATATACCAATCCTGCCTCGTTGGCAAATATGCCATTTAAACGGTACTCTAATTTTTCATCAATTGGGTTTAATATCAACAACAATTATCTCAGGTTAGAAACGCCGTTTACTTTTGGTGAACTTATTACCAATAAGGTTGATCAAAAATATAAAAATAGTTCAGGAAATATCGATTGGCAATCGAGTTGGATAAAAGGGAGCCAGTCGGGTCAAAATATGTGGGCAAACATAGAATTGGAATACAGAGGACCTTCGTTTGCAACGCGTTATGGTGAGAATTTGGTTTGGGCAACCGCAACGCGTACTAGGAACTTCGTAAATATTTCAAACGTTGATCCTGAAATTGTAGGTTGGGCTAAATCATTATTGGATTCAGGATCTAATTATCAAATATTAGATGCCATTAACCATACTTTTGATTTAAAAGCAAACTCTTTTCAGGAAGTTTCCGCTTCTCTTTCATATTGTTTTGTGAATAACCGCGACATGAGATTTAGCATGGGTACAACAGGGAAATTACTGTTGGGTTTAGGTAGTTTTAATATTCATAACAATGGAGCTAAACTTCAGGCATTTGGACACGATTCAATCCGTTTGAATTCTTCAGATATTAAAGTAACCTACACGAATTTTGATTTTTTGAGTCAAATATTAAAAGGGGTAATATTTGGAAGTATGCCCAATTTGAATAAAATTTCTGGATTTGGTTATGGGCTTGATTTAGGATTTGCCATTGAAGTTGGAGAAAATGATGTCCTTCAAAATAAAAAGAAAAAACTGCATACTAAAAATTACAAGTGGAAAATAGCAGGTGCGGTTTTAGACTTAGGCCATATTAGTTATCCGTCAAAAACAACAGGATATTCAATTACAACATCAACTCCAGTAACATTAAACATGCAAGATCCAGCTTTTTTGTATGCAGTTACCCAGGGTTCATCTGGTGTTTTTAATTACGTAACTGAATTTGCAAAACAAAAAGGCGTATATAAATCTATTGAAGAAGATGCTGTGATAGATTTGCCTACAACCATTCAATTACAAACGGATTTTCAGTTGGTTAATTACATTAATATTGCGGCGCATTGGCAACAGCGATTGGCCTCTGTGCAACAAAATATTATTTTAGGGAATAGTAGTTTGGTGGTTGTCCCTAGAATTGAAACAAAATGGTTCGAAATTTCTACCCCAATTTCTATATACGACAATTACAGTCAGTTTGGATTTGGTGCATTTGTAAGGGTAGGACCTATTTTTGTAGGAACAGACAATATGCTTAAGTCGCTAGATACAAAATCACATTCTGGTATGAATATGTATTTTGGTATTAGTTCGGTATTGCCCTAATTATTCAATTACTTCAACATCAACAAAATCGCCATCGTCATTTTTGTTGTTAATCTTGCTTGGTCCTGAATTGTCAGGTGGTTGAAAGTTAGCAGAAACTTTATTCATGAAACGGTATACGAAAATGATACCCAATAGGTTTATGGATGCAAAAAATATCCAGATATAGGTAACAGTATCAATCCAAGATTTATCTTTAAAAAGCCAAATGAAAAATCCAGTGTATAATTGCCTGATTATCCATTTTTTCAATTTGGCAATTTGAATCTGTTTGATGTTTTTAGCCGCATTTTGACCATCATTCGGGTTGTTTCCAAATGATCCAGATGAAAAATTAAATTGAAACATTACTTAATCTATTCTAGTAATTTTAGCACCTAAGGCATTCAATCTTTCCTCAATTCGCTCATAACCCCTGTCAATTTGTTCAATATTGCGAATGGTGCTTTTCCCTTTAGCACTCATGGCGGCAATCAACAAAGCTACACCGGCTCTAATGTCGGGAGACGACATTGTAATTCCTTTGAGTTTGGTTCTTCTGTCTAGTCCAATTACGGTAGCTCTATGAGGGTCACAAAGTATAATTTGGGCTCCCATATCAATCAAATTGTCTACGAAAAACAATCTACTCTCGAACATTTTTTGATGGATTAAAACAGTTCCTCTGGCTTGAGTAGCTGTAACCAAAGCGATGGATATAAGATCTGGAGTAAAACCAGGCCAAATTTGATCGGAAATAGTTAAAATTGATCCATCAATGAAACTATCTATTTCGTAGTGTTCATTTTCAGGGATGTAAATATCGTCGCCTCGAATTTCTAATTTGATGCCCAAACGTTCAAATGTTTTGGGAATGATTCCCAACATATCAACCCTGCAATTTTTAAGGGTTATTTCACTTTGGGTGATGGCAGCCATTCCAATGAATGAACCAATTTCAATCATATCTGGCAAACATCTGTGGACACAACCGTTCATAGATGTTACTCCTTGTATGATGAGTTTATTTGAGCCAATGCCTTCAATTTTTGCTCCCATTGAGTTCAACATGGTGCATAATTGTTGAAGATAAGGTTCGCAGGCAGCATTGTATATGGTTGTTTCACCGTCAGCAAGCACTGCTGCCATTAAAATATTTGCAGTTCCAGTAACAGAGGCTTCATCCAAATGCATGAAGCATCCTTTAAGTTTTTCTGCTTGAACCCTGTAAAAAGTTTGATCTGCAATATATTCAAACTTGGCACCTAGGTTGATAAATCCCTCAAAATGAGTATCCAAACGTCTGCGGCCAATTTTATCGCCACCAGGACTTGGAATATAGCCTTTGCCAAAGCGCGCTAGGAGAGGGCCAACAATCATAATTGAGCCACGCAATGCCGCACCTTGCTTTTTGAATTCGGCACTGTCTAAGAATTCTAAATTTACGTTATCCGCTTTGAAAGAGAATTTACCCCTTTCAAGTCGATTCGTTTTTACTCCTAAATTCTGGAGAAGTTCAATCAATTTAAGAACATCTCTTATTTCAGGAATATTATCGATAATTACTTCCTCCGAGGTAAGTAAAACCGCACAAATTACTTGTAGAGCTTCATTTTTAGCTCCTTGAGGAATAATTTCCCCTTTTAATTTGTGGCCACCTTCAATTTCAAATACTGCCATGAATTTTAAAATCTACGATAATTTTTACCGCGGGTTTGATTTTTCTTATTGTTGTTACTATTGTTGTTGTTCTTGTTGCGATTAAATCCTCCAGTATTATTGTTATTGTTTTTGAAGAATTTTTTCGGTTGGAAATTACTCGCATCCACAGATACCGTAATTTCAGAACCCTCAAGTTGCAATTGCCCCTTAGATAATATTTTCAAATGTTCTGCTATTACCTCATTGCTTAGATTTTCATTGTTCCAAATTTTGCAACTGTTGTACATGAAGGAAGCAATTAAATTCACCATTTCCTGGCGCAATTCAGGGTCTTGCATTTCTGAAACTTTATCAACCATCATTTGTAGGTTGCGGCCATAAAATCTAAAACGAATATTGGTAGTAGGATAACCAATGGTTCCCGGTTTTTTTGATTTTATCTCCGGAGTAGGAGTTGGGTATGGAGAATCAACATCCAATTGATATTGTCCAATTTGGAAAATATGTCCCCACAAAATCTCTTTGTAGTTGACTTGAAGTTTAATTTCAGGATTTAAAGTGGCCATAATGTTCACCAAATTGTGAACCCATTGTGTGCGCTTATCTTTGTCGGCAATTGATTGAATATGTGCAACATATTCCTGAATATGGCGGCCATATTCTGCAATTCTCAAATGTTCTCTTTGAGTATTATAATCACTTTGAAGGATTGTCATTTTTGCAGTTGCAAATTAAGTATTGATTTGTGTAAAATTATAAAACTTTTAGATACTTTAAATGTTCATTTTAAAGATAAATCTAATATGAAAGCAAAGATAATAGAAAATTACATTTTGCATTACAATAGAAGTGGGAAAATGCCAGTGAGTGTTTTTGCGTTTTGCGAAACAATGGAAATGAATGAATCCGATTTTTACAACGAATTCGCAGATTTCAATTCACTTGAATCGCAGATATTGAGTCAAATTTGGACAGATTCGCTTCATAAAGTACAAGCCCTAGAATATTATGCAGAATGCTCAAGCAATGAAAAATTACTTTCTACGGTTTATGCATTTGTTGAAAATCTTAAGAACTACAGAAGCTATTTGTTATTGAAATACAAAGATTGGAGCAATCCACTCGAACATTTGTCTTCTATGAAAGGATTGAAAAAATCATTTTTTAGTTATTTAGAATCCTTGGAGTTTGAAAATAAAGGGATAGGAGTGCAGCAAGTTGATAATTTGCTTGAAAAAGGCATGTATCATGCTTTGTTTACAAACCTATCTTTTGTATTTCATTTTTGGTTGAAAGATACGAGCCAAGGATTTGAAAAAACGGATGCATGTATTGAAAAATCATTTGCTTTAAGTTTTCAATTGATTGCCAATAACTCATTATCTACTGCTTTTGATTTTGGAAAGTTTTTGTTTTCTAACATCAAATGAAAACCCAAGATAAAATACCGAGTTCTAAATTCGAAAGAGCTGTCAAATTAGTCGGAACCGGTGCTAAAATTGGAGGCAATTACCTAAAATATTACGCAAAAAAAAGCATTACTGGTAATTCAGATAAAACAGATCTGCACGAGTCGAACGCTGAAGATATCTATGATTCGTTAAGCAATTTAAAGGGTAGTGCGCTCAAAGTAGCTCAAATGTTGAGTATGGATAAAAATATCCTTCCTCGTGCCTACACTGAAAAGTTTGCACTTTCTCAATATTCGGCTCCGCCAATGTCGCCACCTTTGGTTATCAAAGCTTTTACAAATGCTATTGGCAAGTCGCCCTACGATGTGTTTGATGAGTTTCAAGCAAAATCTTTGGCAGCAGCTTCTATAGGGCAGGTACATTTGGCAAAAAAAGATGGTCACCAATACGCTGTAAAAATTCAATATCCAGGTGTTTCTGATTCTATAAAAAGCGATTTGAAAATGGTTAAGCCAATTGCAAATGCAATGTTTGGCTTGTCTGAAAAAGAAATGAAAAAGTATTTTCAAGAAGTGGAAGATAAACTCATTGAAGAAACCAATTACCATTTGGAATTAACCCGTGGTGCTGAAATTGCTGATTCGTGTGCACATATTGAGAATGTCGTTTTCCCAAAATATTACAAAGAACTAAGTGCCGAAAAGGTTTTGGTAATGGATTATTTAGAGGGTCTTCATTTGAAGGAATATTTGCAAACAAATCCAACCCAAGAAGAAAAAAATAAATTTGCTCAGGCTTTATGGGATTTCTATGAATTTCAATTGCATACTTTAAAATCAATTCATGCAGACCCTCACCCTGGTAACTTTTTATTTACAGCTGAAGGGAAAGTGGGGGTTATAGATTTTGGTTGTATAAAAGAGGTGCCACCTGATTTCTACTACAGCTATTTCCCATTGTTGCTCACAGAGGTTCAAGAAAATCCTGAATTAATTGCAAAATTAATGAAGGAAATTGAAATCATTTTCCCGGGAGATAATCAAGAAATCGTAGATGAATTGACGGACGCATTTGTTAAAATGACCAACCTTTTGAGTACGCCATTTAAAACGGATAAATTCCATTTTACCTATGAATATTTAGATGAAATTTATGCGATTGGAGATGAAATTTATCAAATTCCCGAGGTTAGAAAACCAACACAACCAAGAGGAAGCAAACATGCTTTGTATGTGAATCGTACCTATTTTGGTATTTATAGTATTATGGCTGATTTGAATGCTGAAATTCATATTAAACCAGGTCATTGGAAAAATGAATTATTAAAGCATCACAAATTGTTGTGATGCTTTAATGATGGATTGTGTGTTATATTTTTACATCCAAAGTAAACAATATGGCTCTTCCATCTGATGGCATCACACCAGGGCCAGGGTATCCACCCGCTCTACGAGTGAAATATTTCTCATTGGCTAAATTATTAACTGCTATTTTTATGGAAATGTCTTTTTTAAGGTTCACCTTTAAATTTAAATCGCAAATTGAATATTCAGGAATAAGTCCGTTTTGTGCGTTTCCTGAAATTTCAACTGTATTCAAAGCATCATTAAACGTTTGACCTACAAAGCTGTATTGGAATCCGATGTTAAATAATTCTTGATTTGTTTTATCATCCAAATATCCAAAATTAATTCCAGTTCGTAGGATATTTCTAGGTGCATTTTCGATGTAGTTGTTTTTGATGTTTTTAGTTTCATTCAACCCAGCTCCATTTTTCACAGTCAAATTAAAGTCTTGATAACGGGCGTCATTAAATGAATACGAAACAAATAAAGGCATTTTAAATTTCTTCTTGAACGAAGTATGGGCCATTGGGTCAATTTCAATTAAAGCTTCTATGCCGGCTGTGAAACTATTGCCAACGTTTGTTTTTAGGGTATATGCAACATTGTTTGCATCGTACAGAGAAAGTCTTCCCGCTCTGTTGTTATACTGTAATGCAAAAACACTTGCATCTAAATAAAACCACTTTCCAATGAGACCCCTAATTCCAATATCTGAATTAATTCCTGAAGCATCTTTCAAATTGGCATCTATTACTTCTGTTCCAGGAACAGCTTGCATATCTGAAAATAATATAGGTCTGTATGCTTGATTGATATTTCCATACATTTCTAATCCATTTGAAAAGTGATATTCAAGTCCAAATCCCCCAATAAAAAAAATCCTAGTTTGAGCAGGTGCAATAATATTGATTTCCGAACCACCGGCAAGAAAACCAGCTCTCCCAGAGGCTATAGAATGTATATATTCAAATCGAGCACCAGGAATAAGTAATAACTTTTTTGAAACTCTAAAAACTTGTTCAGCAAAAACGCTGTAATTTTTTGTATTGAAGTTAAATTCACCAGGGAAAACAAAATCAGTGGTGAAGTTTTGATCGGTTCCTGAGCTTCCAACGCCTTTTTGAAATCGTTCAGTAAAACTGGTGAAATAGCGAATCCCTGCGGTGAATGTTTGTTTTTGATTGGCTATATAATAGTTAAGTAAATAACTTGCCTCAATTCCCCTATTATGGTATTTATCTATGGCCAATTCTCTTGGTGCATATTGAAGGGTTTTTATTTTAATGGTATCTGGTATGTCTATCGATTTCGTAAAACCTACACTTTTACGATCCGCATCCATGCCAAATGCCATGATTTGTAATAACTGGTTGTTGTTTATTTTCCAATTGAATTTAATATTTCCAGTAAGCCAAGGAGTTGAAAACCAATTTCTAAATCTCGTGCTTTTTGTAATATCTCCAGCCATATCTGCATCTGTTAAACCACCTGGCTGCTGACTGAGCATATCGTAATTGGTAAAATCGAATGCAATATCTATTTTATTGGAAATTTGATATCCCCCAGAAAAATACAATGTTTGGGTATTGTAAGCACTGTTTTTTCTATATCCTTCTGCCGAACGTCTATCATAAAATGCATAATAGTAGAAGTTATTTTTCCTTCCACTTACAGCCAAGAAATTGTTATATAACCCAAAACTACCAATGGTTTGGGCCGTTTGAATAGAGATAGGTTTCGATTCAGATTTACCATCACGCATGATATAATTGATCATGCCACCGAATTGAGGACCAAATTGCAATGCTCCTGCACCTTTAATGATTTGGATGCGTTGAATTGCTTGCATTGGTGGATTGTAATAAGCTTCAGGATAGCCATATGGGTCGGCAGCAATGTCGGCACTATTTTGACGAATGTTGAATTCCCAACTTCTATTGGGGCTTAATCCGCGGGTTGAAATTCCAATTTGAATGCCAGATCCATCGCTTTCCCAAATATGCATTCCAGGAACTTTTGCCAAAATTTGGCGCATATTGTTATTCACTACAATGGTATTTAAATTATCGAGCACAATGACGGCATTTTTTTTACCGGCATTGATTTTGGTTCCTACAATTTCTGGAGATGGCAGCACATCTCTTTTGTTTTGTTGACCTACCAACGATATTTCTGCCAAATATTCAATGTGATTTTTAGATGTGTCATTTAGAGACTGACTTTTTACAATTCCTATTATTCCACAAAGTCCACCAACGATAATATTTCTAAGCATTTTTATTTAGATTGATTCTAATTAAGCGCAAAATTAAATTTTATTTAGAATAATTACAAATAAATTAATATTTTCTTTCTTTCCAGATTGTTTTAGCAGGCATGAAAAAGAAGATTGTAGTTCCAATGGTGATTAAAAACATATAAAATTCATATAAAATATGCTTTGGTAGTGATTGACTTGTTTGACCTAAAAGAGCATAAATTTTATTGATTTGTATGGTTTGTAAGGAGAATTTAACAAACCAAAAAAGCAGTGCCAATTTTACGTTGAAAACCAATAAAATTGGCATCACAAAATAAAACAAGCCATAGATTCCAAATAATAACCACCAATACCATGGCAATTCCTTGCCTCCACTAAGCCATCGCTTGCGTTGGTGTAATAGGGGTATAAATCCTTCAATCTTATCAGAAAAGGCCAAGACTTCAGGACTCATTACATTATTCCATTTCCATCCTTTTTTGCAAATTTCTGAATACAGTTTGTAGTCTTCGGTAATTGAAAATTGTATTTTCCCGTATCCACCTGTTTCCCAATACGCTTCCTTTTTCATAATCATGTTGTTTCCAACTGCTGTTGCTGGAATGCCTGAAAATGAAATGAGGTTTAACAAACCCATAAAATAGGCCCAGTCAATTTCTTGGAGCCATCCCCAAACACCATCGCTTTTTACCATGGTGGTGCCACTGGCTACGCCCATTTCAGTTGAAAAGCTTCCTAATAAGCCCAAGGCCCAATTCGGATTGACTTCCACATCGGCATCGGTAATTAAATAAAAATCGCCAGTTGCAAATTTGTCTAATTGCGCCATCACTCTGGCTTTTGCTTTTAATCCAGAGTCATCGTCTACAATATCAATTAGTTGTATTTGTGCTTTTTTTTCGCTATATTCAGATGTGTCTGAAACGTATGATTCAATAAATGCCAATACCAAATCCTTGGTTTTGTCGGTACTTTGATCATTTCCAACGAGGATTTGAATTTTTTCTTGGGGGTATTTTAAATTGGTGAGCGATGTTAAACATTGCACAATGTTTTTTTCTTCATTTCTGCAGGCTACCCAAATGCTGATTTCAGGTAAATTATGAGAAATTGCAGGCCATTGATCTTTTTCACCCAAATATTTATCGTAGTGAGAATAAACTTGGTATTTAAACAAGGAAAGTGTTTGCCAAATTTGAACCAGCAAATACAATGAAACTAAAACAATTAAAATATTTACAAACATTAAATTATAGGTTTAAATTGAAATCCTCTCGCCAACATGTTTTCAATATATTTTGGTAAGATTTGATGTAGTTGTGCTTGGGCCTTTAAACTATCATGGAATACAATGATACTTCCATTTCTCGTTCTTTTAGAAATGCTCATTAAGCTATCGTTGCAATTGAGATTTTTGTCGTAATCGTAACTTAAAATATCCCACATAATAATTTTAAAACCCAAATCAAGAATAGAACGTCCTTGTTTTTTTGTAATCCTCCCGTAAGGGGGGCGAAATAAATTGCAATTGTCGTGATTCAATAATTGCAGTTGGCATTTCTCTACATTTTCAATGTATTCTTCTATGGGGGATGTCCAACCTTTGATATGATTATACGTGTGGTTGCCTATTGAATGTCCCTCAGAAACAATGCGGTCCATTACTTCCGGAAACTTTTTTGCATTTTCGCCCACTGAAAAGAAAGTTGCTTGGATATTGTATTTGCCTAAAATATCTAGCACTTCATTGGTTACAATATTGTTTGGTCCATCATCAAAAGTCAAGTAAATAGACTTCTCATTTTTAGACATTCGCCAACTGTAGCGATGAAAAAAACGTTGAATAAAGGATGGAACCCGATAATAATGCATAGAAGGAACAAAAATGATGGATTTTTTTGAGGATTGCATCATGCGATGCCTTAAATTTGCAATATGTCTCAAAAGATAACTTTGGTTGGCGGCGGTTTAGCTGGTAGTTTAATGTCGATTTACTTGGCTAAAAAAGGATATGATGTTCATTTGTATGAAAGACGTGGCGATATGCGACAGGGAACATACGAAGGGGGTAGGAGTATCAATTTGGCATTGTCAACTAGGGGAATTAATGCTTTAAGTAAAGTTGGGTTGGTTAACGATATTTTAAACATATCAATACCAATGAAAGGCAGAATGATGCACAGCGTTGCAGGTGATTTGGCATATCAAGCTTATGGTAGAGAAGACCAAATGATTTATTCTGTATCGAGAGGACAATTAAATATAAAATTGTTGCAATTGGCCGATCAATATCCGAATATTCACATGTATTTTGAACACAAATGCACCCATGCAAATTTGGAAACCAATGAAACCACATTTGTAAATGCCGCTGGAGAAAATGTAAAAGACAAAGCAGATGTAATTTTATCTACCGATGGTGCTTTTTCCGCGGTTAGAGATGCAATGATTCGTTATCCTCGATATAATTTCTCTCAAACTTACGAGAATTATGGATACAAGGAATTAGAAATTGTACCTGCTGCAAATGGTGGATTTCAAATGGATGTGAACAGTTTGCATATTTGGCCACGCACAAGTTTTTTAATGATTGCATTGCCAAACCCAGGTGGAAACTTTACATGTACGTTGTTTATGCCTTATGAAGGAGAAGTGAGTCTTGAAAAACTCAACACCAGAGAATCTGTGATGTCGTTTTTTGAAACATATTTCCCTGATACATTGTCGTTAATGCCGAATTTAGTTGATGATTTCTTAAACAATCCTACAGGTAATTTGGCAACAATGCGTTGTTATCCTTGGGTTAAAAACAAAGTGGCTTTAATGGGCGATAGCGCACATGCCGTAGTTCCTTTTTATGGACAAGGAATGAATTGCTCTTTTGAAGATTGCGTGGTATTAGATCAGTGCATAGATGAGTTTAATGGCGATTGGACAAAGATTTTGGATGCATATCAAAAATTGAGAAAACCCAACGCCGATGCAATAGCAAGTTTGGCTTTACAAAACTTTATTGAAATGAGGGATTTGGTAGGTTCTCCGGAATTCTTACACAAAAAACATGTGGAACATGACTTGGTGGTATTGTATCCAGATAAATTCAAGAGCCAATACGAAAGAACTACATTTTCAAACGACGATTATTTAGATGCGCTCAATTGGGGAGCAAAAAATGATGCATTGTTAGAATATATCATTTCTGAAAAATTGGAAGATAAAGTAAATGATGCTCAGTTTATGGAGCAATTATTTGCAAAAATGCTTTAATTATTTTTTCGGTGCATGTTTATTGACTTCAACCAAGCTGTCAATATAGTCAGGGTTGTAGTTTGTTTTATATTGTATTTTCTGAGTAAACTTTTTACCAGTTTTTTTGTGGTATTCTTTATTTGGTTTTAAGATTGCGACATAAGCCCAAATAGAAATTCCGGTAATAATAGTGAAGAATATAATGGCAACTGCCAACTTTTGTTTTTGTTGTTTTTCCATGATTTAAAGGGGCGATTGTATTTTTAGTTCAGAAGATAATGATTCAATGTCTTTAAACACAGCTTCCACCAACGGAATGCCATTTTTTATTCTTTCATTAGTAAGATGGTGTTCTATTTCACCGGGAATTAAAACAGGATTATCCGTATCAATTGATACTGTATTTTTAAACGTTTGAATCCATAAATCCATATTCTTTTTGGTGGTTTCTTTGTCTTGGAAACCATCCATATCCCAACAACCAACAAAATGCCCTATGCCTTTTCCTGGTTGATTAACTATTGGGTCTAAAAATGAAACGAAGGGTGGTACCCACGGACCAAAATTGGCACCTGTTAATACCCCAGAAAATATATCAACCCAAGAACCAAGACCATATCCTTTGTGATATCCTCCATTTTTATTGCTTCCCAAAGGGAGTAATATTCCGCCATTTTTTAGCGCCTTGGCGTCGGTTGTGGATTCACCATTATTCGTAATTGCCCATCCCTCAGGAATTGGGTTATTATTCCTCTCTGCTATTTCAAGTTTTCCATTTGCAGCAGCAGCGGTAGCCATATCCAAAACGAAAGGTATTTCATTTTGGGTTGGAACCGCAACACAAATTGGATTCGTGCCCAACATTCTTTGTTTTCCGCCGGCAGGGGTTACCAAAGGACTTGCGTTTGTCATTGCAAATCCAATAAAATCTTTTTCTAATGCCATCATTGCATGATAAGCCGCAATTCCAAAGTGATTTGAATTTGAAATTCCTGCCCAGCCACTTCCGTATTCGGCAGTTGCTTCCATAGCCAAGGTCATGGCAAATGGGGCGGATAATAAACCAATTGCACCGTCGGCATCTATATGAATCATGGTTTTTTTTCTGTGATTCACGGTGAAATTAGGGTTTACATTAATTCTGCCTTTTTGAATTAATCTCACATAACCGCTCAATCTGGCAACACCATGGCTATCAATTCCTCTTAAGTCTGCATCAACCAATACTTGTGCACTGAGTTGTGCATTTTGGGCAGAAAAACCACAAGTTTCAAAAACTGTGGAGATCCAATTTTTTAGTATATCTGATTGAATAATTGTCATTTTGTTATAGTCAACCATTTTTGAAGAGCACCTTCCGTTAACCAATAATCATTTGTTTTTTGATTGGCATTCAATGAAATAGCATATTCTACCTCGTTGAACCCTTTAAAATTACCAGTTAAGTTTCTTAATAGGCCGCCACGGTTGATTACGATTTCAACTTTTTCAGGTCTTCCAATTTTCATCCATATGGCTTCTAAATCGTTATTTAAGCGAACCCCATTAAGTGCTATGATTTCATCATTCACATTCAATCCTAAATCTAAAGCGGGACCTGGATTTCTCACATATTTTACAATGGTTTTGCCATTGGAAAGTTCGCAATTCAATCCCCAATTGAATTTATTTGCTTCAACTTTTTTTATGTCTAATTCTAGATTTTTGAAAATTGACAAATAATCAGGTGATTCAGTTGATGAAAGCCATTTGTTGAAATCGGCCGATAAATCAACTCCCGCAACTTTATTGCATACATTTAAAAAGTCTTCATCGGTATAACCCATTCCATCTTTTACTTTCCCTTTTTTCGTGTTTAGATAGAAGTCGTTATAAAGAGATTTATATACGTCATCCAATGATTTTTTACCATTGGTAGCTTTTGAAACGGTCATGTCTAACAAGGCACCGATGATTAATCCTTTGGAATAGTAAGAATACGAATTGTTTTTTGAATTTTCTGAGGGACGGTATTCTTTGATCCACGCATCCCAACTCATTTCATGAAGTGTGGCAACTTTGCTGCCCGCGCGATTTTCATGATTGTTTATATAACCCATCAATGTATTCAAAAAGTCTTGTCTACTTACATAACCCGCTCTCATGAGGGCCAATTCATCGTAATAGGAAGTGATTCCTTCGGCAATCCATAAAGATTTGGTATAGTTTTCATTGTTATAATCAAATGGTCCCAAGGCAATTGGTCTAATTCTTTTTACGTTCCACAAATGGAAATATTCGTGTGCTACCAATCCGAGCAAACCTTGATAACTGCTAGGGTTATTATATCCAAATCTCGACATCATGAGGGTAGAGCCATTTTTATGCTCTAATCCACCGCCTCCTGCTTCCACATGTTGAATGATAAAGGTGTATTTTTTACATGGATGAGTTCCAACGATGTTTGTCATTGTTTGACAAATATGTTGCATATCTGATTTTAACTTATCTAAATTGGCATTGTTTAAACCAACCAATGCAACTGTGTGTGGTACACCAGAAACAGTAAAGTTTATTTTTTCGAAATTCCCCAATTGCACAGGTGAATCTACCAATTCATCATAGTTTTCGAATTGTAAAAACAATTCATTTGGAGAGTTTTGCATTGGGTCCTGACTCGTGATACTCATAGGACTCACTGCCGACAACCAGCCTGCTGGCGATAAAATTGTGAGTTCACCATTGAGTTTTTCTTTTCCTTCCACAAACATTAATACAGAAGCCATGTTTAAAAGCGCTTGATCTGCATCTATAAAAGAAGTCCTAACACTTAATTCAAAACAATAAACTTTGTAACGAAATGAAATTTCATCTCCTTTTTTTGCAGGGATAGACCAAGTGTTTTTATCAATTTTATTCACTTCAATAGCCCTGTTGTTGATGTCGCAACTCACTGATTCGACATTTTTTGCAAATTCGCGAACCAAATAACTTCCAGGCGTCCAAACTGGCATACTGATTTTTGTATTGCCTTTTTCATTGGCAATAGTTTTAATAAGCACTTCCGCATAATGGCTTTTCGGGTTGGGAATACGAATTTCGTATTTTACATTTTGAGCGTCGATGTTGGTCATTGATGAAAATAGAATTACAATAAGAAAAAGTATTTTTTTCTGCATGTGGCAAATTTCAGTCTTTTTGCTCAATTTATGTAGTAAAATTTATATGAGTTTTTTTTATTATCTTTGATAATATGAAAAACAAGTTAGTACTCTCATTATTTATTTTAGGCGGTTTATTTGTTACATTGAATACCTCATGTAAAAAGGAAACAACAACAACAACAAAAGATACTACTTCAGTTGATACTACGAAAAAAGCTACTTATTTAGAGCAAATGTTTGAATTGTATGTATTGAATTCACCTGTTATTATTACTCAGGCAATCGATACTGCTGGCGTTAATATTACTGCGCAATATCAAGATGAGATCATTACATTGAAAAAGAAGACCTATTACGATGGTCCTTTAGAAATTTTGGCAGGTGGTACATTGTATAAGGGTACTTGGAAAGCCAATAGTGATTATTCAACCTTAGAACTATCTATTTCAGGAAAACCAGAATTTGAGTTTTTCTTAAGTCCTTGGCGATTTACTTATAAATCTCTGACCATTTTGAGATTGGCTCCTATTGCCAATCCTTTGAAAAAGACATTAGAACTACAGAAGAAATAATTAATCTTCTTCGTCTCTTTCCATAATTACAGTTTTTCTAACTGTTTTTCGTTTTTCAGGATCGAAATATTCTTCAGTCACCACTCCTTTTTGCCAAGGGTGAACATTATTATCCCTAAATACAACCCTCACAGATGCTGAGGCATGGTGATAACCATTGGTTAATATATTGTATTGACATCCAAATCTAAATCTGTTTTGGCCAAATGAAGCACCTGCGCTGAATATTCCTAATCTTGTTTCTGTAGTTCCCGTTACGAAGAATTCTCTAAAACGTTTTGATCTAAAACCATTGGTTGCCTCATTCGGTTTGTCATCTACAAAAGCAGAAACAAATCCATCATTACTCATTCCAGAAATACTTCTAAGGTAACTGATACCGCCCCAAATTTCTAGTCGGTGAAACGAACGACCAAAATTTATTCCGTAACGCATTGTTCTGCATAAGTAGTCAACACGGGTTAAGTTATTTTTAAACCAAACTTTTGCGGAATTGGTTTGAAAATCTTGAAACATGGAAGCTGTAGTTGTATTTAAATTTACCCCAATAGAATAATCAGATAATTCAATCGAAGGCGTTAAATGCCAACCATATGTATGAATTCTTTGAATCCAATAAAGAACGTCATGTGCGAAATAGATGTTGTAATACCTCGTAGATTTTCCGGTTGTAAAACCTTTGTCTTCAGTACCTGAACTTGACGAATACTTTTCGAAAGTCCCTGCAAATTCAAAAGCGTAACCTGGAGCCCAATGAAGTATGAAATTGTATACTGGCGCAACACTTTTATTAATACCCAAATCATCAAAGGTTGGTAAGAACCACTGCACACTGTCTTTGCCATTTTTTAAAGAATTACATGGCAATTGGTGTGAGTCATTTAAAGTAAATAAAAGTTGTAGGGGATAAGCAATTGGAATTTCTGAAGCTCTGGTGTTTGTAGGTTTTCCATTAAAAGATTGAATTTGTTTAAATGAATCTAATTCCCCAAAAGGAACGTCGTAATATCTGGATGGCAAGTGAGCCGACATTCCAGCTCTTAATTCTAAAGACCAAGCGCCTGTTCCTAATATTTGGGCCCCAGAAAAAGTATTTAATGAATGCCCTATTATGTGGCTGTTGAAAAAATCGGCAGAATACAACTGCGCATATTTGGTGTAAAAATTTTCTATTTGCGTAAATTGCTTTAATGTATTAAAGCTGCCTTGTGCTTTAATATTGCCCATAGAACCTGCAATTCCTAAAAGAATTATAATTAAAGGTTTTAAGAAATTTCGTACTTTTTGCACTTTGAAAATGATATTCAAAGATATTGAAAGATTTTCATTCTTTTATCAATACTGAAATCAAAATTGAATTTGTATCTTTGTTTCATGGAAGAAATATTTGTGAACAAAGTAGCAAACAGTGGTTTAATTTCACTAAACCTAGAAGATTTTTATTCCGTTGGCGACAGGGTTGAAATTGATGTGAAGGATTTATTATTTATGGGATTGGTATTGAAGGAAAAGGATTTTCGTGAATATATCAAAACCAATGATTGGACCATTTTTCAAGATAAATTTGTAGCCGTTCATTGTTCCGCTGATGCCATTGTGCCAACTTGGGCATATATGTTAATAGCTGCCAAGTTATCGGGAATTGCGGCTAAAGTAGTTT
>CANFLS010000005.1 GCA_947447955.1 Flavobacteriales bacterium | reverse complement strand
GGCGGATTCAATAGAGGTCCCCGTCCAGAAGGTGGCGGATTCAACAGAGGTCCACGTCCAGAAGGTGGTGGATTCAATAGAGGTCCCCGTCCAGAAGGTGGCGGATTCAACAGAGGTCCACGTCCAGAAGGTGGTGGATTCAATAGAGGTCCACGTCCAGAAGGTGGCGGATTCAACAGAGGTCCCCGTCCAGAAGGTGGTGGATTCAATAGAGGTCCACGTCCAGAAGGTGGCGGATTCAACAGAGGTCCACGTCCAGAAGGCGGCGGCTACGATAGAGGTCCACGTCCAGAAGGCGGCGGATTCAATAGAGGTCCCCGTCCAGAAGGTGGCGGATTCAACAGGGGTCCACGTCCAGAAGGTGGCGGCTATAATAGAGGTCCACGTCCGGAAGGTGGCGGATACAATAGAGACAATCGTGGTGGGTTCAAATCTAAATTTTCAAATAATAAACCTGAAAATGCAGAGGATAAACCAGCAAAACCGTTGTCTAAGAAAAAACAATTTGATTTTGAAATTACAACTGGGTTTAAAGGAAGTAAAAAAGACTTTAAACAAGCAGGTGATAAATTGGCTTTAGGCAAAGAACTTGCCAGCAAAGAAATAAGATTAAACCGTTTTATTGCGAATAGTGGAATGTGCAGCAGAAGAGAGGCAGATTCGATGATTGAGCAAGGTTTGGTTAAAATAAATGGGGAGGTTGTAACTGAATTGGGTTGTAAAGTAATGCCAAGAGACGAGGTAAAAGTGGATGATAAAAGAATTGTTCCAGAACAACCCGTTTACATTGTTTTGAATAAACCTAAAGGTTATATAACAACTACAAGTGATCCTGAAGGCCGTGATACCGTTATTGATTTAATTGATTTACCTGGTAAAGAAAGAATTTACCCAGTAGGTCGTTTGGATAGAAATACAACGGGTGTTTTATTGCTAACAAATGATGGTGAATTTGCTCAAAAATTGACGCATCCTAGTTTTGAAATCAAGAAGGTATACAGAGTTACACTTGATAAAAAACCTACCAAAGACCATATGTTGGCTTGGGTTGAAGGTGTTGATTTAGAAGATGGATTTATGTCTTTTGAACAAGTTGGATGGGTTGAAGAAGATGAGGAAACTATTTTGGGTGTAGAAATTCACAGCGGTAGAAACAGAATCGTTCGTAGAATGTTTGAACATTTTGGATATGAAGTTGTTGGGTTAGATAGGGTATTGTTTGGTGAGTTTGACAAAATAAAGTTAGGCAGAAGCAAATGGCGTTTCTTAACTGATAGAGAAATTGCTTATGTTGAAAGGCTGAAGCGCAAAGAACCTAAAAAACCAGTTGATTTATCAAAAGTTGCCCCGGAAACTTGGGAATAAATCTTTAAAGAGTAAATTTGCTCTGTGAATATACTTTTATTAGGATCTGGTGGTAGAGAGCATGCTTTTTCGCGCGCTATAAACCAGAGTAAACATATTTCAAGATTATTTATTGCACCTGGCAACGCTGGGACTTCAAATTGCGGTGAAAACGTGGACGTAAATCCATTAAAGTTGGACGAGGTTTATTCATTTTGCATTGAAAATAAAATTGATTTACTTATACCTGGAAACGAAGATCCATTGGTTGCTGGTATTGTTGATTTTATTGAGTCTAAAAATCTAGAGTTTGGAACTTCGATAAAGGTAGCTGGTCCGAATAAATTTTGTGCGCAATTAGAAGGAAGTAAAGATTTTGCGAAAGCATTTATGGTTAAGAATGCAATTCCAACAGCTTTATACAAAACTTTTGATGCAACCAATATTCACGAATCTGAAGATTATTTAAAAACGTTAACCCCTCCTTACGTGTTGAAAGCCGATGGCTTGGCTGCGGGGAAGGGTGTTATCATTACTTCTAACTTTCAAGAGGCAGTTGATACTCTAAATGAAATGATTTTAGGGGGGATGTTTGGGTCTGCGTCAAAATCAGTAGTCATTGAAGAATTTTTAGACGGAATTGAAATTTCAGTATTCGCCATTGGCGACGGTGAAAATTATAGAATTTTGGCTTCTGCCAAAGATTATAAAAGAATTTTTGACGGCGATTTAGGTCCAAACACAGGCGGAATGGGCGCAATAAGTCCAGTGCCATTTGCCAATGAAGTTTTTATGTCAAAAGTTGAAAATGAAATCATTAAGCCCACTTTTGAAGGATTGAGGAAAGAAGGAAATCCATTTAAAGGATTTTTGTTTTTGGGATTGATGAATGTTGCGGGTCAGCCAAAAGTAATTGAATATAATGTGAGAATGGGAGATCCTGAAACGGAGGCCATTTTCCCTCGTTTAAAAACGGATATGATTGAGATGCTATTGGCAATTGCCAATGGTGGAGTAGATCAATTGGCATTGGAAATCGACAAAAGAACAGCTGCTACAATATTTTTGGTTTCTGGTGGTTATCCAGGAGATATTGAAAAAGGCAAAACAATTCATATTGATGAACTTAAAACAAAAGAAAATCAATTTGTATACCATGCTGGAACAAAATTAGCCAACGGTGAAATTGTTACCAATGGCGGAAGGGTAATAGCTGTAACTTCTTTAAATGCTGATATTAAGTCGGCTTTATCTGATTCAAATGAATTGGCTGAATTAATTAATTTTGATGGAAAATTTTATCGCAGAGATATTGGACTAGATTTGTTAACGTATGAAAATGAATGAATTTGATGACCAAATCAATAGGCGAATGAAACCGCCTGCAAGAAAAATGTTGAATTTATTCTTGAGGGGATTGTTGGTAGTCTTGCCAATTGCATTGACTGTGAGCATATTGATATGGGTATTGCAAATTTTAGGTTCATTTTTACATCTAGATAAATTGAGTTTTGGTGCTGTATTTTTATATTTGATTTTGGGTATTGTTGCCATCACTTTTATTGGCAAATTCACAGAGGGTGTTGTTGCAAAGCAAATTTTGGAATTTCTTGAAGGAATTATTGAAAAAGCACCTGGATTAAATTGGATTTTTGGAACAACCAAAGACATGACACAGGCTTTTGTGGGTGAAAATAAAAAATTCACTGTTGCTGTAAAAGTTGAAATTTCTGACAATGTCTACAGAATTGGATTTTTAACTCAGAAGGATATGGAAGAATTTGGGATGCCTGGATTTTGTGCAGTCTATTTCCCGAATAGCTATGCTATATCAGGGGAAATCCTTGCTGTGCGAAAAGAAAAAGTTGTTAAATTAGATATTGATTCAGGAGAAATTACCAAGTTTATTTTAAGTGGCGGTGTCACAGAAATGAAATAGTGCATTTCTTTGGGGATAATTTTTACAACAAACATTCGTTAATTTAATCATTCAAACCTTAATTCGCATGATATGATGTTTTTACTTAACATTTTACTACAAGCTGCTACTACAGCAGCGGTAAATGAACCATCTGCGGGTGGAAAAGCTCCAGCAACCATAGAGCATGTTTCTGCTCCAATATTGGAAATGATGGCCAAGGGTGGCTTTGTTATGGCGCTTTTGGGCTTTTGCTTAATTTTATCTATTTACTTTATGGTGGAACGTTTGATTTACCTTAAAAATCGTGCTAAAATTGACGATAATATGATTAATGTAATCAAAGACAATTTGAGAGAAAACAGACCAGATGCTGCTTTGGCATATTGCGATAGGGTTCCAACTGCCCAAGCTCAAATGATTTCTACCGGATTAAGATTTTTAGGTAGCAACATGAGAGAAATTGAAAGTGCCATGGAAACCAAAGCAAGTGTTGAATTGAGCGCGATGGAAAGCAATTTGACCTATTTGAGTTTGATTTCTAGAATTGCACCGATGTTGGGTTTCGTAGGAACCATTTGGGGTGTAATCAATATATTTTATTCAATTGCTCAATCTAACGATTTAAGTATTGCTTCTATTTCAGAAGGATTATATGTAAAAATGGTAGCGAGTTTCGCCGGTTTATTAGTAGGTATCATTTCTTTCTTGGGATATCAGTTATTCATGAGGAGAATTGATAGGTTTGCTGAAAGATTGCAAGAGCAAAGTTTGAATTTACTTGAAGTATTAACAAAGTCTAATATTTAAGGCTTATGAAACTCGGACGCCGTAAAAGGGAAGAGGCAGAAGTTGAATCATCGTCGTTAAGTGACATCATGTTTTTCTTGATGTTGTTTTTCTTGATTGCAAGTACACTTGCAAATCCGAACGTAATCAAGATTATGTTGCCACAAGCAAAAACAACCTCAACTGTACAAACGAAACCGTTTATTTTAACGGTAAAGTTTGATGAAAACGATGAAACAAAAACCAAAGTTTTATACTTTATTGATAGCGAAAAAGAACCTGTTGGATTAACTGATTTAACCAAAAGATTAACCACCAGAAGAGATCAATCTTTTGATGCTGCAAATCCTGACAATAGATTGAATGTAGTGTTGCGTTTGGATAAAGCATTAACCATTCAACAAATGGTTGACGTTATGGAAATTGGCGCCAATTTGGGTATTCGAATGGTTCTAGCAACCGACAAAACAAGACAATAATGAAAAAAAGGCTTATTTATATAGGCCTTTTTTTTTGGCTTTTATTTTCTGCTCAATCGATTAATGCCAAAATATTAAATCTTGACTCTGCAGATTTAGTTGAAAATCAATTATGTAATAGATTTTATAAAGATAATTCTGATTTAAATAAAAACCGAATTACCAATCATTTATCCTTTGGAATGATGAAAGGCTTTTTAATGCCTCACCATGAAGATATGCAGCAAATGTATGCCCATATTCAAGGCCTACAACTTCAGTATTTATCTACAGATTTAACTTGGGAAAACAATAAAAAATTCAAATCTGGGAATATTAAATATGCCCAACGTTTGGGTTTTGTGCTTTCTGCTTTTGATTTAGGTACAAATATTTCGGGAAAAGCCTTTTCTGGAGGAATACTTTTTTCTACAGATTTATTAAGTAATACGGTTAATAAAATTGACTGGAGAAGTAGTTTAAAGTTTGCATTGGGTTTGGGATATTTAACTCAGAAATATGATGCAGTTGCAAATCCTGAAAATAGAGCCATAGGAAGTCACATCAATGGTTATATGCAAATAGGTTTGTCTGTTGAGAAGAATATTTATAAAAATTCAGTTGTTTTTTTAGAATTTGGATTGGCTCACTTTTCAAATGCATGTTGGAAATTTCCTAATTTGGGAGTGAATTTGCCTTATTTACAAGTGGGTTTGGCTTATCCATTGAATTTATGTCCCTCAACAAAAAAAATAGACAAACAAATACAGTTGAACCAAAAATTGTCATTTTTGCCATGGCGAAAATCAGTTTCAATCCGCTTGGGTAAAAAGGAAATTGATTTAGACGATGATAGGGAATTTATAAATGGGGTTGTGGAATTTACACTTGAAAATTGGATAAGTAAAAGAAGTAATTTTAGGTATGCCATTTCCTATTTTCATGACAGGACTTATCAATTCAAGAAATTTGACAAAATGCCTAATTATAGTTTTGCTGGAACTTCTGAAATTACCGTTTCTGCTGGTTATGAAACCCGATTTGGCAAATTCGGTATCATCACCGATTTTGGTATTTACTTATATAAGCCCGATTTTAAGAAGAAAACAGCTTATTATGAGGGAATTGGGTGTAGTTATGCAATAAGTCCAAATTACAAAGCCGTAGTGCGATTAAAAGCCAATAAAACCATTGCAGACTTTGCGGAGTTTGGATTGACTTACCTTTTTAATTGATGTTGTTGCCAATGGTATATTTTAAATATACCCCAGTTGAAAATGCAAATAGCTTGTCTTTAAGGTGGTAAATAGGTTCAATGCGAATATCGAGCGTAAGGTTTGATAAATTTGGCAATTGAATCATATTTTCATATTGGTAGCGCAACATGACAAATTCTCTGTTTCGAGCTTGTAAATAGGGTTTTCCTTGAAGTTCGCTTGTAAATAATGGTGCGCCTAAAGGACTATAAAATTCGACGGCTTTGTAATAAGTAGCTACAATTCTATGTTGTGAAAGATCTTTTTGCGAGAAGAAATAGGTAAGGTTTGTCATCGATCCTTGGCCATTTTTAAATGCATGACTTAACGTTGGAGATGGGTCGTTTGAAATAAGGTAAAAGGATTCAGCCTTAAAATGCTTCGATTTGTCGCTCAATCTTATTCCAAACGTTGCATTCATTGTTGTTTGTATTCTTTGAGGGATATTTAATGCTTCTCCACCTTGATGGTATACTAGCAGTGATGATGGTAGAGAAATCGCCAATGGATATTTTGAGCTATCAATTAAATGGATGTTTATCGTTTGACCGAATGATATAATTTCTTGTTGGGATGTTGCAATTTTCGCAAATTGGCGCCAATCAACCCAAGTTTGATAATTGAAAAGTTTGTTTTTGGTATAATATTGAAGACCGTATTCTAAAGGTTTTGTAAATACATTTTCATAATTGTAAACGGGTTCAATGAGGTAGTGATTGGAGTTGCCTAAAATGGTACCTGCAATTAATTGAGAGTTTTTTGTTTTGTATTCAATGTTAAAAATTGGCAATGTTTTGCTTGGGAATTTATTGTCGCCAAAATCGTATTGCAAGAACAATCCTAAGCTGCCAGATAAGTTTTGGGTAAAATATACTTTGCCACCAAACCACAATTGATTGCCAAAGAAAGTTTGACCTGGATTGTTGTTTTCGCCATATTCATTGTTTTTGGAATACATCAAATTCCCGAAGCTGAATCCGCTTCTGTTTATGCGTATTTCTTGATTTTGAGATTTAGAATTGTTTAATTTCTGATTATATAAAGAATCATATTCAGCAACAACAGTATCAATAACAACAGTATCTATAGGTCCAAAATCGTATTGCGATTTCAAGTAAGAGGCGTCGCTTTGACGTTTGAAAATATAATTATCGAGCTGAGCCGCGGCAGAATTAAGTCCCCCAAAAAGAAAAATGAAAACAATAAAATTATTCCTAGGGGTTAAAATCATATTGCAAATAACTTAAAAACCGCGCAGTTTTCTATATTCTTTTCTAGCTTCGGTAATAAAAATGCTATTTGAATAATTTTCAATAATGTTCTTATAGGTTTGAATGGCTTTTTCAGAATTCTTAAATTTATATTGATATAGGTTTCCTAGCGCAATGAGCGCATTGTCGACCAATATATCATGAGAAAAGGCAATGGCCAGTGTTTCATAGGTATCAACTGCTTTCTGATAATTTTCTTGACTCTCATAAATTTTTGCCTTCAGCAGTAATATTTCGTCAGTTAAACTGTGACCTTGGAAATCGTTTCTAATTTTTTCGGCATAGAAAATGGCGCTGTCAAATCTATTTTGCCTTTGAAAAAGCAAAGCTTTGGAATAAAGTTGAAGGGGGGTATAATTGCTGTCGGTGCCAACATTATCTGTAATGCACAATGCCAGCTCCATGGCATCATTGGAAATTAATTGGGTAGTTGCATCTTTCAATACATCCAATTGCATAGACGCCCAATCATAATCGCCGCGAAA
Source organism: Flavobacteriales bacterium (assembly GCA_947447955.1). Taxonomy (GTDB): domain Bacteria; phylum Bacteroidota; class Bacteroidia; order NS11-12g; family UBA955; genus VMCP01. The sequence goes on along the minus strand of CANFLS010000005.1, from coordinate 112,861 downwards.
GAAGCTTAATTCTGCACGGTAAAATTTGGCTTGTTGCCCTAAAGCTTCTTCAGAAAAATCTTTTTCAACTTGGGCGAGTAGCAATTCGCTTTTCCACATTTCATTGTTTGCGATTTCTGCCTTAGCCAAAGAAATTTTTGCATTCGCCAATACTTTTTTATCGAGAGATGTATTGTTCACATATTTCTGCAACATGACAACTGCTTCCGAAGGATTATTTTTCCGTTGGATATAAATAGTGGCTAAATTTTGAGCAATTGGAAGTGTTTCTGAAGATGGTCCATTATCAATTTCGAACTTTGTTAATTCTAAAATTAGAAGGTTCCACTCTTCTGGTGGCGTGATTGATTTACTTAATATTTGATATTTTGTATTTAGATAATAAGACATTACCAAATTTGGGTCATGGCTATTTTGTTCTAGTTTTATGCAATAATCAAAACACTTCAGTGCAATATCAAGTTCATTGTTAGAAGTACATAATATTCCTAAATCGAACAATCGTTTTCCATCTTCGTTGAGTTTAGAATCGATTGCTTTGGTGAATATGAACGCATTATTCCAATCTTGCTGTTTAATAAATGACCATTTTAACCATTCGTTTAATGAGTAAACGTTTGGATTTTCTTGAATTTTAACAATAAGTAATTTTTGCAGTGCAATGAAATCGGCGCTATCAGTAATGTTGGATTCAAAGACTTGTTTAAACTGCTCAAATGGAATGTTACTTTGAATCATCAAAGTTAAATATCTTTCCATTGCTTTGATTCGTTGGCCATTTGTTAGGTATAAATTTGCCAAACGGTTGGTAATGTCGGAGGTTGATCCAAAAACATTTTCACCTTCTTGAAGCAGTTTTATTGCGTAATCATTGAGATTATGTTGTTCAAATAAATCTGCTGCTAGCATTAGGGTTCCATAATCATTTTTGATTTTTTCACTGATAAAATCAAACAGTTTTTTACTTTCGTTTTCTGTATTTTTATCTGTACTTAAAACCCAACATTCATCAACCATGTAATTCAATGGATCAGGCTGTTTTTTTGATTTTTTACGTATGAATTTTACTGCTTTTTTCTGGTTATTTGTTTTTACAAGACATTGAACATATCTGTCGTAATAAATTTGTTGATCTGGATTTTCAGAAGCCAAATCTTCATAAATGAAAGTCGCTTTTTCATATTCATTTTGTTCGAATAAATTATTTGCCAATTCACTTTTATTCTGTGAATAAGCAATATTTGCCCAAAAAATGAGCGAAACAAAAAGAATATGGAATTTGAAATTCATTAATTTTGGCTAAAATAGTCTGAAGGGTCTATTTGTCTTTCAATCATGTTTTTATAAATACCGTTTTCAATAGTCATTAATTCATTGTGGTTTCCGTTTTCAATAATTTTACCACTTCTAATTACAAGAATATTGTCTGCATATCGAATTGTGCTAAGTCTGTGCGCGATAACGATAGAAGTTCTATTTTTCATTAATTCTGCCAAAGCTTTTTGTACTTCAAATTCGCTTTCTGAATCAAGTGCAGAAGTTGCTTCGTCAAGAATTAATATTTTGGGATTTCTAATTATGGCTCTGGCTATGGCAATTCTTTGTTTTTGGCCACCAGATAGTTTCATACCCCTATCACCAACAAGTGTTTCAAATTTTTCAGGAAATTCATTGATGAAGTTAATTGCATTTGCTTTGGTAGCGGCATCAATTACTTCTTCCTTGGTTGCATCTGGATTTCCGTAAAGGATATTCTCATAAATGCTACCGCCAAAAAGGACAACTTCTTGCGGCACATAGGCAAAGTTTTTTCTGTAATCGATTAAACTGATATCGTTGATATTTGAACTTCCAAGGTTGATTTTTCCACTTGTAGGTTTATAAAATTGGTAAATTAAGCTTGCGATTGTGCTTTTTCCAGAGCCGCTTGGCCCAACTAACGCAATTGTTTTTCCTGGCTCTAATGTTAATGAAATGTCTTTTAAAACTAGGTTATCTGGTCTTGAGGGATATGAGAATTCTATATTTTCAAACTTGATTGGTTGATTAAAATCAGGAGCATTGTTTGAGTTATTCGACTCAATAGGCATTTCAATAATATCAAGTACTCTTTCAACTGCGCCTAGGGTTTTTTGAATTTGTACAAATTGTTCAGCCATTCCTCCGATGCTTCCTCCAACAAATGCTGTTAACAGCATAAAGTTAAATAATTCTCCTATACCTAATTCGCCGGCTTGGACGAGTCCAAGTCCCTTGAAAATTAAAAACACAATACTTCCAAAAAGGCAAACTATAATAAATGAACTAAAAGCGCCTCTCCAATACCCTCTAATTACGCTTTCTTTCTGAAGTGTAAATGCATTTTTAATGTAGCGCGTATGTTCGAAAAGTTCATTTGTATAGGCTTTTACATTGATTATTCCTGTAATTGATTCTTCAACAATAATATTATTTTGGGCTGTTAAGTCTTGTACCTCTCTTGAAATTTTACGAATAAATTTTCCAAAAATCAATGCAACAACAATAATTACAGGAACAGTTGCAAGCATATAAACCGCTAGTTGTGGTGAGGTCTTGAAAATTAAAATTACACCTCCAATCATGACTAACACTTGCCTAATAAACATGGCAATATTGGTGGTGAAAGTATCTTGAATTTGAGAAATATCTGAACTAAAACGCGATAATAAATCGCCCACTCTGTTTTTTGAGTGAAAGTCCATGTTCTGGCTTATTACAGATTTGAAAAGACTGGTTCTTAAAGAAAAAGTCATATTTTCGGTAACCTTAACATATAAAGCAATTCTTAAAAAGCTGAATACAGCCTGAATGATAAAAAGATAAATAAACCAATTTGCAACTTGGGTAATTTTATCCATTGAAGGAGCCGTAGAAACCGAACCTTGTTTGTAAACGAATACTCCGTCCATCATATTTCCCAATAATTTCGGAAATAAAATTGAGGCACCGGCTGTAATTGCTAAAAAAAGTGTTCCCAATAAAAATAACCATTTATTGGTAGTAGAAATGTAATTAAACAAGCGAAATGCGCGCTTAATTGCGCCCATGCTTATTTTGGTTTTTGGAATATCTCTGTCTTCAAATCTTCGTGATGCCATACTTTAAAAAAACAAATTTCGGTGTTTATTTCAATTCGTGGGGGGAATTGATAAAAAAGTTGTTTTAAATGAATGAAATATTCGATAAAAGCATGAGGGAAATATATAATTCATTTATAGATGTAATTTTCCCAAGGTATTGTTTGGTTTGCGATAAAATTATTTATGGACATGAACAATATTTGTGTTTAAAATGCGAGGGTGGTATTCCATTTGGATATTATAATTTGGGCACTGAAAACCCCGTTGAAAAAACTTTTTGGGGTCGTTGTAAGATAGATGTTGCAGGAGCTTACATAAAATATCGAAGCGATTCTAAATATGCTTCTTTGATTAAAAATATCAAATATGACGGTGGTATGATATTGGCAAACGATTTGGGCAATAGGTATGGAAATTGGCTAAAAAGCAATCATATGTTTGATAACAATTTTGATTGTTTGGTTCCAGTTCCAATGCATCCGAAAAAATTAAAAAAAAGGGGGTATAATCAATCCGAAGAATTAGCCAAAGGTTTGTCTCTTTCTTTGGGTATACCCTTAGATATGAATATTTTAAAGAGAGATATTGATGCGGAAAGTCAAACAAAAAAGAATCGATTTTCGCGTTGGGAGAATACCAAAGATTTATATGCATTGAATGAGCTGAATGACAATTACAGTCACATTGTTATTGTGGATGATGTAATAACAACAGGTTCAACTATAGAATCATGTGTTAGGGCAATTCATCAATTTAAGGATGTTAAAGTGAGTGTACTTGCATTGGGATTCACTTTGTAGGCAAGGTCTAATTTGGTGAGCGCCAATAAGAATGTTGCTAATATGAAATAGTTGATTAAATTTGTAATATTCGAGAAATTATAATGAAAAAGATTTTATTTATGTTATTGGTGTTGACTATTGGCTTTTCCAAAGCTCAATATACGTCAATGAAAACAATTGGAATGCAAGTACCTCAGTACATGGCATCAGGTTCTACAACACGTTTACCGGTTTTTGCAAAATTGAGAATGGATGGTTTTACACCAAATTCAAGATATAAGTATATTGTTAAAATGATGAAATCATCTGAGCTTTATACATACAGCAATACGGCAGTAGGAGCAGGTAGTGATTTGTACATTGATTCACAAGGCAACTTTAGATATGCAACAACCACTAGCTTTACAACTACAGGTGGCTGCGATACTTTGAGTAGCGATATGATGGGTAATGTTGAAGCTTGGTTCTCTGTTGTGAATGATGGTGATTCTAGATTTACAGCTGGAAATAAATTGTATATGGCAGTTACGATTTTCGGGGTAAGCAATCCGAAGGATACAATGAGATATTTCTGCCAAGATTCAATTACAGTGTTGCAATGGGGTACAACTTCAAATACAAATTCTGGAACAGCAGTTTGGGGTAAAAGTATGGCTTCGGCTAAAAGTTTTGCGGGATTATTTGATAATTTAAACGGAACTGGAAGGCCATTGTCAATTGCAAATGTTGAAAATAGTTCTTATTCAGGTGCTTCTTATTCGAGCATAGTTAAATTCTTATCTGATAGTGTTGTTGGCAAATCTGGACGTTGGGGTACAATAATTCCAAACAATTTGGCTTCAGGCGTGAAGAGGATTGATAATTTATCGGCTTCTACTGGATTTTCAATTTACGCAAATACAGATACCAATGCAATTTGGGGTGTGAATAACAGAAATACAAAAAATCCTTCAGGTGGTGCAACGGCTCCAATTATCTTTACCGTTGATGATGCTCCTATGATTGCTCCAAGAGTTGAATTTTGGGCAAGAACTTCAACCGTTGGTGAAGGTGCTGGTAAATTTAATGTTTATGTAACTAGAAAATATAGTAATTCAGATAACCAATCTGTAAGATTGTATGTTGTTGGTGGTACTGCTACTAAAGGTGCGAGTGCTGATTACGACGTTGCTGAACCTAAAATCATTAAATTTAAACCAGGTTTGGCAATAAGCGACACTACGGTAATTACATTAAATGACGACAATGTTGCTGAAGGTGCTGAAACAATAGTTTTGCGTTTAGATCAAGCTTCGAATTGTCTTATTGGAACTGAAGTTGCGCATACCGTGACTATTACAGATAATGATATTGCGAATATTTCTATTGTGCCGGCTAAGATTAAGGTGAAAGAAGGCGCAGGGACAGTTGGGATAAAAATCAAAATCGACAAAGCCGTTACTACTGCTTGTAAGTTGAAATTAATGGTAAAATTCAAAGCTGATAGTACTTTTATTCCTGCAGAATTTTCTTTGAGCAGCAATAACAATGATACTACTTTCAATTTGGGTAAATCTAGTGGACCTGATTCTATCACGATCAAAGGAAAAGTAATTGACGATATCATGTCTGATAAAGATGATTCAGTGATTGTTGTAGTAAGACAAATTACAGGAGGCGGATTAATTTCTAAGGATTCATTAGGAACAATTATCATTATGGATAATGATGGACCATCAACTGTTAAGTTTATCGGTTCTGGTATAACTGTAAAAGAAAATGTGGGTTCTGTGGATATCAAAATGCTTTTGGTTAATCGAAAAGATGCTGGTGGTGATTTTACCTTTAGATTATATACTGCATTAAGTACGGCGCAAAATCCTGGAGACTTTAAATTTAATCCAGCATCTAAGATTTTCAACGTTACTTCGACTTCATCTGACACTCTAAGTATCAGTATTCCAATTGTAGATGATAATATTTTTGAGGTTACTGAAAATATGAAATTTGGATTGGCTAATTTGTCTAATTTTTACATAGCTAAATCTGATACATTTAATGTATTAATAAAAGATGATGATTATCCAGTTTATACTATTGGAAAAATCAATAAGCAAACTAATGCAAATAAAACTGCCGATTCTTTGAATGTAAAATGCAGAATTTACGGTACTGTTTACGGCGTTAATTTGAAATCTACCGGTCTAGAATTCACCATGATGGATAACACAGGTGGAATTGGAGTTTTGTCAGCAACTAATAATTTTGGGTACAATTTAAAAGAAGGTGATTCAATTATGGTTCAAGGTTCTGTAAATCAGAATCAGGGTTATGCTCAAATGGATAAATTAGATACCATTATTAAAATTTCAAACAATAACAAAATGGTTTCGCCAGTTACTGTTTCAAAAATCAATGAAACTACGGAATCTAAGTTGGTTCAATTGAATAGGGTTAAATTGGTTGATATTACAGAATGGCCAACAACTGCTTTAAGTGCAAATACAAATAAATTTGTAAGAGTAATTAGTACTTCTGGGAATATAGATACTTTGAATATTGATGCTGAAACCAACATATCGGGAATTGCAACTCCAACTGGTTACATAAACGTAGTTGGTATTGGAACACAAATGGATGCTACTTCGCCATACACTTCGAAATATTATTTAACTCCACGCAAAATTTCAGATATTTCTGTTTCTAGTTTACCAACGGTGAACTTTATGCATGGTAAAGATTCTGTATTTGAATTGGCTGATTCTTTCAAAATGGATATTTCAGTTTTCCCATCTGATGAGAATTTCACATTTGACGTTGTTTGTCTTGGTGGTACCGCTGCCAGTCCTGCAGATTATGATTTTGCCAATAGAACAATCATTGTAACAAAAAACAATAATTATTTTAGTGTTAAAACAAACATTACTGATGATTTGATTTATCAAGGTGATTTACTTGTAACATTTGCAATCCGTAATATCAAAGGCCCAGGTGCTTATGGAAAAGATTCGCTTATGATTTTAACAATTAAAGACAATGAAGCAAGTGCAGTTAGGGATTTCTCACAAGGAAATTTCAAAATGTATCCTAATCCTGCTGTTGAAACAGTAAACTTTAACAATGCACAAAATATTGCAAAAGTTGAATTTATTGATTTGTCTGGAAGAATTGTAAAAAGTGTAAAAAACACGGATTTCTCAAATTCTGAAATGAGTGTTAATTTGAATAATTTTAAGGGAATGTTATTTGTTAGAATTACCAATTTAACTGGTCAATCATTCGTTGATAGATTATTTGTTAAATAAATTATAATCAATTGCCATATAGATATGGAAAATTCGAAAGGCCCAAGTTTCAACTTGGGCCTTTTTTATGCAATTTATTCGCATAAATGAAGTGCTTAAAACAATCAGAATATTCCGTAATTTTGCAACAATTTGAAAGCTGTATTAAAATTTCTTAAGTATGCTGCAGATTATAAGGGATTGATCTTCTTAAATTTCTTATTTAATCTGTTTTACATATTATTCAACTTAATTACATTGTTGTTGATCATGCCTGTGCTGAAATTTTTATTCAGTAAAGACCAACAAATATCTGATTTGCATGTAAATCAAAAAGACGTTGGAAAATGGTTTGCTGGACTTTATCAATCTTTTATTGATTGGTTTGGTGCAATGGCCAAAGGTGATCCTTATACTGCTTTGGCTTATTTGAGTATAGGTTTGGTTATTGTAACATTGTTTAAAAATGCTGCTCGTTTTACTGCAATGAATTACATGGTGCTCATTAGAAATAAGAGCATCCGACAAATGAGATTGGATATTTACGAGAAATGTTTGAATTTGCCGATTGCATATTTCAATAATGAAAGAAAAGGCGATCTGATTTCAAAAATGAGCAATGACATTAAAGAGATTGAATTTGCATTAATGGTTTCATTAGAAGCACTATATTTTCAGCCTTTAAATATCATTATTTTCATGTTGGCATTGGTAGTGCTTTCGGCTAAATTAACCTTGTACATTCTTTTGTTTTTGCCAATTACCGCTGCTATTATTGCTTTGATTGGAAGATCATTGCGCAGAAAGTCCGGTAAGAATCAACAATTGCTTGGTAGGGTAATGAGTTCATTTGAAGAAACTCTAGGCGGAATTAGGGTGATAAAAGCATTTAATGCGTCGAAGTTTTTCTTCAACAGATACAGTGACCAGGATTTAGATTATACAAAAAACAATATATCGGTTCAACGCAGATATGATTTGTCATCACCGGTTAGTGAAACCATTGGAATTACGGTTTCTGCTTTGCTTTTGTGGTTGGGTGGAAAAATGGTATTCAGTGGTGAATTAGACCCAGAGTTCTTTTTGGGTTATTTTACTATTTTTAGTCAACTAATTCCACCGTTTAAAGGATTTTCGAATGCGTTGTATGCTGCCCAAAAGGGAATGGCGAGTTTAGAGAGAATTCAGGAATTGGTTACTGCCCCTGTGGTGGTTGAAGATCCTAAAAATCCCAAAACTCCTAAATTTGACAGTACCTTAGAATTAGCAAATGTGGGATTTTCTTATGTTGAGGGAAGTGAAGTACTCAGTAATGTGTCCCTCAAAATTAATAAAGGTGAAACCATTGCATTTGTTGGACCTTCTGGTGCGGGTAAAACCACCATTACAGATTTGATTGCTAGATTTTATGATGTTTCTTCAGGCGGAATTTTGCTAGATGGAATTGATATTCGCGAGTTTAATCAAGAAGATTTAAGACAATTGGTAGGAATTGTAAACCAAGAGAGTATTTTATTTAATGATACGATTCGCAACAATATTGCATTGGGAAGGCCTGAATTGACAATTGAACAAGTTGAATCTGCTGCAAAGGCGGCCTATGCCCATGATTTCATTATGGAAATGGAGAAAGGGTATGAGTCTGAAATTGGTGAACGTGGTGGAAAATTGAGTGGTGGACAAAAGCAAAGATTGTCTATAGCAAGGGCATTGTTAAAAGACCCTGAAATTTTGATTCTGGACGAAGCAACATCCGCTTTGGACTCTCAGAGCGAAAAGGCTGTCCAAATGGCCTTAGAGAGCTTGATGCGCAATCGCACGAGCTTGGTAGTGGCTCATAGGTTGAGCACCGTGATGCATGCCGATAAAATAGTTGTTTTGGAAAAGGGAAAAATTATTGAAATAGGCAAACACCAAGAATTGATTGCAAAAGGTGGATTGTATGCAAAACTAATTCAATTGCAAGAGTTGGGATCGTAATCTGGGTTAGACGGATTAGACGGATTAGACAGATTAGACGGATTAGACAGATTAGACAGATTAGACGGATTAAAGAGATTAGGATTAGTCGAAACGGATTAGAAGTTTCAAACGAATATTGATAGTGAGTAATAAAAAAGAGGTGCAATTGATCAATTGCACCTCTTTTTTGTATGAGTTAAATGATATTATTCTGATTTATCTGAATCTTCAGTAGTGCTGGTGTTTTCTTCTGAAATGATATCTGATTTTTCAGTTGAGTTATCAGCTTGTTCAGTTTCTTTAGCTGGTTCAATTGCAACAGGCGTTTCAGAAACTGTAGTTTCAACCTTTGGCAATACAGGTTCGTTTTTTTCGAGATCTGTTAAATTGGCAGCAGCTATTGTAGCGGTAATGTCTTCATCTTCGGCGAATGGACGTTTGCCAATAATTCTATCTAAATCAGACTTGAAAATAATTTCCTTGTCAAGCAATTCTAATGCAACGGCTTCAACTTCAGATTTTTTCTCACTCAACAATTCAATTGTGCGCTTGTAAGCAGCATCAATCAATTCTCTTACTTCTTGATCAATAAGTTGAGCGGTTTGCTCAGAATAAGGGCGTTGGTAGCCGTATTCACCTGTTGGATCATTAAAACTTACGTTTCCAACTTTGGAGCTCATTCCGTAAATAGTAATCATGCTGTAGGCTAATTTGGTAATTCTTTCCAAATCATTTTGTGCTCCAGTTGAAATTTTTCCAAAGAAAATTTGTTCAGCCACACGACCTCCAAGAGTCATACACATGCTATCAATCAATTGTTCGGTTCGGTATAAATACTGTTCTTTTGGAAGATATTGGGCATAACCCAATGCGGCAACACCACGGGGAACAATAGAAACTTTCAATAATGGATCTGCAAATTCAAGGAACCAACCAGCAACAGCATGCCCGGCCTCATGATAGGCAACAATTTTCTTTTCTTCTGGAGAAATGATTTTATTTTTCTTTTCCAATCCACCAATAACTCTGTCAATAGCGTCTTGAAAATCTTTCATTGAAACTTGATCCTTACCATGGCGGGCTGCGATTAATGCAGCTTCATTACAAACATTTGCAATTTCAGCACCTGCAAAACCAGGAGTTTGTGCTGCCAATCTGTGAACATCAACATCTGCATTCAGTTTTGTTAATGGTTTAAGATGCACTTTGAAAATTTGCTCTCTACCAACGATGTCTGGTCTGTCTACGCTAATTTGTCTGTCGAAACGACCTGGACGCATCAATGCGCTATCAAGAATATCGGCACGGTTAGTAGCGGCAAGAATAATAACACCTGAATCTGTTCCAAAACCATCCATTTCGGCAAGAAGCTGATTTAAGGTATTTTCACGTTCATCATTAGAATTTTGGATTAAATTTTTTCCTCTGGCTCTACCAATGGCGTCAATTTCATCAATAAAAATGATGGCAGGAGCTTTTTCTTTAGCTTGTTTGAAAAGGTCACGTACACGACTTGCACCCACACCCACAAACATTTCTACGAAATCTGAACCTGACAAAGAGAAAAATGGCACACCCGCTTCACCGGCAACGGCTTTTGCCAATAAGGTTTTACCAGTACCTGGAGGGCCTACAAGTAGTGCTCCTTTTGGTATTTTACCACCTAAATCGGTATATTTTTTTGGATTTTTAAGGAAATCAACGATTTCCATCACTTCCTCTTTGGCTTCTTCTAAGCCAGCAACGTCTTTAAAAGAGATATTTACTTTGGTGTCTTTGTCAAACAATTGAGCTTTTGAACGTCCAATACTAAAAATATTAGGACCACCGCCGCCACCGCCGCCACCCATTTTCTTGAACATAAGGTTCCAGAAAACCAAGAAAATGGCGATAAAGAATACCCATTGGAAAAGTTGACCAAAAATATCGCTTTGGCTTACAAATTGAACGGTTAAATCGTTGGGATTTTTCCCTGCTTTTACGATATCGTTTTTTAATTCTTGAAATTCATTGTTAAAGAAACCTTTTTCAATTTCGAAACTAAAATTAGGTTCGGCTTGTCCAAAAAGATCATCTTTTTTCTGAGCGTTAGAATAACTTTTTTGTTGGGAAGCCTCTTGGGTTAAGAATACTTCAACCATACGGTCATTTACAAGAACCAATTTTTTAACATCGCCTTTGATAGCCATGTCTCTAACTTCGTTCCAGCTCGTAACTTGTCCAGATCCTTTCGGAAGGAAACTCAAAGCTAAAAAAACAATAAATAAAATACCGTATATCCAATAATAATTAAATTTTCGGCCACTAGGCTTATTTTCTGGGGTTTTGCGTTCTTCGGTCATTCTAAAATATAAAAGGTTGTTTCAATAATCGCACCAAAATACGAATTGGCTGCAAAACTACAATTTTACAAACAATTGAAATAAAAAAGGCGACAGGAAACAGAAAAAATTTGATGGAACTGATAAAATGGCAGTTTGAATTCTAAAAGTAATTTCAAAATGGCAACTATTTACTTGAAAAAGAGATCATTGCTTTTCCTAATAAATAAACATCTAAAAATGAGTTATACATAGGAGTTGGCGCAATTCTTATCACATTTGGCTCTCTCCAATCTGCAATGATATTGTGATGAATGAGATGGTCAAAAAGTGCTTTTCCAGTTGAATCTGTTAGCAATGAAAGTTGTGCACCACGTTCTTGTTTTGGAGTTATTATTTCAAATGACAAATTGGCATTCTGTTTTTTTACGTCTTCAAGAATAAACTCTAAGTAGTTAGTTAAAACAATGCTTTTTTTTCTTAGGTTATCTATACCAGCTTCATGAAATAATTCGAGCGATGCCAAATGAACAGCCATTCCAAAAACGGGTGCATTTGACAATTGCCAACCGGCAGCTCCATTTTCAGGAACATATCCTTTTTCCATCAAAAATCTTTTGTTTTCTTGATAGCCCCACCATCCTGAAAATCTAGGAGTTTCTGGGTTTGTGCAGTGTTTTTCGTGAATATAAATTCCAGAAACATTACCTGGTCCACTGTTTAAATATTTATACGAACACCAAGCGGCAAAATCTACATCCCAATCGTGGAGTTTCAAATGCAAATTTCCAGCTGCATGCGCCAAATCAAATCCTGCAATGGCACCAACTTCATGGGCTTTTTTGGTAATTTCTGGAATATTGAAATACTGACCAGTATAATATTGCACACCGCTAAAGAAAACCAATGCCAATTCAGATGCATTGTCGTCAATTGCTTTTAATATATCTTCGGTTCTTAAAGTATATTCACCCTCTCTTGGTGTCAATTCAATCACTGCATCATTATAATTGAAGCCATGATGTTTTACTTGACTTTCAATGGCATACATATCGGAAGGGAAAGCGCCAGCTTCCATAATAATTTTATATTTTTCTTTTGAGGGACGGTAAAAACTCACCATCAATAAATGCAAATTGACAGTTAATTGATTCATCACAACAACCTCAATTGGTTTTGCTCCAACCACTTCGGCAGCATGTTCGGTTAGGAATTTATGATAATGAAACCAAGGTTTTCTGCCGTGAAAATGTCCCTCAACACCCCATTTACCCCAATCTTCTAATTCAATATTTATGGCTTCTTTCGCCGTTTTAGGTTGCAACCCAAGTGAATTACCACAAAAATAAATTTGGGTTTCATTTTTTTCATTCACTGGAAAGATGTATTGATCTCTAAACTTTGCTAGTGTATCGTTTTTGTCGCAATCATTCGCGTATTCGAGGCTATTTTGAAAAGAAATATTCACAATGCAAAGGTAATAATCATTAATGATTGAATGAGATACTATATTTATAATTATTTAGTATTTAATTTGTATCGTAGTGAAAATTGAAGAAGAGTTAAAACAAGATAAATTTACATCGGCAGTTCATAAAGCCATTGTAAATATCATGTTCACCGATGGATGGCTGAGTAATCACCTTCGTGACGTTTTCAAAGACCATAATTTAACTCCTCAGCAATATAATGTTTTACGCATCCTTAGAGGGAAATATCCAGAGGCATTAAATCCCTCCGATATAAAAGCGGTGATGTTAGATAAAAACCCCGATCTAACAAGGTTGTGCGATAGGTTATTGACTCGCAAACTGATTGATCGTTGCATTGATGGCGATAATAGGCGAAAAATGAATATCAGGATTACCGAGGATGGGCTAAAAATGTTAAATTTAATTGATCCAATCATGATTGACTTTAATGAAAAAGTATCGACAATATCGGAAGAGGAAGCTACAATTTTGAGTAATTTACTTGATAAATTGCGCGGTTAATTTTTGATTATTGCGGTTAATCCATCGCGAACAGGCAGCAAAAGCGTATTCCAATCTGTGCATTTTGCAATTTCTTGATTGAAGGCATGCATGTTTTTTGTGTCTTTGTCGTTTTGTAATAATTCTTTATCCAAAACTTTCCCGCTCCAAAGGGTATTGTCGAAAAGCATGATTCCGCCTTTTTTTAATATTGGAAAGCACATATTGAAGTAATTGATATAATTATGCTTGTCGGCATCAACAAAAATAAAATCGGGATTTAAATTTAATGGGGGCAAAATTTCAAGTGCTGGGCCTTCATGAAATTGTACTTTACTCATGAAATTATAGTTTTTCCAGAATGATTTTGTTTTAAAAGCGGTCTCAAGATCGGCTTCAATAGTATGAATTTGTGTTTCTTGAGATGCATTTTCGGTCAAACAGGCCGTTGCATACCCTGTAAATGTTCCTATTTCTAAAATACATTGGGGATTTTTTAGCGCAACCAACATAGACAATAGCTGCCCTTGAAGTTTTCCACTTAATTGTCTGGCATTTAACATGTTTCGCCACGTAAAAGCAGTAATATCTTTCAGGTATTGCTGTTCGGGGCTGCTATTTTGTTCACAATAAAGATGAAGTTTGTCTTGCCAATCTGGGTGCATAATAAAATGATTACAAAAATGGTGTTGTTTTATACAAATAAAAATATATTTTCGCGCTAAATTAAAACTTAATATAAAAAGCTTATGTATTGGACACTTGAATTGGTTAGTTATTTGGACGACGCTCCATGGCCAGCAACGAAAGATGAATTAATTGACTATGGAATTCGTTCAGGCGCTCCTTTAGAGGTAATCGAGAATCTTCAAGAATTGGAAGACGATGGAGAACCTTATGAGAGCATTGAAGAAATCTGGAGTGATTATCCTACGGATGATGATTATTTCTTCAACGAAGATGAATTATAAAAAGAGCGGCAATTGCCGCTCTTTTTTGTAATAGAAATGTAAAAAAAATCAATAACCAGGTGTTCGGACTTTTAATAATTCAGTAACTACTGAATCTCTTAAACGATCCACATTGGTTTTATTGGTTGCTGATATAAATACGGCAGGAGCATTTTCTTTTGCCATCCAACTCTTTTCAAATTGTTCAATGGTTAAACCGGTTGTTCCAACAAAGAAATCATCATCATGTCCTTTGAAAGCATCAACTTTATTGAAAACAATTAATTCTGGTTTGTCGGAAGCTCCAATGCTATGCAATGTTTCTTTAACTGATTGCATTTGCTTCTCATAATTTGGGTTGCTAATGTCTACAACATGAATGAGTAAATCTGCCTCCAAAGCTTCAGCCAAAGTGCTTTTAAAACTTTCTACTAAAAGGGTAGGCAGTTTTCTAATAAATCCTACAGTATCACTCAATAAAATGGGTACATTTTCACCTTCTAATGCCGGATTAGGCAATACAATTTTACGCACGGTAGAATCTAATGTAGCAAAAAACTTGTCTTCAACCAATACATCAGAACGACTTAATAAGTTCATGATTGTACTTTTACCAACGTTTGTATATCCTACCAATGCAGCTCTAAGCGCTCCCTCACGAGATGCTCTTTGGGTAATTCCAATTTTCTCAATATGAAGCAAGCGTTCCTTTAACAAGGTAATTTTAGCTCTTAATGTACGTCTGTCTGTTTCAATTTCAGTTTCACCTGGCCCCTTCATACCAATACCACCTTTTTGTTTGCTTAAATGCGTCCACATGCCAGTAAGTCTTGGCAATAAGAAAACACTTTGGGCCAATTCAACTTGTGTTTTGGCTTGGGCAGTTTGTGCATTTTTCGCAAAAATATCGAGGATTAAATGGGTTCTTGTAAGTACTTTAACATCAATGATTTCTTTTTCAAGATTTCTAACTTGTGCAGGGCTTAATTCATCGTCAAATATTGCAATATCAACCTTGTTGTTTTTGCAGTATTCAGCAATTTCTTGCATTTTCCCTTTACCAACATAGGTTTTGGCGTGTGGGTGTTCAAGTTTTTGGGTAAATCTTTTTATGCTTTTTGCTCCCGACGTATAAACCAATTGCTCCAGTTCATCGAGATATTCATCTACTGGCAATTCTTGTCGTTGAGATTGAACTCCTACAACAATGGCAATTTCTTGAGGTTTTTCGTTTTCTATCAAAATAATTCAAATTAGAGTACAAAATTACGATTGTATTTGCGAATGTGGTGTTTGAAATCGAATTTTGAGGGATATGCGCAAAATACTTTTGGTAATATTCCTTTTTTTGTTGAGTTTGGAAGCGAATGCGCAACAGTATATTTTATCAAATAAATCGCAATTAAATCAAAAAAACAGTTTGTACCATAGACCCATTGGGCAGAATGATTTTGGAAATTATTTTTTGAATTATGCCAGAGAAAATTTGGCGGGTGGCTTTAGTATAGAGCGTTATGATACTGATTTGGGTTTTGTAGAGGATCGGTTTTTTGAATTGGCACGAAAAGTTTATGTCTTAAAAATTTTCACTACGGATTCAGGAATTTATTGGGTAAGTGTTTTGAAAAAAAGAAAGGAACCCCTAAGATTATTTTTGAATAAAATTGGGAATAATTTAAATGGGATAGTAGAAACAAAGATTATTTCTAATTTCGATTTGCCCAACATTAGTATTGATCATTTGTTGGTTGATTATAGTTTGGACAGGAAGAAATGGGTTTTTGCATATATAAACGAAATAAAAAAAAATACAAGTTTAATTGGAGTTTCTGTTTATGATTTAAAAGGGGACAAGATTTTTCAAAATTCAGATACTTTAAAATTGCCAAGGGATTATGTGATTTGGGATGCAGGATCTTTGTCTGATAGTTCAAAATTTATTGGAACTATTTTGGCAAATTTGCCAAGAGAGTTTGGTTCTAAATCACCAAAAAATCAGGAGTTACATCTTTGTGCATTTTCTGAAAAAGTGAGTGAAATTTTTAAAATCACTTTGCATAATGGAACCTACGTGCATTCAATTTTAACTGTAGATCCAATAACGCAAGACTGGCATATTAGTGGGCTTTATTCAAATGCGAACGGGTTAGATGTAATTGGCTGTTTTGATCAAGTAATATCACACGTAAATTTCCCTCAAAAGAATTATTATGATTATGAATTTCAGCAAAATACAATAGATAAAATTTTAGAAATAAAAAATAACAAAAAGAAAGAACTGCCTCGAAATTTATATTTGAGACGTTTGGTTTTGAATGCAAATGGCAATAAGTTCTTTTTAATTGAGCAATTCAATGAACTCCGACAATTGGAAACATACTATGTAAATGGAATTCCACAAACCGCAACAAAAATATCCTATCATTATGGCGATATCTTTGGTTTATTTATAAATAAAGATTTTGCATTAGACAGTTGTATAGTAATTAAAAAGGACCAATCTGCTACAATTTCAAATGCTTATTTACTTGGTTTTGGTAGCTACGTATGTAAAGATGGAATTCATGTTGTTTTTAATGATGATATAGCCAGAAAGAATCAGATTTTGGATTATTGTATTCAACCG
Source organism: Flavobacteriales bacterium (assembly GCA_947447955.1). GTDB lineage: Bacteria > Bacteroidota > Bacteroidia > NS11-12g > UBA955 > VMCP01. Next base: position 95,883 of record CANFLS010000005.1, on the reverse strand, counting down.
AATTTCCGAATTGTTAAAAAAGTTATCATGAATAGTGATAATTTCTATAATTTGGCGGTTCCGTTTGATGGAAAAGAGATGGATTATTGTACATTTACGGTACCTTTGTTCCGAGATAAACAATGGTTTTGGATGCAATTAACAGGAAATGATTAGGAAGTTTTTTGATAATAAAATAGGTTCTTTGACTTTGGTTATTTTGGTAATCATGCTCATCCGAATTCCCATTTATTTTGTTACCCAATACCAACCTAGTACTACTTTAAATACCGGAATCTTATCAAACTTTATCAATGAAATAAATTCAGTTCGTTGGTTGTCTTTTGTGCTTTCATTTATGGTTGTAATCATTGAAGGTTTAATTGTCAATAAGTTGTGTTGGGAGTATAACATTGTTGAAAAGCCTGGTTATGTGATTTTGTATTTTTTTGCAATTGCAAATTCATGTTTTTTGGAGAATTTTTACTTGTCAAATGTTCAATTAGGAAATGTTTTTGTTTTAATCGGACTCACATATTTTTACCTTTACATTAAGAACAATTACCAGCGCAGATGGCTCTTTTTAAGTGCACTCTTTTTTGGAATAAGTGCGTTGTGTATTGCTGAACATTATTGGGTTATCATTTTTCTAATAGTTGCTATCATCTTGTTCAAACCTATTTTACCATTAGATATTTTTGCAATTTTATTCGGTTTAATTATGCCTTACTATTTGGTTTCGGCCATCGGATATTTATCAAATTTTTCTTATGATTTTTATAATACTTGGCAATTTTGGGTAATTAAAAATAAGACTTTAGATTTCCATTGGATCAAAGATGGTCCCGAAATTTTGTTATTGTTCTTGTTGCTAATATTTGTATTTGTTGGCGTTTTGCAAATAGTGGGTAGTTATTTTAGATCCAATGTTGAAACCCGACGTAGTAAATTGGCAATGTTGATTTTTGGATTTTATGTGCTTTCAATCTTTTTTATAAGATTCAAAGATTACGCACATTATTTTATTGTAGCTTCAGTTCCTATTTCAATCTTTATTTCAGGTTTTTATGAGGGAAATAAATGGAGGAAATGGAAAGAGTTTTTACATATAATGACTCTTTTGTTTTTGATTTATACGCTTTTTAGGAATTCAACTTTGTAATGTTTTTCCGAATTGCCAATTCAATAATTGAAACAAGTTTTTCTAATTCGTTTTTTTGTTCTTCATTCCATTCCAGTTGATATGCATTCACTTGAATATAAACACGATTTATACCATAAACAATTCCGGAATCATGTAGGTACTTGAATAAGTATTTTGATTCTAAAAAACGGTTATACCTTTCTAAAAACAAACTGGGATTTTGGTGGTTGATTTGTTCTAGTAAATTTGGAATTTCATTTTTGCATAATTCCAATTGCTCATAAAATTCGTGAAGTTTACTTTCATCTTCACTAATAAGAACCTTGTCTAAAATCATTTCAATCAATACGTGGAGTGCAAAATAAAACCTTGGGATGCCGGTTTTTTGAAATGTATTTTTGGTTATTTCATGGCATGATTCGTATGTTTCTTTAAAAAATACAGACTGATGAAAATGTTTGTCTCTTTCGAAGTGTTTTATTACTCCTGTTTGCCAATCGCTATCTGTTAAGTGATGCAATAAATTTTTATCATAAAGATTTGCTGTGAAATTTCTTAGCAAATCGGGAGTTAAGATTCCAAAATTATGTTTCGGATTATTGGGTATATGATCTAAAAAGTAATGTCCGAAAAAATTCACATGGCAAAGTTCAAGGATTTGAATCATTAATAAAACAATCAAACCATTATATTGTTAAACAAATATGAAATGGGTAATATTGGCAATCGTGTTTTATTTCGTTGGATGTTCATCCATTTCTAAAAACAAAAAAACAAATATGGAGCAGGATAACAATAAATTTCCAATAGAGAAAACAGATACTGAGTGGAAAGCAATATTAGGTGATTTTTCTTTTCATGTGATGAGGGAAAAAGGAACAGAAAAACCATATTCAAGTGAATACGAAACACTTTGGGATTCTGGTACTTATGTTTGTAAAGGATGTAATTCGGAATTGTTTTCAAGCAATACAAAATTCGACGCAGGCTGCGGTTGGCCAAGCTTTTATCAATCTATTGATAAATTAAAAGTGAAAGAAATTCTAGATACGGCTTACGGAATGACAAGAGTTGAAGTGGTTTGTGCAAATTGTGGAGGTCATTTGGGACATGTTTTTAATGATGGCTATAATCAACCTACGGGTTTGAGATATTGCATCAATGGAGCCTCCCTTGGTTTTGTAAAAAAGCAATAAATAAATCAAATTTTAGGCAAAAAATTTCTTAACTTGCTACCTCATATGCAAGAGCGGAAATTGTTTTTATTAGATGGTATGGCCCTCGTTTATCGGGCCTTTTTTGCGTTTAGCCAAAATCCAAGAATTACAAGCACTGGAATAAACGCAAGTGCCATGTTAGGTTTTACAAATACTTTGTTAGACATTCTTAATAAACAAAAACCCACTCATATTGCTGTGGTTTTTGATACAGATAAGCCTACTCAACGACATATTGAGTATGAGAAATACAAGGCACATAGAGATCCAATGCCGGAAGACCTTAGGAAAAGTTTGCCTTACATTGTTAAAATTTTGAATGGTTTTAATATTCAAGTAATTTCCATGGATGGTTATGAAGCCGATGATATCATCGGAACTTTGGCTTGGCAGGCTGAAAACATGGATGTGTTTATGATGACCCCCGATAAAGATTTTGGTCAATTGGTGAAAGAGAGGGTTCATATATACAAACCTGGCAGAATGGGTAATCCAGATGAAATTTTAGGAGTGAACGAAATTCTAAAAAAGTGGGAAATTGAAAGGGTTGATCAAGTAATTGATATTTTGGGGTTATGGGGAGATGCCGCCGATAATATTCCTGGTGTTCCCGGTGTTGGAGAAAAAACTGCTAAAAAATTAATTCAAGAATATGGTACAATGGAAAATATTTTGGCCCATACCCATGAACTAAAAGGCAAGATGAAAGAAAAATTTGAAGAGTTTTCTGAACAAGCCAAGGTTAGTAAATGGTTGGCCACCATTGATACCAAAGTGCCAGTTCATATTGATATTGAATCATTAGAAATTAAACCCAAAAATGCAGAACTTATAACCGAAGTATTTCATGAATTAGAATTTAGAACTTTATTGAAAAGGGTTTTGGGTACAACTGTTTCAGATGAAACTTCAAATACTTCTCCTGTTGCAAAAGCAAAACCGGCTGTCAAATCTAATCCAGCACAAACCTCAATGTTCGATTTATTCAGTCAACCTGAATCAGACGAAGAAGAAATTGCTGCGCCAGTTTATCAAACAATTCAAGATGTAGCTCACAGTTATAAAGCTATTTTGACAGATACTGAAATCGAAGAATTGATTCAAGAATTATCCAATCAAGAAGAATTTTGTTTTGATACTGAAACAACTGATTTAGATTTATTTGTTGCTGAAATTGTCGGAATTTCATTCTCTTGGTTAAATGGTCAAGGGGTCTATATCCCACTTCCAAATAATTTTGAAGAAGCCAAAAATGTCCTTCAAAAATTTCAGCCTTTATTTCTTTCGAATAAATTAAAAATTGCTCAGAATTTGAAATTTGATATGGCAATGCTTAAAAAATATGATCTAAAAATGGTTGCTCCATTTTATGATACTATGTTAGCGCATTATTTGGTTGAGCCAGACCAACGCCATAATATGCAAGTTTTGAGTGAGCAATATTTGAATTATTCACCTATTTCAATTGAAACTTTAATTGGTAAAAAAGGCAAAATGCAAGGCAATATGTCTGATGTTGATATAGAAAAAATTGCTGAGTATGCGGCTGAAGATACCGATGTTACGCTTCAATTGAAACAAAAATTGATGGTTGAAATTGAAGATAGAGGCCTAAACTCTGTTTTTAACGATATTGAAATACCTTTGGTTGAAGTACTTATGGAAATGGAATCAGAGGGTGTTAAAATTGATACTGATTTTTTAAATGCATATAGTAAAGAACTGCAATTGCAGGCTTTAGAATTACAAACAAAGATTTTTGAAAGTGCGGGAATGCAATTTAATATTTCTTCGCCACAGCAAGTGGGAGCAGTATTGTTTGAACGATTGAAACTATCAGACAAACCAAAGAAAACAAAAACTGGCCAATATCAAACCGACGAAGAAACGCTTGTTTCGTTGATGGGGAAACATGAAATTATTGAGTATATCATGAATTTTAGGGCTTTGCAGAAACTAAAAGGTACATACGTTGATGCTTTGCCATTGTTGGTGAAAAGTCAAACAGGAAGGGTTCATACAAGTTTTAATCAGGCAGTGGCGGCAACCGGAAGGTTGAGTAGTCAAAATCCCAATTTGCAAAATATTCCAATTCGCACCGATTTGGGTAGAGAAATAAGAAAAGCGTTTGTTCCTAGAGATGAAAATCATTTGCTGTTAAGTGCAGATTATTCTCAAATTGAATTGAGAATAATTGCACATATTTCAAAAGATGCTACCATGATAGAAGCATTCAATCAAGGGCTAGACATTCACACAGCAACAGCAGCCAAAGTTTGGGGTGTTGAGTTGGCCGACGTAGATAAAGAAATGCGTAGAAAGGCCAAAACGGTTAATTTTGGTATCATTTATGGTATTTCAGCATTTGGATTAAGTCAGAGGGTAAATATTCCTAGATCTGAAGCAAAAGAAATCATTGATAATTACTTTGTTCAGTTTCCAGGAATCAAATCATACATGGATAATACCATCAATTCTGCGCGTGATTTGGGCTATGTAGAAACTTTGGTGGGCAGAAAACGCAATTTGAGAGATATCAATAGCAAAAATGCCGTGGTAAGAGGCTTTGCGGAACGAAATGCAATCAATGCGCCAATTCAAGGAAGTGCAGCCGATATGATTAAAATTGCCATGATTAACATTCAAAATTGGTTGAAATCAACCACCTTGCAAACCAAAATGATGTTGCAAGTGCATGATGAATTGTTGTTTGATGTCCCTAAAAATGAAATAGAAATAGTTCAATCTAAAGTAAAAGAATTGATGGAATCAGCAATGCAATTAGATGTTCCAATTTTGGTCGAAACCGGTGTTGGAAATAATTGGTTAGAAGCGCATTAATTCCAGAATCTCCAATTGAATCCGAATCTTAAACGATAGGGTTCAATTGGGTATTTATATACCTGTTCGTATCTTTTGTTTACACCAGGAACGATGAGCCATTCGTTTAAGTGTTCATACTTTAAAAATAGATCAACCGTTTGAATTCGTCCGCTTATAAATATATCAAATACAGGGTAATTTCCTAGAGGATTTAAGTTATTGGTATTCCAATAAAATGCGCCGGCATCTGGTCTGTAATTGAGTTGCATATATTGAGATGTATAAGTTCCCTCAATACCAATTCTAAATAATAAAGCCTGATCAAATGCTTCATTTTGATAGAAAATGGCAGAACGTGCATTCAATTTGGGTAATCCGTAATTTGCCAATTCTTTATTTTGATTCAGCTGTAAAAATACCTGTTCTTGGAAAATGAAATGACCGATTTTCAAAGAAACATCCGTTGAAAATTGAACATAATTTACAATGTCTATTTTTTGAGGGACAGCAATGTTTATGCCAATATAGTCGTTCTGCAAACTACCTAAAGTTAATCCCATATTTCCCCATAGAAACTTACCTTTTTTGACAATGTTAATACACGCAAACTGTTGTTGCGTAAAATTCGGATTACTTGGAGTTGAGCTAAGGCTATCCGCCGAGAAATAGTAATGATTGTTTGTGAAAGTAGATAAATATTGCGCTACGGGTTGATTGGAAATTTGTCCTCTCAGCGTTAAGAAGTATTCTTTATTGAAGCTTTTTTTCAATTCAGCATTCAACAAAAATGCTTTTTGAGCATAACCCAAAACAAACAAATTTGCTTCTGCAAATATTTGCCAACTCTTGTATTTTGTGTTTAAAATTCCTTCAAAACCTTGGGTATTTATGGAGTAACTTTTTACTTTGGTTAAAAATGTATCGTATTGATAATCCAAATATTGAAAAATATGATTTACCTGTAGATTGGCTGTTAGCGATGAGAAAGTTTTTTGAAAATTGACCCCAACTTTATGTTCAAATAGATTATACGATGTGCTATCGGCAATTTTATTTTTTGTAAAATTGTATTCATTGCCATAGAATGATGTGTCTCTGGTTTTGTCAGTGTATTGAAATCGTACTTTTTGAAAACGCAAACTTTGCGAAATTCCAAAAGTTTTGGATGAGTCGAGAAAATAGCGGTGCTTAAATCTGTGATCGGTTTGAGCCCAAAATGATTTGGCATTTGTTAAATTGGGATAGTAGTTTCCAAATAATCGTTGTTCAATTGAGTTTGAAGCTTGGAAATTTGGGCCATAAAATAAGCTGTCTGTTTTAAGTCCTCCGTTTTCAAGTCTGCGATTCCTATTCCAAGAGAAAATAATCTGTTGCTCGTATTTGCCATTTTTGGAAGTGAAATTGCTACCTAAAATGGTGTTGCGATTTAAGTTTTGCTGAAGTGCCACTTTGGGCGTATACATGTCTTCATTCAATATACTACTATAATCAATTGTTACATTCCAAGTGGCAGATAAATTTTGAGTATGCAAAATGTCTAAACCAATAATACCTCCTCCACCTTGTAAATATTTAACATTGGTAAAGGGTTGCGAAACTTTGTGAAATTCCAAATTATCGGGTGTTTTTCCTTGTAAAGGAAACTGCTGAAACCCTATTTGAATTCCGGAATTTGTAAATGGCTGTATGGCCAACAGTTTCTCTGGTGACCCAATTACGCCGAGGTTTGCGCTTGGAATAATTTGTTTACTAGCGGGAAAGTATCTATGAACATTGGAAAAAGTTGAGTCTGATTGGTGCAATGAATCTCTCATTTGCCAAAGTGTATTCGCCAACTGAGATTTTGGATAAGCACGGAGTTTTTTTGGCTTATTCGCTTTTTCAATTGAATCTCTTTTCATACTGGCGGTGTCTGCGCTCTTGGGTTCTTCTATAGAACCTTGGGAGTTTGAGAAAATTTGTGCATCCACTTTATGAATAAAAAGTGTAAGTACACAAACCACAAATAAGATATGTTTAAATTGTTTTTTCAATTTGATTTGCAAATTTGCGTATAATTTTTGAGGTATTATCTTTTATAAGGTGCCGATTTCTATAAAAAATTGACATAAATTGCGTAAATTGTAAAAAATGGAATTAATTTTTAAGGTTTTAGGCACTTTGGGTTTATCAATTATCAAGTATTTAATTGGTGTAACCTTTGCTTTAAAGTGGCTGAATCCAATTGAAGGATTTCTTTCAACCACAATAGGTTCGAGTATTGCGGTTTTAATTTATGTTTACGGTGGAACTGAGTTGACACGGTTTTTTAGAGAGCGTAAAATTAGGAGACAAGGCGATAAATACAAAAAGCCTTTAGTTTTCACTAAAAAAAATCGATTTTTGGTAAAAATTAGAAAGAATGGTGGTTTGCCATTGGTTGCTTTTTTGTCGCCAGTGGTAATTAGTTTAACCGTTGGTTGCCTATTGGCAATTACTTTCATTCACAATAGACCCAAAATAGTCACCTATATGATTATCTCTATTTTTATTTGGGGGATAATGATTTTTGGTGGTAAAAGTTTGTTAGGCACTCAATTTGGTTGGGGACTCGCCAAATAAAATGTAAATTGCGTGTTAAATGATTTTTAAAAAGGTACATATATTCATCATTTCTGCAGTATTATTTATTGCATGTTCTAGAGAGCAAACAAGTTGGGATGTAAATTCTACTTTGCCTTTATTTCAAACGGAAATGTCGCTTGACAATGTTGATACGCGATATTTAAAGCCAACATTAACAGATAGTAGTTATCTATTGAATTATGAAAATCTAATTTATAGATACAAAATCAATGATTTGCAGGCTACAGATACTGGAATTGATGCCTTTTTTAGTTTGAGAAAACTAAAACTAAGCGATAGAACTATTGAAAACAACATCACTTTGGGGCAAATTAATCCATTGTTTAAAATTCTAAATGGACAAACCGCCGATATTCCGGCTCAAGTTCAATCGAATTTAGATCCAACCGATATTGATGCCAGTGCTTTCTTTGAAACCGCAACTTTAGATACGGGTTATTTGGATATATCAATCACTAACGGTTTACCTGTAAATATTTCGTTAATTGTGTTTGAATTAACAAATGCGGGTGATAATTCCGTTGTTGCACTTGATTCGTTTAAAAATATCAATAAAAATGGTGGTATCGCTACCAAAACAATTGATTTACGCAACAAAACAGTTACCAAAACTTTAAAAGGAACCATCAAAAAACTCATAACAGAGGCAAGTGGTGGTTTGGTTTTAATTGATGCAAGTAAGGGTATAAACGTAAAATTATCCGTTCGTAATTTGAGGCCGAGAAATGCCATCGCTGCTTTCCCAACACAAAATGTAATTGACCAAGATGAAGGGTTGACTCTTTATATGGGTGGCGCGCAAGTAAAGTATTTCAAGGTTGCTTCGGGTCAGTTGAGAATAAAAGTTGAAAGTACCATTCAAGAGGATATGTCTATGGTTCTTTCTTTGCCGGGTGCAATGAAAGATGGTAAGCCTTTTTATCAAGAACTAAAAATGCCAGGTTCTGCAGGAAATGGAGTTGCCACAACGCAACAGATTTATGATATGTCGGGTTTCTTGTTAGACTTTAGAGGGAAAGACCCATCAATTAATGACACTGTAAATACGTTCCATCAAATTTTAAGAGTGACCCTTGACAGTAGCGGAAGAAAGTTGGCTGTAAGTTTAAAAGACAGTATCAAACTTACTTACCGAATTGAAGGATTAAAACCGGAATACGCCATTGGGTATTTGGGAAATTCTTTAAATAGAACTGGGCCTAAAGTAACAGATTTTAGTTTATTTAAAGGATTAGACGGCGATTTAAAAGTGAAAGATATCAATGTTTCATTTGTATTGCGAAATAGCATCGGTACGGATGGTAGATTTAAATTACATTCTCTGGAAGGTGAAAATGTTTTTAACAGCAGTAAAGTTGCTTTGAGTGCGAATCCGTTGATGAATGATTTATTTGTGACATCGCCAATTTTCCAAAGAGATAAATATACTGAAACTGTGGTTGATTTAAATCCAAACAATTCAAATATTAAGTCCTTTTTAGAAAATCTCCCTCAGAAATTAAATTATGATTTGGAAACTGAAATTTCGCCAAATGGTAATGTCAATAATTACAAGGATTTTGTGTTTGATAATTCACGACTCGATGTAATCATGAGGGTTCAAGCTCCTGCAACATTTGCTTTTGGAGGTTTTGTTTTGAGGGACACACAAGGTTTGAATTTGAGCAATATTGGTGCAATGGAGAGAATCAAAAGTGCTACATTGTTCCTTGATATGACCAATTCATTCCCTATGGATTTTGGAATTGAAGTTGAAATGCTCGATAACCAATATAAATCATTAGGATTTTTAAATGTTGATCCTGCTTCTGGAATATTGGCAGGAGATGTGGATGCAAACGGTTATCCCGTTAAAGCGAATAGTTCCATGATGGTTATAAAATTGCCTAGAGAAAAAGTGGGGATGTTAAAAACGGCTGGTTATGTGGCTTTGAAAATGAAAGTGAAGGGCAATGGCAAAATGCAACGACTTTTTAATACGAGTAAGTTGAAAGTTAAATCTAGAATTCAATTTGAGTATGAAGCTAGGAATTAAACTTATTTTATTAGTTGGTTTTTTGCCAGTTTATCAATTAATTGGATTGAATGATTCATTGGGTATGGCTAAAATAGGTTTCCCAATTAGAACTAATCTCGAGCCGGTTATAAGCAATAATGTATCAATGATAATGCCAATTGCGTCATTTGATATAGAATCCGGTTCAAACGCGGTGCCTCTTTCAATGGTGTCTAAATTTGCCTTTGGGGGTTATATATCACCTGAGAGCATGAACAATTATCAGTCGTTGTTGAGTAACTCAAATCGAATGGGAGCAAGTCAGGAATATCGTTTAACGCTTTATCCTATTATTGGTGTTGAAAGTAATAAAAATATATCCTTAAAAACTGTTGAATTGCTTATTCAAGATTTACAAGGTGCAAATTTCACGCAAGATGCATTTAGAATGTTCTTTCAGGGAAATACCAATTATTTGGGTCAAACCTTAAATGCCGATAATAATGAAATTGAATCTTGGAGAAATAGGGTGCTTCGATTTGTATTTAAAACAAAGTCTAAATTTTTTGGATTTAGTGTAAATCCCAATATCCAGTTCGGTCAATGTTTGTCATATACTCGAATTTCAACCAAAGATATTAAGTTAACAAGTGATCAATTAGGCGACAAGGTTGATTTTTCAGGTAGTGGGTATTTTGCTTCAACTGGATATTCTTTTGGTGGCAATGGATATGGATTGCAAGCAGGATTAGATTTAACAAAATCTATTTTAAATACAAATGGATTGCTAACAAACATTGAATTGAAATTGCAAAATTTCGGTTTTTACAGCTTTTCAGATGTGAATGTAACTGGCAAAGACGCTGTATGGAATGCAAACGGTGAAGGGCTAACTCCTGATAGTTATCAGAATTCTAAGCCATTAAACTTAACAGCTGTGCAAATTAATGCATCAGATTTGCGCTTCGGCTCTTGGTTTACCAGGCAAAAAGATAGCATTGTAAGTAAACTGAATTTGGTTGACTCGAAACGCAGAGGAATGATTATGTCGCCATTTACCATTTATGCCGGTATTGATTTTAGAAATAGAAATAATTTCAATTCGAAATTATACAATCAATTGATTTCTTTAAAATACTTCAATGTAATTGGCTACTTGCCGCGATTGAATTATATGGCAACCTTTAAGGGAAAATACAATAGCAAAAAGAGCAATAAAACCTCGCCGTTTTTTTACCAAGTAGGTGCAAGTGTTGGTGGATTTGATGATTTTGATATAAACTGTGGTTTGAGTTTTAATTCGTTTAATTTCAAAGGAAAACCTTTGGTTTGGGGTATTAATTTAATAGGAATAGAATCTTTTATTAATCCTTCAAAATGGCACGGTGGAGGAATAGGAATGCACTTAGGATATCAAATTTTCTAATTATTTTATTTTAGTAAAATAACAAATTGTAACAGTTCCGGAAGTGAAAATTGGCGCTGAAATTTGATACTTTTCAATGTTTAAACTCTTCCAAAATGCGTAATCATTGATTACAATTATAGGTAAGAATTTGGTGTCTTTTTCTTCAAATTTTCTATCGAAAATATCTTCAACTACCTCTTTGTTGAAATCTTTGGCAATTCTAATTCCTTGTCTTCCAAGCAAATATAAAGATGTATTGGGGCTAGGGTCGAAGGCTGAGAAAATTTCATCATTATTTGGATATTTTTTGTCAATAAATTCCTTTGCCTTTTGATAATCATCAATATTTCCAATAACGTTTTGGCAATAATAGTCGTTGTTTGTAAATGTACGTTTTACATTGTTTTTTGCATGAATGCTATTTGAAATTGGCAAAACATACATTGCAATTAAACTGGCTACACCTGCTAGCCCGGTAAAGAAACTTCTATTTTCAATGTGCATTTTATAGAGCCATAGAAATATAAAAAACAAACATGGGTACAGAACCACAAAATAATAATCGTGGTAGCGAAATTGGACGTTAAACAGCGTAAAAATAATGACAAATCCTCCGAAAAGGAATAAACCTATGTATCCGATTATGTCTAATTGTTTAAAATACTTGATTAATGATATGAGCCAAATAATCAAAACCCCCATCAATACTGAAAATGGATAAATTCTATTTCCCCAAGTATTAAAAGAAAAACGGGTATTTTCAATGAAATCTGATATTGATTTTGCGGGATTTGTTGCCTGTAAAAAATGATGATTCCAAGTAAGTTGTGTCAAGTAATTTGAATAATAATACCAAGCTGAAACAAAAACAAATGGCAAGAAAAGCAATGCAAATTGCTTTGTTTTGAATGTAACTTGATTGCGAATTGTGTTTGGATAGATCTTTTGCAGTAAAACAATCCCTATTATGGCAAAATGGTTGATAAAGAATGTTACTTTCAATAAGCCAGATAAGGTTGTAAATAAAATATAAAGATTGAACGATTTGTTTTTATTCAACCCATGATAATATTGGAAAAAATAGTACCATGCAATCATTGAAAATGAGAATGCGGGTATATCTGGAATGAAATTAAATGAATAATAAACCAAGATTGGCGATGAATACCAAAGTGTAAAAATACAGTATCTATGGATGGTTTTTAATACATACATACCTGTTAGTTTCCAAATAGCAAAGCATCCGCCAAATACAATTGAACCCATTACCGCACGATAAATGAAGTGATGAAATCCGAATAGTTTATAAAGTAAACTTACAATGTATTGAATGATTGGAAATTCCAAACCTGTGAGGCCATGGTAAGCCCTAGATTCCATTACCCTTGGTTCAAAAAAATTCTCTGAATAATTGAAGTAATTCAATGCAATACTTGCCCTATCGGCTTGCGCACCTTGGTGCATTCCAAAAGGTGGCAGATGAATGTAATCAATCCAATTAAAGAATACTTGAAGCAGTATCCAAAATAAAACAAATTGGGTGTTTTTATTTTTAAGATTCATTTGAATTTAAATTCGAATCTCTCACAATAAAATGAGGTCTATTTTTTACGTTTTCACTCACTCGGCCTAGGTATTCTCCCAAAATTCCTATTCCAATGAGTTGTATTCCCCCAATAAATAAAACCGAAATATTGAGTGATGTCCATCCTTTTTCAGTTTCACCGAAGAATTTTTGGTATAAACTATAAATGATGAGCATAAATGAAATAAATGAAACAATGAATCCACTTATGGTAGCCACTTTTAATGGCCAAGTGCTAAAACCACTAATGCCATCAATTGCAAATCCTATCATTTTACGGTAAGTAAATTTAGTTTGCCCCGACATTCTTTCCTCACGGTCGTATTCAATAAAGGTTTGATTAAATCCAATCCATGCAATTTGTCCTCTGATATATTTATGCTGCTCAGGCATTTGATTCAATATTCTTTGTACTTTTTGATGGATAATTCTAAAATCGCCTGTATCAACGGGGATTTCAATATTGGTGATTTTTGCTAGTATGCGATAGAATAGTTTTGCGGTAAATTTCTTTAGCAATCCCTCACCTTGACGCTTTTTGCGTTTTGCATATACCACTTCAAATCCGCTGCAAGCTTTTTCATATAATTCAGGAATGAGTTCTGGCGGATCTTGACCATCGCCATCCATAATTACCAAATATTTTCCTTTTGCAAATTGTATTCCAGCAGAAATGGCTTGCTGATGTCCGAAATTTCTTGAGAAGTCTATATACTTGATATTCGGAAATTGATGTGTTAATCCTATAATCAAAGGCAGAGTTTTGTCTTTGCTGCCATCATTAATATAGATAACTTCATTTGAAATAGGCATAGATGCCAATACAGTAATTATTCGCTCATTTAGAGCACCTATATTTTGCTCTTCATTGAACAAAGGTACAATGACCGATAATTCTATATTTTTTTCTGACATACAGCAAAAATATTCATTTTATCTGAAGTAACTTTGTGTTATGGAAAGAAGATTTTTTATGAACAGAATATTTAACTCAATTTTTTTGGGATTGGGTGTGGTTTTATTGGCTAGTTGCCAATCAAAATCAAATGAACCAATGAATCAAGAGAGTACAACAACCACAGCGATTACGCCAGAATCTATTTCTGCCACTCCTGTTGAGACTGTTGCAAATAGTGATGATCATAAAAAATTGACGCTTGAAGAATTTAACAAAGAAATTTCATCTGAAAAATTATCAATGGTTGATTTTTACACCACTTGGTGTGGTCCTTGCAAACAAATGGCTCCATTTGTTGCTGAAATAAAAGCTGAAAAATCAGATATTGTTAATGTAATTAAAGTAGATGCAGAAGCACAATTGGATATTTCAAGCAAATATAACTTAGAAGGATATCCTACAATTATTTTCTTCAAAAAGGGAGAAGTTATTTTTAAACAATTGGGTGCGCTTGACAAAGAAGGTTTGCTTCAATTGGTAAATAAATACAAATAATAAAATCAAGCAATAATTAATAAAAAAGGCGAATCGCAAGATTCGCCTTTTTTATTATAAGAAGAAGTGAAAACTATCTCCGCGCAATCCAATGCGCAGTGTTTCTAATGGAATTACTTCGTTGGGTGCAATGTTTCCTAAGTTTATATTTGTGCCATAAAGCTGTATAAACCATACTTGTTGCGCTTTTAGAGGGGCTTCCCAAATGATTTTATCTTGGGGGATTTTACGTATGATTTCAGCAACCAATCCTGAACGAACCTCTCCAGTACCTCTGAAAATTCCAACGGTACCTGATTCACGTGCTTCTCCAATAACTTTCCAAGCTCCAGCTTCAAGCTCAGTTTCCATTTGTTCTATCCATTCATATGGAGGGATGATTTTTTCGGCGTCCTTACTTCCAACTTCACTCAGAACTGTAAAGTTTTTTGCTAAAGTGCGAATGTATTCGCATTTTTCGTCATGAGGCATATCTAAACTGCCGTCACTAACTTCAGCGTAAGTGATATTGGTTTTATCTAATAGCCTTAAATAATCGTCAAATTGATTTCTAGCGATATAAGCTTCAAATAAGGTACCACCAAAATAAACTGGAATATTTGCTGAATGGTAAAGATTTATTTTTTCAATTAAATTAGGACTAACAAAACCTGTTCCGAATCCGAGTTTTACGATATCAACATGAGGCTCATTCATAGAAATAAAGTTTTCTACTTCGCCCAATGATAAACCTTTGTCCATAACCATTGTTATGCCATTTTGCCTGGGTTTTGAACTTCTTTCTGGAAGTTTAGTAAGTTGAAATAAGTCGTTATTCATCTGAAAATTTTGGTTGAGTAAATCTTGATATACACTCTAAAACGCGAATTGCCTTTTTGAGTTCTGGTGCAAATATAAATAGGGTAAAATGTTCTTGGGCATTTAATTCTAAAGCCCTTTCTAAAATGAGTATGGCAACATCTTGATTGCCTGACAAATAGCACAAAGCTCCCATTCTGTATAACAGTGCTGGATTTCTTGGGCTATTTTCTAATCCTTGTTCTGTAATGTCTAGCGCTTTATTAATTTCTCCGTTTTCATGCAATGCAACACCCCAATCTAACCAAACTTCGGGTTGAAATGGAAATTCCGTACTTAATTGTTCAAATAACGCTTCCCATTTTTCGGTATTGTTGGTAGCAACATAACTTGTGGCTAGTACCAAACCATAATCAACTTCAATAGAATCAAGTTCATATGCTTTTTCTAAGTAGGGTATGGCATTCGTGAAATTATTTTCTTGTTGCCAAGTTAAACCCAGACTGTACCAACTTTCGGCATCTGTAGGGTCTCTATTTAATACTTCTTTATATACTTCGCGGGCTTTAGCTGTTTGACTTGTTTCATGATAACTCCAAGCCAATAGTCCCTCCAATTCTTCAAAAACCTTTTTGGGAAAACGTTCAATTTGCTCGTTGTAAAGCGAAATAAATGTTTCATAGTTTGAAAGTTCGTAATTACATTCCATCAAAGCAATCCAAGCATCACTGAAATTATCATTAATGGTTACCGCAAAATCAAAAGCTCTGAGTGCTTCTTTGTGTTTTTCTTGAGCCAAATAACCAGAACCCAAAACATACCAAGCTTCAGAAGAATATGGATCCTGTTCAATAATTGCTTCGATGCTCGGTATTAGTTCGGCAATCAAACCATCATCTTCCGCACGGGCAATATACTTTTCAATTATTGGACTAATTTCGGCACCTGCGTTTAAAGCCTTCTCTACAATGGGAAGTGTTAAATCATATTGTTCATGATATAACGCCATTTCCAAGAAATCTTCAAGTTGTTCTTCGTCATTCCCTGCAATTTCCAAGGCTGCGAGTAAAGATTCTAATGCCAATTTTCTAGCACCTTCATGACTGAAGCAAATAGATTTCATCATCATTAATGCAGGGTCGAAAGGGGTATAGGCAGTAGCTTGAGCTAAAGAAGTATGTGCTTGTTTGTATTTGTTTTCCCTTAAAAATATTTCAACCATGTGCAGGGTGAAAATTGGCATGTAAGGAAACTGTTGAATGCCTAATTCTATAATTATTTTTGAATAATTTTCGTTTCTAATTTCGCCGGGAAGGGCAATTTGACTGTTGTAAAAACGGAAAAGCTCCATAAGTTCACGTGCAGTGAAATTGTCGCGAGATTTATTTTCAAAATCGCTAACAAGAGATTCTATATCTCCTTGAAAAGAATCGAAGTTGTCTTCGTCCTCTTCATCATCCCAATCTGACGGAAAGAAACTCATTTCTCAAATATATTGATGTAGATTCAAGTTTGAAATATTTTTCAAAAAAAGCATCTAAATCTTTTGCACAAAGGTAGTGAAGGAATGTTAGTGATTAGATTTTTCTTGACAAAGTTCAGTAAGAACTCCACCAGTGGATTTGGGATGCAAGAATGCAATTGTTTTATTGTCGGCTCCATCTTTGGGTATTTGATGAATAAGTTGAAAATTTTGATTTTCCTTTTCAGCCAATTCGTCAACAATATTATCTGACTCAAATGCCAAATGATGAAGTCCTTCGCCTTTTTTTTCAATAAATTTTGCTATGGTACTTTCTGGGCTGGTAGCCGCCAATAGCTCAAACTTAATGTCCCCCAATAAGAAAAAAGACGTCATTACCATTTCGCTTTCAACCAATTCCCTCTTGTATGGTGCAACTCCCAAAAGTTTTGTGAATAATTTCTCTGAAGCTTCTAAATTGCTCACCGCAATTCCAATATGTTCAAGTTTTTTAGGCATTTTATAATAAAATTGTCAATTCTTTGTGCAAATTAACGAAAAGCTGAACTATTTTGACAATTGAATGTTACTTTTGCAGTTTAGAACCAATCTAAATTGCAATTAATTAATTAAAAACCACCATGAAACTACCTATATATTTAGACAACAATGCAACTACTCAAGTTGATCCAAGAGTTTTTGAAGTAATGATTCCCTTTTTTCTAAATGATTTTGGAAATGCGGCAAGTAAGAGTCATCCTTTTGGTTGGAAAGCAGAAGAAGCAGTTGACTATGCACGTGAGCAAATTGCTGCGTTAATTGGTGCCAATGAAAAAGAAATTATTTTCACTAGTGGAGCTACCGAAAGTAATAACCTTGCAATCAAAGGGGTTTATGAAATGTATGCGGCAAAAGGAAATCATTTTATTACAGTAACTACTGAACATAAAGCGGTTTTGGATGCATGTAAACATTTAGAAAAATTAGGTGCTGAAATTACTTATTTGCCTGTTGGATCTGATGGTTTATTAAAAGTTGAACAAGTTGCTGAGGCAATTAAACCGAATACCGTTTTGGTTTCTGTGATGTATGGTAATAACGAATTGGGTGTAATTCAACCTATTCGTGAAATTGGTAAATTATGTAAAGAAAAAGGTGTGTTGTTTCATACAGATGCAACCCAAGCAGTTGGTAAAATTCCTGTAGATGTTTTAGCCGATAATATTGATTTGATGAGTTTTACTGCTCACAAAATGTATGGACCTAAAGGAATTGGTGCTTTGTATGTTCGCAGAAAAAATCCAAGAGTAAAAGTAACTGCTCAAATGGATGGTGGTGGCCATGAAAGAGGAATGAGATCTGGTACTTTGAACGTTCCAGGTATCGTTGGATTAGGCAAAGCTTGCGAATTGGCGAGATTGGAAATGGATGCAGAAGCAATTCGTTTGAGCGCGTTAAGAGATAAGTTAGAAAATGCTTTACTTAACCTTGAAGAAAGTTATGTAAATGGGAGTGCAGAACATCGTTTGCCTCATACCGCAAACATTAGTTTTAAATATGTTGAAGGTGAAGGATTGATGATGGGAATTAAAGATATTGCAGTTTCATCTGGTTCAGCTTGTACCAGTGCATCTTTAGAACCAAGTTACGTGTTGAAGAATTTAGGTTTAGACGACGAATTGGCTCACAGTAGTTTGCGTTTTGGTTTGGGTCGTTTTACAACTGAAGAAGAAGTTGATTATACAATCAATTGTGTTACCGAAGCGGTTAATAAACTTCGTGACATGAGCCCACTTTGGGAAATGTTCAAAGAAGGTATCGATTTGAAATCGATTGAGTGGACAGAACATTAATCTGATTTGGTCGAAATAATTTTTAGTTTAGAAACATTTTAAATAACTTTGTAATCAAGTAAAAAAGCAATAATATGGCATATTCAGATAAAGTAGTTGATCATTATACCAATCCAAGAAATATTGGGACTTTAGATAAATCTAAAAATACCGTTGGCACAGGTTTGGTAGGTGCTCCAGAATGTGGCGATGTAATGCGTTTGCAAATTGAAGTTAACGATGAAACAGGCGTAATTCAAGATGCTAAATTTAAAACTTTTGGATGTGGATCAGCAATTGCTTCTTCTTCTTTGGCTACCGAATGGTTAAAAGGCAAAACAATTGACCAAGCTTTAGAAATTGACAATATGGATATTGTTGAGGAATTGGCTTTGCCACCCGTTAAAATACATTGTTCAGTTTTGGCTGAAGATGCTATTCGTATGGCAATTAACGATTACCGTGCAAAACAAGGTTTAGAACCTTTGATTTCTGAAAAAGTACACCATTAATAATTTTTGCTATGTTGGCTGATGCAGGTGCAATAACAATTACTGAAAAAGCTTTAGGAAAAGCTTATGATTTGATGCGTGATGCAAATATTACAGCTCCAGAGTATTTCTTGCGTGTAGGTGTTAAAGGCGGAGGTTGCTCTGGTTTAACTTATGAATTGGATTTTGATAATGAACCAAAAAAAGGGGACATGGAATTCGGAGATTCAAATTTCAAATTGGTTTGCGACATGAAAAGTTTTTTATACCTATGCGGCACAGAATTAGATTTTTCTGATGGATTAAACGGCAAAGGATTCAATTTTGTCAATCCTAATGCTTCAAGAACCTGCGGCTGCGGCGAAAGTTTCTCTATCTAATTTTGGAAATTCTTACTATCCATACTCCTTATATTCAATTGAATCAAGCCTTGAAACTGATGGGCTGGGTTGAGTCTGGAAGTATGGCAAATGAGGTAATTGATGCCGAATTGGTTAAAGTAAACGGTACAATAGAACTTCGCAAAAGAAATAAAGTTTATCCCGATTTCATTATTGAATTTGAGGGACAAAAAGCAAAAGTTCAAGCTGCTTAAAATCTATTTAATTTATGATTTAAATCATATGTGCATCTGATAGGTGTCATGGTTTCCAATGTATTTGTGATGCAACTTTGAATCATGAATACTGCTTCTCAAAAATACATCCATGAGCTCCATTCCGAGCATAATATTTATCTGTCAACTTTAGAGTTTGCCAAAGACGAAATTAAAACGTTTAACAACAGATTGTCTGACATTGTTACCGCAAATACAAAGAAAGAAATATTGGCCCAAGTTGAACACTTCCAAAATCAATTTATTCGCCACAACGAAGTTATTGATGAACTTAAACATGAAGTTCATGAGTGTGAAACACGAATCGCGAAAATTGCGGAATCAAATAATGTAGCAACAGACCATAGAAAAGTTGATGACCATCCAGAATTACGCGATCAAATGGATACCTTTAATCATATATTTTCTGAATTGAAAAATGAATTCAAGTTGTTTTTAGAAAAAGCTTATTAGTCTTTTTATATAGTTTTGTAAACAGAAAGGGAGGGATTTATCGCTCCCTTTCTGTTTTATATGAATCTAAAATTTAGATAACTACATTTACAATTCTGTTTTTAACCACAATAACCTTTTTCGGTTTTTCACCGTTTGTCCACTTTAAAACAATTTCATTGTTCAATACCGCGGCTTCGATGTCTTTTACATCAGCGTTAATATCGAATTCTAATTGCGTTCTGGTTTTTCCATTGATACTAATGGGGTAGGTGAAACTACTTTCCACCAAATATTCGTTATTGAATTTGGGCCATTCTGCAGTGTGTATGCTGCTTTTTTCTCCCAATGCTTCCCATAATTCTTCAGTTACATGGGGTGCAAATGGCGCAAGTAAAACCAATAATGGCTTTAATATTTCTAATTTATTGCATTTTAATGTGCCCAATTCATTCACGCATACCATAAATGCAGATACTGAAGTATTGAAACTCATCGATTCAATATCTTCTGAAATCTTTTTAATGGTTTTATGAAGGATTTTTAGCTCTTCTGCTGAAGCGGTATCACTTGAAACACTAAATTGTTCGTTTTGGATGAATAAACGCCAAAATTTCCCTAAAAATCGAGAAACGCCTTCAATTCCATGTGTATTCCAAGGTTTGCTGTCTGTTAACGGGCCAAGGAACATTTCATACAATCTTAAAGTATCTGCTCCGTATTGTTCGCAAACATCATCGGGATTTACAACATTGCCCCAACGTTTGCTCATTTTTTGACCATCTTCACCCATGATCATGCCTTGGTTTACCAAGCGCTTGAATGGTTCATCCCAACTGATATATCCTAAGTCATTTAAGAATTTTGTCCAAAATCTGCTGTATAACAAATGTCCTGTTGCGTGTTCACTTCCCCCAACATACAAATCAACCTGATTCCAATATTCTAAGGCTTCTTTACTTGCAAACGCTGTGGAATTATTTGGATCCATATAACGCAGAAAATACCAACTACTTCCTGCCCAACCTGGCATGGTATCGGTTTCTCTTTTACCAATGGCTGTATTTACCCAATCAGAAACAGCAGCCAAAGGACTTTCGCCCGTACCTGTAGGTTTGTATGATTCTACTTTTGGTAATTCAACTGGAAATTCACTAACAAGCTGAGGAATTTGATCGTTCCAAATGATCGGAAATGGTTCACCCCAATAGCGTTGTCTGCCGAAACCAGCTTCACGCAATTTATAGTTGATTTTTTTAGTGCCAATTTCTAATTCTTCAACCTTAGAAATGGCAGTTTTTATGGCATCTTTTACGGATAATCCATCTAAGAAACCACTGTTGAAACATATTCCATCTTTTGCGCTAAATGCCTCTTTCATTGGAACTTCAATTGTTTCATTTTCAGGTTTTATTACAGGAATTATATCCAAACCAAAAGTTTGCGCAAATTCAAAGTCGCGTTCATCATGTGCTGGAACTGCCATAATAGCACCAGTTCCATAACCAGCCAAAACATAGTCGCTAACCCAAACTGGAATAGATTTATTTGTGAAAGGATTGATGGCAAATGCACCTGTAAAAACACCTGTCTTTTTGGTGTCGGCCATTCGTTCAATTTCACTTCTATTTTTTGCTTTCGCTGCATAATCCAAAACCATTTGTTTTTGACTGTCGCTGCAAATGCTATTGATTAATTCACTTTCGGGAGCAATAACCATAAAGGTAGCTCCAAACAATGTATCCGGGCGGGTAGTGAAAACTTTAATTTTAGTTGAATGTCCCTCAATATTAAAATCAATTTCAGCACCTTCACTTCTTCCAATCCAATTTTTCTGAATTTCTTTGATGGAATCTGACCATTGAACCGTATCTAAACCTTGGATCAGTTTATCGGCGTAGGCGGTAATTCTGAGGCTCCATTGTTTCATTTTTTTACGAACAACTGGATATCCACCTCTTTCACTCAGGCCATTTACAACTTCTTCATTGGCCAGAACTGTACCCATTTCTTCGCACCAATTGACAGTAGTTTCGTCAATGAATGCCAAACGGTATTGGTTGAGTACCTCATTTTGTTGGTTTAAATTAAATGCATTCCATTCAGTAGCAGTAAATGAGTGAATTTTACCTGAATGAGCGTTGATTCCAATGTTTCCATTTGCTGAAAATACTGAAATTAAATCCTCAATTTTTTGCGCTTTTTGTAAATCTTTGTTAAACCAATGGGTAAAAAACAATGAAAATATCCATTGCGTCCATTTGTAATAATTAGCGTCACAAGTTTTTACTTGTCTATCCCAATCAAAGCAAAAGCCCATTTTGTCGAGCTGCTCTTTAAATCTAATGATATTTTGTTCTGTAGTAACAGCAGGGTGTTGACCAGTTTGAATGGCATATTGTTCAGCGGGCAATCCGAAAGCATCATAGCCCATTGGATGTAGCACATTGAATCCATTCAATCTTTTGTAACGAGAAACAATATCACTTGCAATGTAACCCAAAGGGTGACCAACATGTAAACCTGATCCAGAAGGATAGGGAAACATGTCTAAAGCATAGAATTTTGGTTTTGAAGAATTTTCAATAACCTTGTACAATTGCGAATCTTTCCAATGTTTTTGCCATTTTGATTCGATTTCGTTGAAATTATATTGATGAGAAATAGACATTCCGAGTGCAAAAATACAAAGGTAGCTGAATTTTAACGACCTTTGCAGTGAAATGGCTGAAAGTAATTTTATTGATTACGTTAAAATATGTTGTCGTAGTGGCAATGGTGGCGCGGGAAGTCGTCATTATAATCGTTCAAAAATAAATCCACGTGGTGGTCCAGATGGTGGCGATGGAGGAAAGGGAGGTGATATAGTTCTTATGGGAAATAAGCAAATGTGGACGTTGTTGCATTTGAAATTCAGGAAGCACGTTATGGCAGGAGATGGTATTGGGGGAAGTGAAAGTACAAGTACTGGTGCTTCTGGCGAAAATATTATTTTGGATGTTCCATTGGGAACTGTTGCCAAAGATGCTGAAACCGGTGAGATATTATTTGAAATCACGGCAGACGGGGAGAAAAAAGTATTGATTCCTGGAGGTAGAGGTGGTTTAGGGAATGCTCATTTTGCAACACCTACTAACCAAGCACCACAATATGCCCAACCTGGTGAACCAGGTGTAGAGCGTTGGATGGTTTTGGAATTGAAAGTATTGGCAGATGTTGGTTTGGTTGGTTTTCCAAATGCGGGCAAGAGTACTTTGTTGAGCGTTTTGTCTGCTGCAAAACCTGAAATTGCAGATTATGCTTTTACTACTTTAACGCCAAATTTAGGGGTTGTGAAATATCGTGACTTTAGAAGTTTTGTAATGGCCGATATTCCGGGAATTATTGAAGGAGCGCATTTGGGTAAGGGGTTAGGACATCGATTTTTAAAGCACATTGAACGAAATGCCGTATTGTTATTGTTAATACCATCTGATAGTAAGAACCATAGAATGGAATACAATACACTTATCAATGAATTGGCTCAATTTAATGAAGAGTTGGTATTGAAAGATAAAATCGTAGCAATTAGTAAGGCTGAGATGCTTGACGATGAGTTAAAAGCCGAAATCGTGAAGGAAATGGGAGACGTTAAGGTATTGTTCTTTAGTTCAATTACCGAACAAGGGTTAGATGTTCTCAAAGATGAATTATTTAAGGCCATTGAAGAGAATGTGTAACATTCGCTAAGAATGCTTATTTTTGCTTGTTATAAAATTGAAATATAAAAGATTTATTAGACTTATGAAACCCATAAAAAGTGTTGTATTGTTTTTATTTTGTTTCGTTGTTTTAGGGAATGTAAAATCTCAAAACACGACCAATGAACCTGTAGTTTTTACCATTAATGGAAAACAAAAAGTGTATTTAGGTGAATTCGAACGTCAATTCTTAAAAAACTTGAATTTGAATGAAAAGAAAGTCACTTCTAAAGACGTTGATGATTATTTGAAGCTTTATGTAAAGTTCAAATTGAAAATACAAGATGCATCTGATGCAGGTAAAGACACAGCCGCTGCTTACAAACAAGAGTTAGCTATGTATCGTGAGCAATTGTCTAGAAATTATTTGTATGATAGAGCTGTTACTCAAGGGTTAATTGAAGAAGCTTATGAAAGAATGCAATCTGAAATTAAGGTATCGCATATTTTAATTATGTGTAGCAGAGATGCTTCTGAATCTGACGTTGCAAAAGCAACAAAAAGAATCAATGAAGTATATGCATCTTTAAAACGCAATCCGAGTGCTGATAATTTTGCAGAATATGCAAAAACAGATTCAGAAGATCCTGGAACTAAAAACTCAGGTGGAAGTTTGGGATATATGACCGCTTTGCAAGTTGTTTATGAATTTGAAAACCAAGCGTATAAAACTCCAATTGGACAAATTTCAGAACCGTTCAGAACCGATTTCGGTTTTCATATTGTTCGCGTTGAAGAAAAACGCAAGAATAGAGGTGATATTAAAGTAAAACACATATTAATTCGTGTTGGTACAAATGCTGAAAATACAGATGAAGCTTCTAAAAAGAAAGTAGAAGAAATTTATGCCAAGTTAAAATCTGGTGAAGAGAAATTTGATGTAATGGCTAGGGCTTACAGTGAAGACTACAGCAGCAAATATAATGGTGGCGAAATGGAATATGTGAATAATACCCAATATGTGGGTGACATAGACCGTCAGAATTGGATTGATAAAGCATATGACTTGCCAAATATTGGAGATATGACTGCTCCATTTAGATCTAGCTTTGGATGGCATATTTTACAAAAAGTGGGAATTAAGCCAATTGGTTCATTTGATCAAATGAAAAATACACTCAAAAATCAAGTGCAACAGAATCAGCGTTCTCAAATTTCAGTAGATGCTTTGGTAGATAAAGTTAAAAAGGAAGAAAACTATAAATTAAACAAAGAAGCTTTTGATTTCTTGGTTAAATCATTAGATACAAACTTCTTAAACGGTAATTTCAAAGTTGAAATGTTGCCTGCAAAATATACCAAAATAAAAGATCCTGTTGCAAAGAAAAAAGAAACTGTTTCTTTTGATTTTCCTAAAATGGAAATGTTCAATTTTGCAGGTGAATCTTTTACTGTTGAAGAATTTGCAATGCATTTGAATGGCAAAAAGAAAATCAACTCTTCTATGAGTGAAGCAGTTGAATCTAAATTAAACTCTTGGGTTAAAGATATTGCCGTTAATTACCAAAACAACCATTTAGAAGAAAAATCAGTTGAGTTTAGAGATATCTACCAAGAATATCGTGAAGGTATTTTGATGTTCAATAGAATGCAAGAAAAAGTATGGGATCGTGCGAACAACGATTCAGTTGGACTTGCTCAATATTTTGATCAACATAAATCTGAATATACTTGGGGTGATAGATTTAATATAGAAGTATACTATTCCTCGTCAGAGAAAATGGCAAAACAAGTGATGAAAGAAGCTAAAAAAGGAATTTCAGCTGATAGTATGAAGAAAATCCATACCAAAGTGAAACAACTTGATTTTGATTACCGTATTGGAAAATATCAAGCTACTGATACTTATTTGTTTCCTCAACCAGATGTTTTGAATAAAATATTTGCTACGCCTGAATATAAAACAGCCAAAGATAAAATTTTCAAACTTGGTCAATTTCAAAATGATTTTGTTGTGGTTAAAGTAAAAGAGTTCTTGCCTGCAGGTCCAAAATTATTAGAAGAAACCAGAGGTCCTGTTGCTTCTAAATACCAAGAAGAATTAGAAGTTCAATGGTTAAAAGAACTTGAAAGCAAATACAATGTATCTGTTAATGAGAGTGTGATTTCTACTTTCAAACAAAAACTAGGTGCTCAATAATTTGAAACTGGTGATTCATTTACGCAAGTTTTTTCTGTTAATTTTTCTCCTTTCTTTTTGGGGGATTTCTTCAGCGCAACAAGGTCCAAATTTGCCTCCAAAATATGTGGATGGTATAATGGCTGTGATTGGTGAAAAAATTATTCGCAGTAGTGATTTTGAAACTGAAAAAATGGATATGGCCAGAGGCCAAACTTTGAAGGATTCTCATTTGCTTTATTGTTTGCTTTTTGAAAAATTGATTATTCAAAAACTAATGTTGAGTCAGGCTGAAATTGATAGTTTGCCAATTACAAACGATAGAATTGAATCTGATATTGATAATAGAATCCGTTATTTCCAACGTCAAGTTGGAAGTATTGCTGAGTTAGAAAAATATATTGGTAAAACCATTCAAGAGTACAAAGATGAAATTCGTCCTAAAATTCGCGAGCAGTTAATGGCTCAAGAAATGAGGAATAAAATTACATCGCCAGTAAGAATTAGTCCTAAAGAAGTTCAACAATACTATGATAATATCCCTCAAGATAGCTTGCCTTTGGTAGCTACAGAAGTTGAAGTTGCTCAGTTAATATTGGAATTGCCGTATTCACAACTTGCACAAGATTTTGCAAAATCGCAATTAGAAGATTTGAAGGTTAGAATTTTAAATGGTGAGAGTTTTGAAAAATTAGCAAGAACATATTCAATGGATCCAGGTTCTAAAAACAACAATGGTTTGTTGCCTGAATTTGGTAGAGGAGAAATGGTGGGTCAATTTGAAAGAATGGCATTCAAGTTAAAAGAAGATAGCATTAGTCCAGTTTTCCAAACCGACTATGGCTACCATATCATGAAACTAATCAAACGCAAAGGTGAGAGAATCATTGCGCAGCATATTTTAATTAGACCAGAAAATACAAGTGACGATTATTCCAAAGCGTCAAAATTGACAGATAGTATTTATAATGTTTTGGTATCTGGTAAATTGGATTGGTGTACCGCTGTTAAATCTCATGCGAGTGAGCAAATGGGAAATAAAGGGTATTGCGGATTTTTAACCGATGAAGCAACAGGTTTGCAAAAAACTGAGTTTGAAACACTTCCAACGGATGTAAAACAGGTGGTTGAGAAAATGAAACCAGGTAATTTTTCAGAACCTAAAATTACTATGTTACCTGATGGAAGAGCTGTTTATAGAATTGTTTATTTGAAATCATTTATTGCTCCGCATCAGGCCAATTTGATTCAAGATTACAGCAGAATTCAAATGGCAGCTGAAGCTAAGAAAAAGCAGCTAGCAATTGATAAATGGGTTGCCAAATACAAAGGCAAAACTTATATCAAAATTAAGACAAGAGAATTACATTGCGATAACATTAAAAAGTGGGTAAATGAGTAATCAAAATACAGCTGAATTGGCTGCCCAATTTGGTGCGAAAGTAAATCAGTTAAAATCTGAAGTTGGTAAAGTTATTGTTGGCCAAGAAGATGTAATAACCGCTTTGGTGAATGCAATTTTCTGCCATGGTCACGTACTTATGGTGGGTGTGCCTGGTTTGGCAAAAACGTTGTTGGTGAAAACACTTTCACAGGCAATGTCCTTAGATTTTAACCGCATTCAGTTTACTCCGGATTTAATGCCAAGTGATATCATTGGTTCAGAAATATTGGATGAAAACAGACAATTTAAATTTATTAAAGGTCCTGTTTTTGCCAATCTATTGTTGGCCGATGAAATCAACAGAACTCCTCCTAAAACGCAAAGTGCTTTGTTAGAGGCCATGCAAGAACGTCAAGTTACCGCCGGTGGAACTATTTATCATTTAACTGAACCTTTCTTTGTTTTGGCTACCCAAAATCCAATTGAACAAGAAGGTACGTATCCTTTGCCCGAAGCGCAACTCGATCGATTTATGTATCAGGTTGTTTTGGATTATCCCAATTTCAATGAAGAGGTCCAAATATTAAAACAAACTACTTCTGGTAGTTCTGAAAATGCTTCTGCAGTATTGTCAGCAAAGGAAATTATGGATTACCAAAATATTGTTAGGCAGGTACCTGTTACAAACAATGTTTATGAATATGTAGTGGGATTGGTTCAAAAAACACGTTCAAATACACCTGGGGCTCACCCCATGGCAAATAAGTATCTTTCTTATGGCGCAGGACCAAGAGCGGGACAAAATTTGATTCTAGGGGCTAAATGCAACGCCTTGATGAATGGGAAGTTCTCTGTTGACATTGAAGATGTACACGCAGTAATGAATTGGGTACTTTCTCACAGAATAGTTCGCAATTTTAAAGCAGAAGCCGAGGGTATTTCAAATGCCCAAATTCTAAGTAATTTTATCTAAGTAATTTTATGAAAAAATCTGAGCGCGTTCAATTTATTCTTGATACGCTGGAAAATTTATATCCGGAAGTTCCTATTCCTTTGGATCATACAGATGCATATACCTTATTGATTGCTGTTTTGTTAAGTGCCCAATGCACCGACAAACGAGTGAATTTAATTACCCCTTCCTTATTTGCAAAGGCTAACAATCCCTCAGATATGGTAAAATTAGCCATTGAAGAAATTCGTGAAATTATCAAGCCTTGTGGATTGTCTCCGTTTAAGAGCAAAGCCATTTTTGATTTAAGCCAAATAATTCTTGATAAACACAGTGGTCAAGTTCCTGAAACTTTTGAAGACTTGGAAGCTTTGCCTGGGGTAGGACATAAAACCGCGAGTGTGGTTATGTCACAAGCTTTTGGTGTTCCGGCTTTCCCGGTTGATACACATATTCATCGTTTGGCGGTAAGATGGAAGTTGTCAAATGGTAAAAACGTAGAACAAACAGAGAAGGATTTAAAAAGATTAACCCCTAGGGTATTGTGGAATAAAATACACTTGCAAATTATATTTTATGGCCGCGAATATTGTCCGGCCAGAGGTCATGTCGTTGAAAATTGCCCAATTTGTAAGGCAATTCAATTATAAAAATTGATACAATTCAGTTTCTGAAATTTGGGGAAACCCGGTTTTAAAAGTTTCGATAGAAATTGGTTTTGAAATACATTCAAACGTTTCTGTTTGAAAGCTTTTTTCTCCTCCTTCAATGAAGAGTTCCATTTCCATTACAATGCCTTTGTCTACAAACAAATACAATTGAAATTTTTTATTATTGAGGGACACTGACCGTCGGTGAATATATTTGGGTGAGTAACCTAAAATCCATTCTTCAAGCTCAAACTTTTCTTTCTTTATTTCGTCAATACGTTGTACTTCATTTTCTGAAAGAAATTGTGCAGCACCAAATGAATTGCTTAGTTCATTGATGAATGTTACCAAGAAGTTTTGTGTTTCTCCAAAGTTGTGATAGTCTTTGATGTTTGTTACAACGCTTCTTACACTTTTTACTGCCTTGTCTTCATATTGTCCTTCTGAGTGCAATGCTTTTGACAAGTTGGTTAATTGGCAATCGTATAATAGCGTTCCATGGTGTAAAACGCGTTTTTTTTGTTGGAAAATATGTTGGGCATTGCCACTTATTTTTTTCCCATCTAACAATAAGTCATCTCTATGGCTATAGGTAGTTATTATGCCTAATGATAAAAGTGTTTTGCGAATGGGTTCAAGGAATTGCTTGTAATTAACCGCCTTATCCATTTCGGTTTCAATATTTTTGATAAATGTGAAATTAATATTTCCCATGTCATGAAAAACGGTTCCGCCACCTGAAAGGCGTCTAGCAGGTAAAATATTGTTTTCCTTGCAGAACTTATAATTGATTTCGGCGCAGATATTTTGGTGTTTGCCTGAAACTACGGCACTTTCACTTTGCCAAATAAGTAAAATATTTTCGTCTGTTTGTTGTAAAAAGAATGCTTCTGCAGCGAGATGGAAATACGGACAAAGACTGCGTGAAACAATCAATCTCATTCTGTAATTTCTTGTTTTGGTGATTTGCGTCGCAACTCGAAGTTTTGACCTAGATAAACTTTACGCACCAATTCATCGTTTGCGAGTTCCTCTGCATTTCCTTGCTTGAGTAATTTTCCCTCAAAAAGCAAATAAGCGCGATCTGTAATGCTTAAAGTTTCTTGCACATTGTGATCGGTTATTAAAATTCCAATATTACGGTCTTTAAGCTTTGCTACAATGCTTTGAATATCTTCTACGGCAATTGGGTCAACTCCAGCAAAAGGTTCGTCTAGGAGGATAAAATGAGGATCAGTTGCCAATGCGCGGGCAATTTCGGTTCTTCTGCGTTCACCGCCGCTCAAAACTTTGCCCAAATTGGTTCTTACCCTACCCAAACTAAATTCATCGATCAATTTTTCTAATTTCTCTTCTTGTTGAATTTTGGTAAGTGGAGTCATTTCAAGAATGGCTTTGATATTGTCTTCTACGCTGAGATCTCTAAATACTGAAGCTTCTTGAGGTAAATAACCAATACCAAATTGGGCCCTTTTATACATTGGCAATTTGGTAATGTCTTTGTCATCGAGGTAAATTTTGCCTTTATCGGGCTTCACAAGACCCACACACATGTAAAATGTGGTGGTTTTACCGGCACCGTTAGGTCCTAAAAGACCAACAATTTCTCCTTGGTTTACTTCAACACTTACGTCATTTACAACTTTTTTGGAGCCGTATTGTTTAATTAAGTTTTCGGAGCGAAGGCGCATGTGGCAAAGATAATGAAATGAATACGATTTTTTGAATTTCGATTGATGGTCTAAAGAAAAGGCAGTATCTTTGCACCGGCGGTACGGTCAGCTCCTCATGAATCCCCCCAGGTCCGGAAGGAAGCAAGGGCAGTGGGTTGTAGCGACGCGATACCGCCTTTTTTTATTTCGTGTTTTTCTAAACAGAAAAAAACCATTTTTCTATAAATGGTTTGAGAATTTTTAACTCTCAAATGGAGTTTACATCCTAAAAATACGCATTTGGGAATTATTCAATCTTAAAATATTTCTATAATAATCAACTTTTAGATTTTTGGAATTGATTTTCTAATTGTCCAAAATTTCTTTGGTCAAATTTAGAATCCAATTTAATTACTCCATTGTATACCTTTTAATAATAAGATTATTTAAATAAAAAAAGGTGCGTTTTCACGCACCTTTGAAATATCAGATTCTGCTATTTATTAAATATCAGATTTGTATTTGTTTTTGTGTCCAGCTGGGTTTCTGCGAGGTTTAGCAGGTGAATTTCTGCTAAAATTGCTCGAACTAGCTGGCTTTTTCCCGCCCTGGCCTCGATGGTGACTTTTGCCACTATCAGCGCTAGCAGGCGCAGCAGGTTGACCTGAATCAGATCTACGAGCTTGACGATTGTTGTCGCCGCTGCTATTGCTGTTGAATGCTGGACGAGCACTACGTTCACTATTGCGGCTGTTTCCGAAAGCACTGCTCTGACGAGCTTGTGTTTCTTGTCTAACCTTACCTTCAAAACTACGATCGCGGTTTTCAGACCCATAAGGGCGTGAAGAAGTGGTTCTATTGCGATCGTTATTAAAAGGGCGGTCGCCTCCGGATGGTCTGTTACCACCGAATGATCCACCACCTCTGTTTGCGTTTCCATAAGGCCTATCGCCAGATGGACGGTCGCTACCAGATCTGTTGCTGTTGAATGCAGGTCTGTCACCAGATGGTGCAGGTCTATCGCTTCTGTTAAATGCAGGTCTATCGCTAGATGTTCTGTTACTGTTAAATGATCTATCGCCAGAGGGTCTGTTACCACCAAATGATCTGTCTCCTGAAGGTTTATCTCCAGCTGGTCTATCATTAAAAGATGGTCTGTCGTTGTTGTAAGCAGGTCTGTCTGTGCTAGCAGGTCTATCGTTTGAAAATGAACGACGATCTCCGCCACCACTTCCACCGCGATTACCACCGCTGTAAGAGTTTCCTCCGCCACCGCCGTAAGAGTTACCTCCGCCGCCGCCATAAGAGCTTCCACCGCGGTTGCCACCAAATGAGCTACCTCCACGATTTCCGCCACCGCGATTACCGCCACGGTTTCCACCGCCACCATAACCACCACGGCCACGTCCACCACCACTGCGCCCTTTTGGCAATTCAATGCGGTATTCATGTTCCATTTCTACCAAATCTGTTGTTCCATGCTCTTTGTAAATCATATCAAGCAAGTTTGATTCTGATTGATCACAAAACGACATAGCCAAACCAGTAGTACCTGCTCTACCAGTTCTACCTATACGGTGCGTATAAGTTTCAGGGTCTTGAGGCATGTCGTAGTTTAATACGTGATTCAAAGCTGGAACGTCTACACCTCTCGCAGCAACGTCTGTTGCTACCAAAATACGTGCACGGCCTTCTTTAAATAAATCTAGGTTACGTGTACGTTCGCGTTGACTCTTGTCGCCATGAATAGCAACTGCATGTTCATTGATGTTTCTTAGTAAATCAACCAATTTGTCAGCACCATGTTTGGTTTTTGTAAATACCAACATAGAGTGAACCTCAGCATCATCTAAAAGTTCTTTTAATAATTCAAATTTGTCATTTCTACCAACTGCAAATAACCATTGTGTAATTTTTGGTTTTTCTTCGTTTAAAGGAGCAATGTCAATTTGAGTTGGCTCAGACAATAATTCTTGAGACAAAAATCTAATTTCTCTTGGAGCCGTAGCTGAAAATAATAAAGTTTGTTTTTTATCATTTAACATTAAACGACCAATATCACGGATATCACTAATGAATCCCATGTCTAACATACGATCGCACTCATCTAACACCCAAGTGTTAATTGCAGATAAATCAATATGTCCTTGTTGAATAAGGTCTAATAAACGGCCAGGAGTGGCAATAATTACCTGACAACCACGGCGAATGTCTTCAACCTGGCGTCTTTGAGAAACTCCACCGTATACCAAAGCGATACGAAGTTTCATTGTGGCACCATATTTCTTGAAGTTGTCAGAAATTTGGTGTGCTAACTCACGAGTTGGCGCTAAAATAAGGGCGTGAACGCCTTTTTGCGGTTTCTCGATGATTTGTTGGATAATAGGAATTGCAAATGCTGCAGTTTTACCTGTACCCGTAGGAGCAGTTGCGAAAAGGTCGCCACCTGCTAAAATTGCTGGAATCGCCACTTTTTGGATAGGCGTAGGTTCGGTGTATCCCTGCTTTTCTACAGTAGACACAAGTTGAGGTAGTAACCCCAAGTTTTCAAAATTTTGCATTAATATTTTTTTTCGGGCTAACGCTTCAGAAGCAGAAATGAAAGCGTAGGAATCGCAATAGATTCAAACTACAAAAGTCCCACTCGTAAAGAATTGCGCTGCAAAGGTAGGGATATCTTCAGATATTTCCTAACGTTTTCCACATTTTATCAAGAAAAGATTGTATTTAACGATTTTTATCGCTAAATCGCACAATTTTTACTTTCGAAATACACCCGAAATGTATTCTCGCTATTTAAACTTGCAAAATGCCTGGATGAAATGGTTTTACAGGCGCTTGACTTGCCGCTTCTATTCCCATTGAAATCCATTTTCTTGTGTCGAGCGGATTAATTATCGCGTCTACCCACAAACGAGAAGCAGCATAATATGGGGTAGTTTGGCTGTTGTATCTCTGGGTGATTTTATCAAGCAAAGCATTTTCGTTTTCTAGCGTAATTTCTTCACCTTTTGCTTTTAATGAAGCTTTTTCAATTTGCAAAAGTGTTTTGGCAGCTTGCTCTCCACCCATAACCGCAATTTTAGCCGTTGGCCATGCTACAATTAATCTTGGGTCATAAGCTTTTCCGCACATTGCATAGTTTCCTGCACCATAACTATTTCCCATTACAATGGTAAACTTTGGAACAGTACTATTGGCCATCGCCATTACCATTTTGGCACCATCTTTAATAATGCCTCCATGCTCAGATCTACTTCCAACCATAAATCCTGTAACGTCTTGTAAAAATACCAAAGGAATTTTCTTTTGGTTGCAATTCATAATAAATCTTGCCGATTTATCTGCACTATCGCTATAAATTACACCACCAAATTGCATTTCTCCTTTTTTGCTCTTCACCAGTTCACGGTTATTTGCAACAATACCCACAGCCCAGCCATCAATTCTCGCATATCCACAAAGAATACTTTTTCCATAACCTTCTTTGTATTGCTCAAATTCGCTGTTATCAACGAGTCGTTCAATAATTTCGAGGGACTTATAAGGTTTTCCTCTATCGGCGGGCAATATCCCCCAAATTTCGTCTTGCTTTTTTACAGGTAATTTTGTTTTTACACGGTCAAAACCAGCATTTTCAGGTTTGCCAAGTTTATCCATGATATATTTTATCCTATCTAAACAGGCTTGGTCATTAGGGAATTTATCGTCAATAACACCCGATATTTCAGTTTGTGTCATTGCGCCTCCTAAGGTTTCATTGTCAATATCTTCTCCAATTGCAGCTTTTACCAAATAGCTTCCCGCCAGAAAAATACTTCCATTTCCCTCAACAATTAATGCCTCATCAGACATAATTGGCAAATAGGCACCACCTGCAACACAACTTCCCATAACAGCAGCAATTTGGGTAATTCCCATGCTGCTCATGATAGCATTGTTTCTGAACATTCTACCAAAATGATCTTTGTCGGCAAAAATTTCATCTTGCATTGGCAAGAAAACTCCAGCGCTATCAACCAAATAAATAATTGGCAAATGGTTTTCCATTGCTATTTCTTGGGCGCGCAAATTCTTTTTTCCGGTAATTGGGAACCAAGCACCAGCTTTTACCGTGGCATCATTGGCAACAATGATACATTGGCGTCCACTCACATATCCAATTCCTGTAACAACTCCGCCACCTGCACATCCACCGTATTCTTCATACATTTCGTAACCGGCAAAGGCGCCAATTTCAATCCATTCTGAATCTTTATCTCTTAAATAATCAATTCTTTCACGAGCTAATAATTTGCCTTTTTCTTTTTGTTTGGCTGCAGCTTTTAGACCACCTCCAAGATAGATTTTTTCTAATCTACTTTTTACTACATCCCAATTTTGCTTATTGGTGTCTTCGTTTTTGTTGAATTGAATGTCTTGTGTTGACATGATTCAAAGATAATAGAAAATGAACTGATAAAATTAACAGTTTGGTGAATAAATCAAATCATTTATTGAATGAAATGCATTAATTTTTTTGGCGGGTTTTAAAAACCATTTCATACATTTCAATGTATTTTTCCATTGTCAATTTTTTGCATAATTCTGCAATCAATTCATATGGAATCTGGTCCATTTTCTTAAAACGAATGCAACTTTTACCCATGTCTAATTTGGATTTGCTGTGCTTGGGATATTCTTCTACAAACCAATTTAATAAAGTATCGCTTCCATACATACCCATATGATACAAGGCAATAAAATTCTTTTGTGAAGCAATATTCATAAATCCCAAGGGTAATTTTGGATCGCAATGATATCCCGCAGGATAAACACTTAGAGGTACAACATAACCAATCATTCCATATGAAATGCACTCTTCAAATCCTGGTGGAAGGCTGTTCAGTATTGTTTCTCTTAGTTTTTTCATTGGCTCAACGCGGTCTTCTGGCAACTGAGCAATGTAGTCAAGGGCATTATCTGCTTTATATTGCATGGTGGTTTATTGAATGATATAGTTTCCAGCTCGGTCAATTTTGAATTTAGGAAGCTGTTTTGTTTTGTGTAATGTTGAAATTCCCTCAAAAATATTTTTCCATAAACCAAAATATTTGGCATAGGGTTTTAAATCAGCCTGCTTGTCAAAATCCATTTTTTTAGATTGTAGCATTGTAAAAGGAGCAATAATTACAGGGATTTTCATTTGATTTGAATTTCTTGCCATAATGGCTAGTGTATAAATTTCTTTGATGCTTTCATCTGTCATGGCCAAGCAGCCAATTGATACGCAGTTGCCATGAATGAAAATATCACCACCCAAATCTGATGCATTACTTCTAATTTTATCGGCCTTATTTGGATAGTTTAAACCTAAACTCAAGTGGAAATTACTGGCAGGATTAAATCGATCTATATAATAATATCCTTCTGGTGTTTGATTATCGCCACTTTTGTATTTTGGTCCTATATCACCTGATTGGGCGCATACATCGTATGTTTTGAAAAGGGACATCTGTTTTTCAGGATTACCAACATAAATCTCTAATTTTTTATTGGCCTTATAAGCAATGAATAGGATTTGAAAATTTGATCCATCAACATTTAGAGCAGTTAATTTTTTTGAAATTGATACTTTATGGATATCGTAGGCGTCTTTTACGCGTTTAAATTCCAATTGATTTTCAAGAAATGATTCTTTGGGTTTATGCGCTGTGATAAACAAGGTCATGACTAAAATAAAAATGAGTAAGTTAAACTTTCGCATGTTTATAAAACGCAGATGGAAAGTAAATTATTGTTTGGTTTTTTCAGCAACTGTATTTAATACATGCAAGAAACTTTCTTCACCTTGGGCTCCTGAAACCGCATAAGTTTGGTCAAATACAAAAAATGGCACCCCTCTAGCTCCAACTTGTTGGGCCATATATTGATCTTGGATGACTAAGTTGTTTAATTCTTCAGAACCAATAATATCACTAAAATTATCAAATTTCAAACCAGTGTTTAAGGCAATTTCTTCAAGAATATTTTCGTCTTGAACATTTTTTCCTTCAGTAAAATATGCATAAAACAAAGCTTCTTCGATTTCATTTTGCAAATGCTGATTTTTTGCAAATTGTATCAATTTGTGGGCATTTCTTGAATTCATTACTTTGGCTTTTGCAAATTGAAAATCAATATCTAAAGTTTTACCTTGTTCAGCCAATCTATTGAAATTATTTTCAATATCGGTTCTATTCATTCCTTTCATTTTTGAGAGGTACGAATACAAATCGTTGTTTTCATCAAAAACGATATCGGGATTTAATTCAAAACTTCTCCAAGTGATAGAAACGTCATCTTTTCCCTCAAATTGATTTAAAGCAATTTCAAATTGTTTTTTACCCAAATAACAATAAGGGCACATTACGTCTGACCAAATTTCTACTTTCATTGATTAATTTTAGTGCAAAATACAACAGAAAAGAAAATGTTGTTTTTATCTTTTTGATCAATTTTATCGGATTCCTTGTGTTGCAACATTCTAGCTTCTAATCTTAATGTGCTGCTTTTTTCTATTTGATAATCGTAATTGATTGAATATCCTTTCACTTCTTTCAAATATGTATTGTTCAAAATCATATTGTTGTCTTTGAAATATTCAAATCTGCCCGTAATACTTGACTTTGTGTTAATGGTGTATTTGGTAATAAAGATTGGTGAATAATAATATTTCGCATTTTTGAGGGATTCGTTTTTGTCCAATTCGCAGCCATTATCAATCCCTACAATAAATCCAATTTTGTCATTCATTTGGTATTGGGAATATAAATTGTGAAAATATCTGCTTCTATTTTGAATGTTTGGCGATTGACCAAAATATGAACTGCTATTAAGCGTTAGTTTTTTATTTGGAATATATTGGATTTGATGTCCCCATGATTTTTGGTCATTTAAATTGGCTGTCATTTTTTGCCAACCATTTAAAAAATTTAAATTTCCTTTCCATTTTTTATTGTCAGATTCGTAATTCAATCTATAACCTGCCTCATAATAGGGAGTATTGTCTGCCAAGATACTTCTTGTGCAAGTCCAACTTTCTTGTCCTATTGCACTTTCAAATCCAATATGTGAAGTGAAAATACCAAAGTCTAAAATCATGTTTTTGCTAAACTTTATGCCAACATTTGTTTCATAAATATTCTGTAAAGTTCGTGCTTCATTTTTTAAATTTGAATTGACATAATCACCAACCATCAAACCAATATTGTATCTGAGGTATGAATTTTTATTTTGAAAGTTGCTATTCGATGACCACTTTAGTAAAATGATATTGGTTGAGGGGTAATTATTTTGATCATAAGAACACAAATAACTCGGTTTTGCTAAATTATGAATTGATTTTGAGGTGTATAACTCACTGTAAATGAGAAATTCACTTTCCTTCACTTCTTGTGCATTCAGTTGTTGGGCAATTTGAAAAATGCAAAAACAAAAGATAAGTTTAATAAATTTCATAATTGCAAAAATACTCAATTGTTTTATTGTTCATTTCTAGAGTTTTCAATATCAAAATTCAATTTAGCCTACTGTATTCCCTTACCTTTGCATTTTAGCGAAGAATGAATTTTTTATCAGTAGAAAACTTATCAAAAACTTGGCACGATAAACCCGTGCTAAGAAATATTTCCTTTGGATTACAACAAGGTGAAAAAGTGGCTTTGGTTGCAGGAAATGGCCAAGGAAAAAGCACCTTACTTCAAATTATAATTGGTAAAGAAACACCGAATACCGGTCAAGCAATTATTCGAAAGGATATAAAAATTGGTTATCTCCCTCAAGAGCCAGAATTAATGGAAAATGCTTCGGTGATTGACAATATTTTGATTTACGATTCTCCAATAAGTAAAGCGGTTAGAGAATATGATATTGCAATTGAGAAGCAATCACATGATCCCTCAGAAGATGACATGAATCATCTACAATGGGCTACCGAACAAATGAATTTATTGGGTGCTTGGGATTACGAAAGCCGTGTGAAACAAGTTTTAACCAAACTTAAAATAGAGGACCATGATCAATTGGCTTCTAGTTTATCGGGAGGACAAAGAAAACGCGTTGCCATGGCAAAAGTGCTTTTGGCTGAGCCCGACTTATTGATTATGGATGAGCCTACGAATCATTTGGATTTAGAAATGATTGAATGGCTTGAAGGATATTTGTCGCAAAAAGATTTGTCTTTGCTTTTGGTTACCCACGATCGTTATTTTTTAGACAGGGTTTGTGATACAATCATCGAATTGGAACACGGTGATATTTATCATTACAAAGGAAATTACACCTATTTTGTAGAGAATAAAGCACTTAGAGAAGCGCAAATTGCAAGCGAGTTAGAAAAGGATAAGAATTTATTTAGACGTGAACTTGATTGGGTACGTAAAATGCCAAAGGCAAGAGGCACCAAAAGCAAGAGTAGGGTAGATGCCTTTGATGATTTAGAAGCCAGAATCAAAAATCAGCGCCATAAAACTGAACTCAATATTACCATGAGAATGGAGCGTTTGGGTTCTAAAATATTAGAACTTCATCATGTGAGTAAAGCTTATGGTGCAAAGAATTTATTAGACGATTTTAGCTATATTTTTAAAAGGAAAGAAAAAGTTGGAATTGTTGGTCCTAATGGAGTAGGTAAATCTACCTTCTTAAACATGATTATGGAATTGGAACAGCCTGATGCTGGAAAAATTGTTCAAGGTGACACCATGATTTTTGGATATTATTCCCAAAAGGGAATGAAGATTGATGACTCCAAAAAGGTTATTGATATTGTGAGGGACATTGCAGATTGGATTCCAATGGCCAATGGAAATAAACTAACAGCTCAGCAACTTCTTTTGCAATTTGGATTCACCCACGAAAAACAATGGGATTTTGCAGTAAAATTAAGTGGTGGAGAAAAACGCAGGTTGTATTTGATGACTGTTTTAATGAAAGCTCCTAACTTTTTGATTTTAGATGAGCCAACAAATGACTTAGATATTGAAACTTTGGGTGTACTAGAAGATTTTCTTGCGGGTTATGATGGTTGTGCCATTATTGTGAGTCATGATCGTTATTTTATGGACAAAGTTGTTGATCATATTTTTATTTTTGAGGGACAAGGTAAGGTGAGGGATTTTCCAGGTAACTATAGTGATTATAGAGAATGGGATGATCTTGAAGATGCAAGACGTCAGCAAGAGGCTAAAGATAATTTCAAAGCTTCTAAATCTTCGAATGAAAAGAAGCCTGAAGTTGCAGTAGTAAATATAATTGAAGCACCTGCTTTTGAAAAGC
The DNA here is from genome assembly GCA_947447955.1 of Flavobacteriales bacterium. Taxonomy (GTDB): domain Bacteria; phylum Bacteroidota; class Bacteroidia; order NS11-12g; family UBA955; genus VMCP01. Next base: position 56,228 of record CANFLS010000005.1, on the reverse strand, counting down.
GCAAACTTACTTTCAAAGAAAAATTTGAGTTTGATCAATTGGAAAAGGAAATTGCTGAATTAACAATTCAAAGGTCTAAACTAGAAGGCGAAATTGCTCTTTTAACAACAGAGTTTGATAAAATAGCAACATTGGGTGCTGAAATGCAAACAATTCAAGATTCAATTGATTTGAAAGAACTACGTTGGCTAGAACTTTCAGAATTTAACTAATAGGAAATTTAAATGCATAAAAAAAGAGGCTTTATTAAAGCCTCTTTTTTATGGAAATATATTTTTGAATTAATTTGCAACTGGTGCAAATTGTGCATTCATAATCAATTTTACATTAGGACCAACAACCAATCCACCTGCTTCAGTTACCGCGTTCCAAGTTAAACCGAATTCTTCACGGTTAATTTCGCCAGTTACTTCAAATCCTACTTTGTGATTTCCCCATGGATCAACCATTTCGCCACCTAATTCAGCAGTCAATTCAATAGATTTGGTAACTCCTTTTAAAGTAATATCACCAACTAAAGAAAATACACTGCCAGATTTCTCAGTGAAACTAGTTGATTTGAAAGTAACTTGAGGGAATTGAGCTGAATCAAAAAATTCAGGTGATTTTAAATGACCATCACGATCAGCATTATTTGTATCGATGCTATCAATATTTGCAGAAAATTCGATTACCGCATTCGCCCATGAATCACCATGTTTTTCGATGTTTGCAGTAAATTCTTTAAAGTTACCTGTAACAGTTGAAATTACTAAGTGTTTTACTTTGAACTGAACTTCTGAATGCGTTGCATCTAAGTTCCATTTTGAAATTGCTTGGGTTGTCATAATTAATTTAATATTTGTTTAAACAAATTTAATATAAAAAATTGAATTCTATGTTAATTTAAGGTTAAACTGTTAAAAAAAATGAACAAAGTCGATGTGATTGATATTTTGTGGGTTCAATAAAATATTTTCGTTGTTATTTTGCCACCATGAGTAAAAATGCATTTGTATTTCCTGGCCAAGGAAGTCAGTTCGTTGGAATGGGTAAAGATCTTTATGAGAGCAATGAAGTTGCAAAAGAAATGTTTGAAAGAGCCAATGAAATATTGGGTTTTAGAATTACAGATTTGATGTTTGCCGGAACCGATGAAGATTTGCGCCAAACAAATGTAACTCAGCCCGCAATTTTTCTGCATAGTGTAATTCGTGCAAAATTAATGGGTTCTGACTTCAATGCAGACATGGTGGCTGGGCATAGCCTTGGTGAATTTAGTGCCTTGGTGGCTGCGGGAGTATTAGACTTTGAAGATGGATTGAAATTGGTTTATCAACGTGCAATGGCTATGCAAGAAGCTTGTGAAATTGAATCAGGAACAATGGCAGCTGTGTTGGCATTGGCTGATGAAAAAGTGGAAGAGATTTGTGAAATCACTTCAGGTATCGTTGTTCCTGCAAATTATAACTGCCCAGGGCAGTTGGTAATTTCTGGTGCTTATGCTGCAGTTGAAGCTGCTTGTGATGCAATGAAAGAAGCTGGTGCAAAACGCGCATTGATTTTGCCAGTTGGTGGTGCTTTTCATTCACCGTTGATGGAGCCAGCACGTGAAAAATTAGCAACAGCCATTGAAAATACTGTTTTCAATGATCCAAGTTGTCCCATTTATCAAAACGTATCAGCGAAAGCTGAAACAGATAAAACGATTATCAAACAAAACTTGGTTTCTCAATTAACTGCGCCAGTTAGATGGACACAATCTGTTCAACAAATGTTCAATGATGGTGCAACTCAGTTCACCGAAGTAGGACCAGGTAAGGTACTTCAAGGTTTGGTTAAGAAAATTGCGCCTGAGGCATTGGTTGCAGGATTGCAATAATAATTTATTTGGTACGTATTAAATTCACAGAACCGTGAATTTCTTTAGGGATATTTGGATTGGAAGTTTTAATCACAGTAATGATATAGAAATAGGTTCCAGAAGGTGCATCGGGCCCAGTGTTTTCTATTTTTCCATTCCAGCAATTATCTAAACTTGCATAATAAATCCTTTCGCCCCAGCGGTTAAAAATTTTCATTTCTGCAAATTCACAACTTGGTGAATATCCAACCACACTAAAACAATCGTTTTTGCCATCATTGTTTGGAGTAAAAACGTTTGCCATTTCCCAACTTGCTAAACTGTCATTTGCAGCTGAAATGGGTTTTGAAATTGTATCCGCGCAACCTGATAGGCTATTTTTGAAAATAATGGTGGCAGTAAAATTGCCCTTTTCATAAATATGGGTTATGGGATTTTCATTTTTCATAATTTCTGAATTATCGCCAAAATTCCAAAAAATACTGTCGTATTGCGTTCCCAATGCAGTGAACTTAATGCCAGGCACACAGCTTTCAGACATTAAAGTTACTTCTGGAAAGGGTGCTTCAATCACTTCAATTGTTTGATTAAAGGTTGCTTTTTGATTACAACTATTGGTATCAATAATACTTAACGTAACAATGTACTTACCTATTTTTTTATATAAATGGGTTGTGATTTTTTTATTTGAAGTATCACCATCACCAAATTGCCAGAGATAATTGGCATTGTAAATATTTCTAGGATTAAAGGTAATTGCTTTTCCTAGACAAATAACCATAGGATTTACATTGAATGTTGCATCAACAGAATAACCCAATCGGAAATCTAACTTGAAACTGGCATTGCTACAACGAACGCTTACATTGTTTTTAAATACCGCATTTGCGGTTGTGGGGAAATCATTTAATCCGGGTGGATTGTTTGGGCAAGAGGAGCAAACGGATTGATAAATAACACCGCGTTTATCAAATCGGCTGGTACCTCCATCTACGTGATCTTCGCTTAAATTCCCCCCAAAATAAGAAGCGTACACCAAGCTTTTGGCATCTTTTTTCAATGCAAGCAAGTAAAAGTCGTTTCCATCGGTCGATTTTTGATGGGCATCAGGGGTAATTTCCAATCCGTCGGTAGTTCCATTATTTCCAATACCTATGGCTGAACCCCATCCACTGAAGTAGATGTTATAACAATCATCAACCATAAAGGCCGATGGGCATAATTCAGGTTTACCCATTTGTCTGTTACCGAAGGTTGTAATAAAGTCAATTGATGACAAATCATTGCTCATTCTTCCAATGAATTGATGGGTACTATCTTTTCCATAAACACCCTTCGTTCTTTTAATGTAACCTTCAGTTTGACCCGTGAAATAAACTTTTCCTTGAGGATCAATATCTAGAAAATAAATTTGATCATAAGCATTGCTGCCCCAATAAGTACCTGTTTCATATTTTCCGTTGTCCTTATCTATTTTCAAAACAAATCCATCCGTCACACCGCCAAAAGTTTTTTGGACAACTGTGTTCGCGGTTAATGGAAAATCTGCACTTTTTGTTCCTCCGCCTATAAATAGATGTGCGGAATCATCAAATCGACAAGAATATCCAGCATCGTCGCCAGCTCCTCCAAAAAAGGAAGCCCATCTCATTTTACTCATGAGTGGGGTTAATGAAATGACAAGTGCATCGGTTCTGCCTTTAATTGAAGTTTGAAAGGCGCCAGGACTTACAGGGAAATCATTTGAATGGGAGCAAGTTGAAACGAAAATATTACCCTTATGATCGGTTGTAATGTCGCCTCTGTAATTATCGGCATAATTATAAAGCAGTTGGCTTTTTTGAGCTCCGGTATTAAGTTGAAATCCGTCTGCAGAACTTCCACCGATATATGTTCCTGCCAGCATTTTGTCGCCAGCTGCCGATAGTTTTGTTACAATGATATCGTAATTGCCTTTGTAACTGTTGCTAATGAAAGAATCTTGATGCACTGGAAAATCATTCGATAATGTTGTTCCAAAAACCAATAAATTATTATCTGGGTCAATGCATAAACTATGCGGATATTCATCGTTTGATCCACCAAGGTAAGTAGCAAACAATAATTTTTTGCCATCAGGACTGTATTTGCTGATTGTAATATCGCAAGGCAAACCAACGGGTCCAGCACCATTCAAACTTCCACCGTAAGTAGTTTGGAACGCCCCTGTTGTAACTGGGTAATTTAAAGATTCAGCATCAGCAATTCCACCGGCATAAAGGCAACCTGAGGTATCGTAAGTTGCAGTAAATCCAAAATTGTCGGCTGTTGATCCACTGTAAGTACTAAATACCAATATTGGATCAATAATTAGAGGCTCATTTTTATTGTATTTGTGAGTAATTAGCTGAAATATCTTGCTGTTGATTTGAGAATATTTGCAAGGAACTCTTTTCAATCTCGAAAGTTTGCGCTGAAATGCCTTTGGTTGGGCAATTGTGAAATTTCCGCAAGAACTTTCAATTTCAATTCCTTTTGATGATAATTTAACGCCAGAATTCCCCTCTAAACTGATCTGAATTTGATTTGGATCACCGCCCTTGTTTACTATCCAATCAAACTCGATACCGTTGTCAGTTGCATAAATCAGGAAATCAATATTTGCATAAATATTGGTTAATTTTATTGTTTTTGAGGGATAAATTTTCGTTTTCCAATTGTTTGGGTTGTTGCCTAAAAAGTAATTCAAATAATAGGGAGACTGTTGTAAAAAATCAATTTTTGAAGGGATAATAGATTGAACAAAATTGATATCAATGACATGTTTGTTGATGGTAAAAGATGTGTCTATTCCCTTGTAATGGAAAGATTTATGAATTTTTGGAATGTCATTCGGGTTTGTTAAAACTACCCTTAGTCCGGTTTTGTTTAAATAAACTGTGGCAGTTTTTAATTCGCAAAATGCAATTGGGGCTTCCTCATTTTCGGGGCCATTAATTTGACCTACATTGGGTTGGAAGTATAGTTCATTGCTTTGCGCAGAAGCAGTGAATGAGATTAGACAAATGATAGATATAAGAATTTTGCGCATTGAAGAGATAAACAAATTTAAATATAAAATGGATTAAAAAAGGGTTATAAATTGAAAGACATAATAATATGACTTAGTTAATGTGTAAAACGTTGCATAGTTGACGTGTTTATAGCAAAAAAGAGGCCAAATTTCAAATTGGCCTCCGTGCAAAAAAACAATATAAAAGATTAAATCACCCCGCTTGTTACTAAATAATTATTTAGTTGATTTGCGAGTTAAGTTAATTTTAAGTGCAGTATTGATCACATTGCATATTTCATCAATAGATGCATTTTGTTTGAATTTACCTGTGAATTGTAGGTTTTGATTTTTAGAATTTGAATTGTCAAATTGAACATTGTATTTGTTTTCTAATGCAGAACAAACTTTAGAAATGTTGGCATTGTTGAATTCTACAAATTGACCTCTCCAAACTACCGAAGTAGAATCCATGTTAATTTGGTTTAAGTCCAATTCATTAGTAATTGCACTCATTCCTTTGGTTAGAATAACTTCTTTATTATTGTGCTGAACTTTAACTTTTCCGTGATTAACAGAAACAGACATTTCTTTATTTGGATAAGCAACTACGTCAAATCCTGTTCCCAATACGGTAACAGTACCTTTAGGTGTAACAATTGAGAAAGGTGCAGATTTATTTGGAGCAACTTCAAAATGTGCTTGTCCTGAAAGTGTAATTTTTCTCGCATTGGCGGTTAATTCATAAGAAATAGAACTTGCACCGTTCATGGTAATGATACTACCATCAGGCAGTTTGAATTCTTTCATTTCTCCAGCCATTGTATTTTGAGTTGCTGCCAATGGGTGTTCTTTGCTATATTGATTCATGTTAAACAGAACAATACCTGAAAGTATGAAGATTGATACAACTGCTGCATAAGCCAATAAGCGCGAATATGAAACTTTCAATTTGGCTTTTGGCTGAATTTCAGCTTTGAATTTTGACCAAGCTTTATCATTTTGGTCTGATTCTGAGTAAGTATAATTTGCTGATAAATCCCAAATTTCTTTAAATTCTGGATCGTTATGCAATTCGTTTTTGTTAATTTCTTCGTTATTCATAAAATTACTTTCTCACTAGGTTCATTTGCATAGTCATAGCCATCACATTTTGTTGAATGAGGGCTAGCGTAGTGCGGAATTGAGGATTTTGTTTCAACCAATCCTCTAACTTACTTAATTCTTCGGCTTCCATTAATCCGGCCGCATATTTAGTAAGAATGTTTGACTCTAATTGTTCTTTCATGGGAGTATTCCTTGCGAGTGAATACAACAAACGGTTACCTATCCCCCAAAAAATAATAAAAAAATATTGAAAAAGTTTTGAATATTAATTCAACTGATATAAAATCAATGTAATAGAATAAAAAATTATTTTCTGAATTTGTATATTTCTTCAATAATTTTCACCACAGCCATGCCTTCTGTTACTTGGGTATGCGGTTTTGAATAGTTATTTAATGTTTCAATTACATTTTGAATAACATATGGGTGATTTGAAGCGCTGCCCTGATAGTTTCCGTAGTTATTTGGGGGATTGCTTTTTTCTAAAGAAGGCATTACATAATCTTGAATATGGCAATAGCTAATTTCATTCATATATTGACCACCCAGCTTTACAGTTCCATTTTCGCCAATGATTGAAATGCTACTTTCGAAATTTTTATCGAAAACAGAGGTAGAATAATTGATGCTACCAACGCCGCCAGAATTGATTGAAAAGGTTACAATGCCACTATCTTCAAATTGGGTAGAATTTTTGTGGTTGAAGTTTTCAAATTGGGCGTGATTGATTTTGATTTCTCCGAAAATCCAGTAGAGTAAATCAATAAAATGAGAAAATTGGGTAAATAAAGGACCCCCATCTAATTCTAAATTTCCATGCCAATGGTTAGGGGTGTAGTAGCGATTATCACGGTTCCAAAAGCAATTGATTTGAATGGAAAAAATTTCACCAAGAGTTTTTGCAACGATTAATTCTTTTAGCCACATGCTTGGTGGTGAAAATCTATTTTGCATGACGCAAAAAACAAATTTGTTGTTCTGGATGGATGCTTGTTGAATGGCTTCGCAATCAGCAACGGAAAGTGCCATAGGCTTTTCAATTACAACGTGTTTGTTTGCATTCAAGCACAAAATTGCTTGTTGGGCATGCATTCCATTCGGGGTGCAAATGTTTACAACATCTATGTGGCTATTTGATAGTAGATTATCAATATTTACTTGGTTCTCAAAACTTTTATATTTCAAATTGGTATTGATATCGGCCGTTGCTATTAGCGCGGCTTCGGGGTTTTCAGAAATGTGCAAACAGTGTTTTTGGCCAATATGCCCTAAACCCAATACTGCGAAACCAATTTTATTTGACATTGAAGAATTATAGAACGGCAAAAATGCGAAACATATTCTGATTTACCATTGATTTTTTTTATTCTGTGATTTGATTTTGATTATTCGAAGAATAGTTGCAAAATTTGCAGTTAGAAAATTATGAGTACGGAAAAAATATTGGTAGTAGGGTCATGTGGTCAATTAGGAACCGAATTGGTTGAGGCATTGCGCGGAATTTATGGTGATTCTAACGTAATTGCTTCTGATGTAAAGGTTTCTGACAATCCTGTTTTTGAAGCTGGTCCATTTGAGACATTAGATATTTTAGATGAAAAGGCTTTCCGTGGAATAATTGAAAAATATAAACCAACGCAAGTTTATCATTTGGCTGCGTTATTAAGTGCAACAGCAGAAAAATTTCCTGAATTTGGATGGGAATTAAATATGGATGGCTTATTCAATGTGTTGAATGCTGCCCGTGATATGGGTATTGTGAAAAAAGTTTATTGGCCGAGTAGTATTGCGGCTTTCGGGCCAAATACGCCTCGTTTTAATACACCTCAATACGGCCCAATGGATCCAACAACAGTTTATGGTATTAGTAAATTGTCTGGCGAATTATATGCACAATATTACTATAACCGTTGGGGTGTTGATACAAGAAGTTTGAGATATCCTGGCCTAATTGGCTATAAATCTGCACCGGGCGGTGGAACTACCGATTATGCAGTTTCAATATATCACGATGCTTTGCAAACTAAAACGCACGAGTGTTTCTTGAAAGAAGGAACAGTTTTGCCAATGTTGTATATGCCCGATGCATTGAAAGCAACTTTGGACATCATGCATGCGCCTACTGAACAAATAAAAATTAGAAGCAGTTATAATTTGGCGGGTATGAGTTTTGGTCCTGAAGAAATTGCCGCTGCAATTCAGAAATATATTCCAGATTTTACAATTACTTATAAAATAGATTCCCGTCAGCAAATTGCAGAATCATGGCCAGCAGTAATTGACGATTCAAGGGCTCGTGAAGACTGGGGTTGGAAACCAAATTATGATTTAGATAAAATGACAATTGACATGCTGGAAAATTTGCAAATCCAGTACGAAAAGTAATATAATTGTCGTTTGTTATATTTTATGATGTAAAAGTTTCAACATTGAGTATTTATATTTGCACTAAATAATCAGTGTGCTTTAACATCTTTAATAACAATGGATTCTTCAAACAAAACTGAAAATAAAATTCGCAGATCAATTTTGGTTAAATTTATAGATTTATTTAAAATTGAAAAAACCACTCATATTCCTTCTTGGCTAAAAGAAAGAAAAGACGGCAATCATCACATTAAATCTAATGCTGCTTCTAAAATATTGAAATTTGCAAAAGAGGTGAATATTAGCCAATCTAAGTTGTTGGAAATCTACCATATAGAATGCGAATACGAAGAGAAGAAGCATGAAGTTCTAGAGCAACTTCCGCATTTACCTCAAATAATGAAGAAAGAAATTAGTGAATTTCGTTCTGCTAAAATGGATAAAATGCAAGACGTATTAACCAAAAGTCAATTTGATATTTATTCGAAATTATTCAGAAAAAACAAACAACACTATTAATTGATTGAATTCCCAATCAATGTAGTTACGGTTGCTCTTTCTACCAATACTTTTACAATTTCTCCTTTTTTATAGTTCCCTTTTGGGAAAACAACTACTATATTCTCATCGCTGCGGCCCATCCAGTCATTTTCGCTTTTCTTGCTGCTGCCTTCAATAAGTACTTCTACAATTTTTCCAATTCGGGCAGTGTTTTTAGTTAAGCTCATTTTGTTTTGAACTTTAATAATTTCGGTTAATCTTCTGCCTTTAACATCTTCTGGAACATCATCGGTAAGTTTTTTAGCAGCTGGAGTTCCAGGGCGTTCACTGTACATGTACATGTAGCTAAAATCAAACTGTGCTTCCTCTATTAATGTAATTGTATCTTGGTGTTCTTCTTCTGTTTCGGAGCAGAAACCTGAAATAATATCGCATGAAATACCACAATTTGGGATGATTTGTCTGATCATTTTAATTTTATCCAAATACCATTCTCTGGTATAATTGCGGCTCATGATATCTAAAATTCTTGAGTTTCCGCTTTGAGCCGGCAGATGAATGTAGTCGCAAATATTTGGATATTTGGCCATAATATTTACTACCTTTTCATTGATATCTCTTGGGTGACTGGTGCTGTAACGGATGCGCATATTTGGAACGGCCAATGCAACCAATTCAAGTAAATCGGCAAAGTCAATGGCAGTTTCTTGTTCTTCATCAGTAAGTTTTTTGAATTCTTTCTTTTGTCCCCCACCAAACCATAAATAGCTATTTACATTTTGCCCAAGCATGGTAATTTCTTTGTACCCGTTAGACTGAAGTTCAAGAACTTCGTTAACAATGCTTTGAGAATCGCGGCTACGTTCACGGCCACGTGTATAAGGCACAACGCAAAAGCTGCACATATTGTCGCAACCACGCATAATGCTTACAAATGCAGTAACCCCGTTGCTATTTAAACGAACCGGATTTAAATCACCGTAAGTTTCTTCACGTGACAATAAAACGTTAATGGCTCTTCCACCACCATCTACTTCGGCAACCAATTTTGGTAAGTCGCGGTAACTATCTGGTCCAGCAACAACGTCAACCAGCTTTTCTTCTTCTAATAATTTGTCTTTCAAACGCTCAGCCATGCAACCCAAAACGCCAATAATTAAATCTTTATTGGTTCTTTTATTCATGCGAAGGTGTTTGAGTCTTTCTCTAATTCTGGTTTCTGCGTTATCGCGAATTGCGCAGGTATTTAAAAAGATGACATCTGCATCAAGTTCGTCGTTTGTATTTTCAAAACCATGTTCATGCATGATACTAGCAATGATTTCGCTGTCTGAGAAATTCATTGCACAACCATAACTCTCAATATAGAGTTTTCGGGTATTGATAATCGGTGTTGCGTTGGTTGTCATTTAAAGTACAAAAATAGCAGTAAAAATTGGACAATTGAAGGAATGATAAACGAAATGAATTAGGGTTTGAATCCTTTTTCGCATATTTGCAGTAAATATGGCATTTAAAAGAAGTATTTTTTTGTTCATATTTCCACTTTTAGTAGGAAATATGTACGCTCAAAATTCGGATAAAGATAAGGGGCAATTTACCGGTAATTTATTGGCGAATTACCAAAAGTATATGCGCGATGATAACATTGGTGCAACCACAAAGGCCTATCTTAAAAATACTGCAAGCACCGATGCATGGTTGTTTATGCAATACCGAATTAAAGATTATAGCTTTATATTAAGATATGATGGGTTTAACAACTCTCCATTATTAGATCCTCTCGATATTTATACAAACCACGGCATTGGGTTTTGGCAAATCAGCAAAAAAGTAAACAATTTAGAAATTACGGCTGGTTCTTTTTACGATCAATTTGGATCTGGAGTTTTATTCAGGGCTTATGAGCAAAGACAAATTGGGATTGATTATGCGATTCAAGGTTTGAGATTGGCTTATAATTTCAAGGACAAGTGGGACAATGATTGGAGAATAAAAGGTTTCTCAGGCAATCAAAAAGGAACCAACAAAAATAGATTTGATTACGCACCCCAAGTAATTAGTGGAATTAATTTGGAGGGAAGTATCGCACTGAAAACAGATTCAAAAGACTTGGGAAATTTACAGGTTGGATCTTCGGCCATTAACCGCACTTTAGATGGACCATCCATGGATTGGTTGGTTTCGAATATCAATACATACGATCGTGACAATCAATTTTTTCCAAAGTATAATGTGTATGGATTTAATGGATATTTTACATACAATATTGGTAATTTCTCTTGGAATGTCGAGGGGAATTATAAGACAAAAGAGGCAGTTGTTGGAATGGATAACAAATTGCACAACCAAGATGGTAAAGTATTCTATACTGCATTAAGTTGGGGAAAAAGTAAAATGAAAGTGGGTGATTCTTCCTTGGTTTCAATTGGTATGAATGTTCAAGGCAGACATGTTGATCATTTTACTTTCAAAACTTCACCGCGGGCAATGTTGTTAGATGGATTGGTTTCATATTTGCCTTCATTAACTAAGCAAAATACGTATAGATTGATGGCAAGATACAATGCACCAGGTCAGGATTTGGGAGAAAATGGAGTACAAGGTGAAATTGAGTGTAAAATTGGCAGCAAAAAGAAAATCAAGAGATTTTTTGGTGAAACAAGAATTTCATTTAATGCAAGTTATGTTCAATCATTGGCCAGCAATGGAAAATATGATTCTAGCAGCGCAACTATGAAACCAATTCAGTTATTTAGAGAATATAACTTAGAAGTTGTTCAAAACTTGGGTAAAGACAAATTGAAATTGGGTATTCAAAGTATTTTTTATAATCAAGCCAGATACGAACAAGAACCAGAATACGATGCGGTTAAAACAATTACTCCATTTTTTGAATGGTTGCATAAAACGCATTCTGGTAAAAGTTTACGTGTAGAGGGTCAGTTTTTATATACCAAACAGGACCAAGGTTCATTTGCAAACTTGGTTTTGGAATACTATTTAACAAAGAATTTCTCTATTTCAGCTGGTGATATGTTGAATGTTATTCCTCATAGATATCCGAATACGTCTATTAGTAATAAAATCATCCATTATCCATCCTTTTTTATGGGATATGTTCATGATAACAGCGTTTATACATTGGCATTCATTAAACAACAATCAGGGGTAAATTGTAGTGGTGGTATTTGTCGTTTGGAGCCTGCTTTCAGCGGAATCAGGTTTACAATAAGCAGTAATTTTTAGAATTCGGATTTTTATAAATCCCAAATTCTGGTTCTTCCTTCTCTGCTATATTTTTTGATATTTAGCCAAAAAGCTGCAATTAAATAAAATATAATGGGTGAACCTAAGGTGAAGAAACTGGCGTAAATAAATGACATTCTCACACTTCTGGTAGAAATATGCATTTTGTCGGCGAGCTGTGAGCAAACGCCAAATAATGATTTTTCCAGAGGATATTTAATGAATTTCATTGAAACGAAGATATGTATAATTTTCGACACATTAGGGATGTTGGCGAAAATACAGTTCTAATTATTTTTCAATCAAATAGTTAGTGCTTCAATCTTGTAAAAAGGCTGAAGTATTTTGTAACATTCGGGAGTGAATTTATTTTGATTGTTTCGGATGAAAATTGATTTCTTTTCTACTTGAGTGGGAATACTTTTTGCAAGTTGGATAAAAATCAAATGGGCATTTTTGTCTGTATTCGGAGAAATTTCAACAATGGAATGGACATGTAAATCAGTATGATTGATATATTTATGAATATCGTTTAATGCTGAATGCGGCAATAATATCCATGCAATTCCGCTTTTTTCTAATCTTGTATTTATGAGATTGAAAAAATCTATAAAATTGTAATTTTGGAAATGTCGTGCTTGATTTCTTTGGGTTTCGTCTGATTCCAATTGGTTTACAAAAAATGGTGGATTGCTAATAATGGCATCGAAAGTTGATTCAAACTCATAACTGAACATGTCCGATTGAACAATTTGGATGTTTGAACCACAATTGTTTTCGACAATATTTTTTTGCGCTTGTATTGCGGTTTCTTGATGCTGTTCAATTCCCAATATTTGTGCAGATGGATATTTTTGATTCATCATCAGAGACAATAATCCGGTACCTGTTCCCAAATCTAAAATTCTTTTGGGATTATTGAAATGGCAATAGGCCCCAAACAAGCAAGCATCGGTAGTTACTGGGAGCGTTACGTGCTCTTGATGAATGGTAAAATTTTTAAACTCGAAAGGATTACGCTTTTTCACTAAAAATCAAATCTGTAGAGAAAATCTTTGGATCATTAAAAAATTGATATTCATTTTTGGTAAAGGCCAAAATATGGTTTGCATAGGGCAGCGAAATATCAATGTCGTGGGTGCTGATTATGATATATTTGCCTTGTTCTTCGGCAATTTTTTTAACGAGGGATAAAAACTGTATGCGACTTGGGTAATCTAAGAATGCCATAGGTTCATCGAGCAACAAAATGGGTGTTTCTTGAGAAAGGCAACGAACAAGCATCACTTTTTGTTTTTCTCCATCGGAGAGTTGCGCAAAATTTTTGTCTTTGAGTTCTTCTATCCCACAAATTCTAAAATATGAATTTACAATGGCTTCATTCTCATCATTATTTAATTGCCAAGATTTTGTAAATCGTTGTCGACCGCTCATAGCGATATCCATTGCTGACATCAATTCAATATTGGGAGGTGTTGGCAGCATGAGAGAAATAAACGACGAAAGTTCATCGTTTGGCATACTTGAAAGTTGTTTGCCATTTAAGGTTACAAATCCACCCAATGGCTTGTAAATATTGAGCAATGTTTTTAAAAATACGGATTTCCCAATACCATTTGCACCAAGCAACAGGGTAACTGAACCCGATTCTAAATTGAATGAAATCTTGGAATGAATTTCAGTCGATTTGTTTTTGATTTTGAAACCTGTTGATATTTCGTGGATGGCAAGCATTGTTATTGACTACAAAAATGAGATATTCGTACGACTATATGCAATTTATTCAAGCAAGTTATCAAGAAATTGACAAAATAATTGAATTGGCTCAAAAAATTTGGCGAGACCATTATCCTTCAATCATTGGCACAGAGCAGGTTGAATTCATGCTGGCCAAAATGTATGATAAAGCTTCCTTGGAAAAGCAAATTCAAAAGGGCGACGAATTTTATTTGGCCTTTGATGAGCGTGAAAATCGTTATTTGGGATTTGTTTCAGTTAAAAATGAGGGTGAATCTAAACTTTTCATTAATAAATTTTACATCGATACAAATCATCAACGTTCTGGAATTGGTTTGGTTTTTTTTGATTTTATTTTGCGCGAATATGTCCCTCAAGAAATTAGATTACAAGTAAATAGACAAAATTATAAAGCAATAAATTTTTATTTTAAGGCGGGATTTCAAATTGAAAAAGTTGCAGATTTTGATATTGGCGATGGTTATTTCATGAATGATTTCATTATGATTTGGGAAAGTTTGGAAAAGCGTTCGGTAAAACGGGTTTGAGGGGTTAATTTTGCGCCGTGCTTGCATTAGTTGACTTTTCATTCGAATTCGCTGGAAGATATTTATATAAAAACGCCGGATGGCATATTAAACCTAGCGAAAAAATAGGTTTGGTAGGATTAAACGGAACCGGTAAATCTACATTACTACGGGTTGTTGCGGGTGAATTTGATTTGCGGGAAGGAAGTTTGTCTAAATCTTCGAGTTTAAAAATTGGTTTTTTAAACCAAGATTTACTGAGTTTGGAGTTTCAGGAAAGCGTTCGTGATGTTGTGATGGCCGGCAGGGAAGATTTGGTGATTATTGATACCGAAATCAACCAATTGTTGCATGAATTAGAAACAGATTACGACGATAAGCGGATTAACCGATTGACAGATTTACAAGATCAGTTTGGACAATTGGGTGGATATGATTGGCAGAGTCAGGGTGATAAAATTCTTGAGGGACTTGGTTTTACAACAGAAATGTTGGAAAAACCGTTGAAGGAATTTAGTGGTGGTTGGAGAATGCGCGCCATGTTGGGTAGATTGTTGTTACAAGCTCCTGATTTGTTGCTTTTAGATGAACCTACGAACCATTTAGATTTGCCTACGATTGAATGGTTAGAAAACTATTTGAGCGATTACCAAGGTACTTATGTGATTGTTTCTCACGATAGGTTCTTTTTAGATAAAACGGTAAATAGAATTGCCGAAGTTGCACATCAACAATTGTATCACTACAAGGGAAATTTTTCTGATTATTTGGATCAAAAAGATGAGCGCGATGAAATGTTGCAACGCCGATTTGAGAATCAACAAACGTATATCAAACAGCAAATGCAATTTATTTCTCGCTTTAGATATAAAGCAAGTAAATCAACCGCTGTTCAGAGTAGGGTCAAAATGTTGAATAAAATTGACCGCATTGAATTGAAAGATAAGGAGCGTGGAGATTTTGATATTAAATTTAACATTCGTGTGAATCCTGGAAAGCAAATTGTTGACATGGATGGTGTGAGTAAAAGCTATGGCGATTTGCACATTTTACATGACACCAGAGGCCAAATCATGCGTGGAGACAAGATTGCGATAGTTGGAGCCAATGGTAAGGGTAAATCAACACTATTGCGCATGATGCACGGAAGTGAACCTCATGAAGGTAATGTTGAATTGGGTTGGAATGTTGAATCTGCGTTTTTTGCTCAGCATCAATTAGAAGCCCTGAATTTAAAGAATGATTTATTAAATGAATTGGGAACTGTAAGTGCGGAGTATACCGAAAAAGAATTGCGTACTGTTTTGGGATGTTTTTTGTTTACCGGACAGGAAGTTTTCAAAAAAGTGAAGGTTTTGTCAGGTGGTGAGAAATCTCGTTTGGCATTGGCAAAAACTTTGATTACCCAGTCAAATTTCTTGTTATTGGATGAGCCTACAAACCATTTGGATATGTTTTCGACTTCGGTTTTGGCAGAGGCATTAGAAAATTATGAAGGCACAATCATTTTTGTTTCGCATGATAGAACTTTTATTAGTAGGGTTGCAAACAAAATTTGGTGGATTGAAAATGGAAAAATCAAAGAATACTTAGGTACGTTTGATGAGTTTAATGAATGGAATGCAAACAGGGTGGTTGAAAATATTCCAATTGTAAAGGCGGCTCCAGCGCATGTTGTTGAAATAAAGACGGAAGAACCAACTGTAAAAAAATCAACACTTTCTAAGAATCAGATTCAAAGGCTTGAGCAAGACATGGCGAAATTTGAAGCTGAAATTAAAGAGTTTGAGAAGAGCAATATCTTATTAACTGATATGATGCAAAATCCTGATATTTCTTCAAATTCGGAGAAATTGATTGAGGTGATGAATCAGCATAAAGCCAATTTGGATTTAATGGTTCAATTACAAGCAAAATATGATGAAACCATGGAAGCTTGGTTATTGTCGCAAGAATAATAGCCAATTGGCATTTTTTTTGTTATGTTTGAGAAATGAAAAACATTGTACTCGTAATTTTTCTGTTTTTTGGGGGAGAAAAACTTCTGGCCAATTTAGACAGTACATTGCGTTTCACCAATGCCATTTATGAAGGTGACATCAGAACAGTAAGGGTTACCCAACCTCAAAGTGGATTTGCATTTCCATTAATTACTCTTGAAGACGCATTGGGGAATTTGAGGCTTGAATTTGATCAACTTACTGCCGAAAGAGATTATTATCAGTTTACTTTAATTTTATGCGATGCCCAATGGAACAAGGTTCCAATGGCGAAAACCCAATATTTGGAGGGCATTGGATATGAAAACTTGGAAAATTATGTGTTTTCTAATTCTACTTTGACGCAATATGTGCATTACACCCAGAATTTTCCAACTGAAAATACATTGCCTAAATATGCTGGCAATTATTTGCTGGTAGTCTATAGGAATTTTAACGAGTCTGATATTGTTTTATCTAGAAGAATTATGGTTTTAAGCGCTAAAGGTAATGTTGATGTTATAGTAAATCAAAGTAATCAGGTGGAATTTAGGCAAGAAAATCAACAGGTTAATTTTACTTTTAATACATTGAAGGGTTATTATATTCCCAATCCATATCAAGATTTGACCGCTGTAATTTTACAAAATGGGGAATGGGTTTCGGCAATAGATAATTTAAAACCACAGTTTATTCAAAGCCAGTCATATGCCTACAAGCAAGTTCAGGGCACTCAGTTTAGTGGTGAAAACGAATACCGTTCATTTGATATTAGAAGTTTGAGATCAAGTCAGGCTTGGGTGAAAAAGAGAATGAATATTGGAAACCAAAAGCATGTTTGGTTGGTAACCGATCAAAGCCGAGGTTACGACAGATACATGCCTTGGAGTGATTATAATGGTAGGGTTTTCTATGACAATAAAGACATTATCAAGGATACATTAATGAACAACAACGGGGTTTCATTTGAAAGTGATTATGTTTTTGTCCATTTTTCTTTGGCAGCAGATGTGCAAGAGAACGATGTTTATATTTTTGGTGAATTGAGTGATTGGCGTATCAATGAGAATTTGAAAATGTATTATAATGCCGATTTGAAAAACTATGAGGCAGTTGTTCCATTAAAACAAGGTTATTACAATTACATGTATGGTATTTTGAATAAAACTACCGGTAAATTAGATTTCAAGCCACTTGAGGGCGCCAATTCTGCTACAGAGAACAATTATATGGTTTTGATGTACCACAGAAACCAAGCCATGCCATTTGATGAATTAATTGGATACGGACTCAAGAATTCTCAAGGTAAAAAGTAATTAATAGATTAAATAGGGTTGGGTAATTTTTTTGAACTCGCTATCAGATTCAACCTTCCACAAAATTGTATTTGAATACGTTCCTCCTTTGGCAAATTTTGTCATGAATGATGGAATATGATTTTGTAAGGGATTGTATTGTCCAATTTTTTTGCAGTTCAAATATGGGGTGCTATCTTTTGATAAAAAGTAAACATTTTCATAATCAGTAAATTTGAAATGAATGGGATGGTAGTCTAATCCATAATCGCACAGTTTGTGTGTTGCTGAGTAATATTCTCCAATACTTTCCCCTAAAATTAGGGTCTTTTTGTATTGAGGGATATTCTTATCTAAAAATGCCAAAATTGGTTCCGACAGTCTTTCTTGGCGCTGATAAATGGCAGTTAAATGTCGGGCGGTAAAAGATAGAAACCCGTTCAAAACAACAATTGTAAGAAGTACATTAAAGATTTTGTTATTGAGTTTTATTTCAGACGCAAATGTGATAATTCCAATGAGTAAAAATGCCGGTAAATATCTGTATTGTGCGGACATAGCACCAAAAATGGTGATGCCTAACAATAAAAGTTCCAAAAGTGATCCATTTAGCAAAGCTGATTTATTGTTGATTCTATGTTTAATCAATAGGTAAATTGGCATAAAAAGGATTCCCAAGTAAATAAGCCATACAAAGGGTTGTTCTATGTAATATGGGAAAAAACGTCCCCAAAAACTATCCCGCAAAATATTACAAAAGCCATTAGATTGAGGTGTATGCTTGGTTGCTTGTAATCCTAATTGCGATATTATTTCTGAAACTTCAAAATTGATCAACCCCAAACCAAAAATGGTGGGGATGATGAGTGCAATTCCGTATTTTAGGTTGTATCGTAAATTGTTTTTGTAGTAGGTTTTTATTAGCCAAGCCAATACAATTGGCAGGGTATATAAGTGGGCAATCAGCAATAAACCAGATAATAGTCCCTTTAAATATGGACTATTCGAATTGGTTTGAAAGAGGTAATACAATGAAATGAGCAGAAGGATAATTACTTCTACCCGAACACTTCTTGAAAGTTCAAAAACACTTTTGTCGAAGGCAAAAAGTAACACAAGTAGGAGGGATATATAATTGTTTTTAAATGATTTAATGAGTATAAAGTATAATACGGTGAGTGTAATTAAATGAAATATTAGGAAGGGTAATCGAATATTAAAAACAGTTGGGTTTGCTATTTTCAGCCAGAAAATATGCCAGATTTCAATGAGTGGAGGATAGCTTGCAAAAACTTTTTCTGCTCCGGGATTAGGCCAAAGTTTTGAGAAGAAATGACCAAACTTATGGAATTGAATGGCGGGATCTAAATTCATAACTTCATCTGTCCATGCAACAGGCAAAGTAGTGAGATTGTATAGTCCCAACAAGGCATAAAAAAGAAGGAAAAGTATAAAAGGTATGTGTTTGCGATATGTAAACCGCCAGGAATTCAACTTACTTAAAAGTAATTAATATTTGATTTTTATCAACTGCCAAACCTTGCTTTGCAAATACATCGGCAATAATGCCATCAGTAGGAGATTTGATTGCGTTTTCCATTTTCATGGCTTCCAAAACGAGAATTTTATCTCCTTTTGCAACAGTATCGCCTGGGTTAACAAGAACTTGCAATACCAATCCTGGCATAGGTGCTTTCAAGTCGGAAATTTTTGGTGTTAATGCGTTTTCAAGTCCCATTGATTTTAAAATTTCATCGATAGGTTCAGTGATTTTCGCTTCGAATTTATTTCCGTTATAAAGCAGCGTAAGTGTTTTGGCTTCTTTGTTCACATTTAGGCAACGAATTGTATAAACTTTGTTAGGGGTAATGAGTAATAAAGTTTCATCGTTGTGTTTTACAATGCGAATTTCTTGGTTCTCATTTTGAACCCAAATGTTATTTTCATTAACTAGAGAAATTTCTTTTTCTTGAATGTTTACTTTCATGGCTTATACGTTTCTATCGATTACAAAATTAACCAAAAGATTCAATTGGTTTTTTTGGGAAATATTGGTTTCAAGAGAATCAAGGATTTGAAATGCTTGATCTCTAAATTCATTCATTTTGGAAGTGGCATATTTAATGCCGTCGTATTTTTTTATAAATTCAACTACCTGTTTCATTTTTTGGTTATCAGGTAGTTTGCCTTTAATTACTTGTCTAATGTTTTTGGTTTCATTGCTAGGTGCTTGAGACATGGCATAAATAATGGGCAATGTGAGTTTTTTCTCTTTGATGTCGAGACCTGCGGGTTTGCCGCTTTTGTTTTCTCCAAAGTCGAAAAGATCGTCGCGTATTTGAAATGCCAATCCAATGAGTTCTCCAAATTTTCTCATTTTTTCTTGAATTTCAACGTCTGGTTGGGTTGAAGCTGCGCCAATTTGGCAACATGAAGCAATCAATGATGCAGTTTTTTTGCGAATAATTTCAAAATAAACCTCTTCAGTGGCATTCATGAATTTTGCCCTTTCCAGTTGCAATAATTCACCTTCGCTCATTTCTTGAACGGCAACACTTAATATTTCGAGTAAATCAAAATCTTTATTTTGGACACTCAACAATAACCCTTTGGAAAGGAGGAAATCGCCAACCAAAACTGCAATTTTATTTTTCCAAAGTGCATTAATACTGAAAAAACCACGCCTTTTATAGCTTTCGTCTACTACATCATCGTGAACCAATGTGGCAGTATGTAAAAGTTCAACCAAAGAAGCTCCACGTAAGGTTTTGTCGTTTATTTCACCAAATAAAGCCGCGCTATAAAGTACAAAAATGGGACGAATTTGCTTGCCCTTCCGCTTCACGATATAGGTCATGATGGTGTCGAGCAGAGGAACTTTCGTTTTCATGCTCTGTCTGAACTGGGTTTCGAAATTTTCCAGTTCCTTCAGGATGGGTTTTTTTATTTGCTCTATGCTTGAGCTCATGGGCTTTGCGAAGGTAACCAAATTTTATGTATTTGTTTAAACGGATTTGACAATATTTTGGCTTAAAATTGAGTAAATTCAATTAAATTTGGAAAGATTTAACCATGCATATTTTTACAATATTTTCTAAACAGTTTAAATTGATAATTGCTTCTTCAATTGCGGTTTCAACTTTTCTTTTTTCTTGTGGCAGTTTGAAAACCAATAAATTGAAACAGGTGAATGTCCCTCAAAAAAGAATGAATATGAGAGATTCAGTAAATAAATATAATACTTTTCATCAATTGGATGAAACGTTACAGGCCCATTTTTCTAATTCAACTGGAGATGCTAAGGAAGATGCAAGTGTTTTTTTAGGGTCACTTCCAAGTGATTATTCGTCTTATAAGCCCAATAAGTTGGTGATGGATAGCATTCGTGATATTCTATCAAGCGGCAATATATTGAAGGTTGATGTTTATGGTGGAAACTGGTGTTCCGATACCCGTTATGGCATGGGTGGTCTAACCCATGTTTTGGATGATTTGGGGTTGTTGAAAAATGATTTTCGTTATATCAGGGTAGACAAAGACAAGAAAATTATTGATTTCAAAGTTGAAGGAATTGAAATCAGCAGGGTGCCATTGGTGATTTTTCATAACGGCAAAAAAGAAATTGGGAGGATTATTGAAAATCCTGCCGAGAACTGGGAAAAGAACTTGCTACAATTATTGCAATCGAAACACTAGAGGTACATCCTCTTTTGTGATTTCCTGAGCAGACCAAATTTCAAACAAAAATTCTTTAGTTGCCTGGAGGTTTTTCTTGAAGGATCTGTATTTGGTATAAATGATTAAAAACAATATTGCTTCTATAACTAGCATTGCTGTTTTCATTGGATCGCTAAAAAAACTAGGAGCATAATAATTAGAAGATTTATACAATGCTTCTAAAAGAAATGCGGTGCATACTCCAAAAACAGCAATAAATAGTGCGTAAATGCGTTGATGCTCTAAAGAACCAAGTCTGGCAATAATGTATATTTCGTTATCGATTCCTTTTATTTCGCCGTGGATAAAATTTACAAGAGGTTTTTTCTTGATAATTGTTTCCAATTTGAAATCTTGACTGCTCACTTCACCGTAAAAAGATTTTACATTTTTATCGGTATTTTTATAATTGGCATCACTTAAAAAAGTGTGGAGTTCTATGGCAGATTGAATTTGCTGCCTGTTTTGATCTGATTTGAAGAAGATAGTTTTAAAGGGATATCCAAACATTTTTTTATTGATTAGTAAGTGTTGAATTTATTTGATTCATTTCAATGCAAAGTTCGCTCAATAACTGGGTATTGTTAAAAATTCCATTTCCAACTACAATATAATCTGCACCGTTGTTCCACGCATTTTTTGCATCGGTGGCTGATTTGATACCACCACCAACGAAGAGAATACAATTTGTATTTTCTTTCACTGCTTTGATAATGGGTTGTGGCACAGGGTTTTGAGCGCCAGAACCGGCATCGAGGTACATTACTTTCATGCCTAGGAATTCTCCGGCCATTGCAGTTGCGGCTGTAATATCTGGCTTGTCGTTTGGCAACGGCATTGTATTGCTCATATATAATGCAGAAGTAATTTTGCCAGATTCAACAAGCATGTAACCTGTAGGAATGGCTTCAATATTGTGTTTTTTAATCCATGGTGCTGCAGTAACATGTTTTCCGATAAGAAATTCAGGATTTCTTCCTGAGATTAAACTCATGAATAATATTGCATCGGCATTTTCAACCAATTGCATTTCATGTCCTGGAAAAAGCACAACATTTTTCGCACCTAGTTGTTTTAGTTGTGTAACACAATTTTGGGTAATGCCAGAAGAGACGAGGGACCCTCCAACCAAAAATAAATCAATATGAAATGACTGAGCAATTGCGAAAATTTCACTTGTTTTAGAACCGTATTGATCTGGATCAATTAAAATGGCAATGCATTTTTGAGAGTTGCTTTTTTGAGTAAAAAGGTGATTGATAACCATTGAATAAATTCTATACAAAGAAAGTGAAAATAGATGTTTTTTTATTTTTTATTTTGTGGAAGTAGATAAAAGCTAGGGTCAATGCACATTGACGAAAAAATCAGCTTAAGAAATAGACGAAATGACTAATTTACTATAGTTTTGATTATCAATATATTACGTTTAAATTATTGATTATCAATGAAATAAACTATTCCACAGCCTAAACCCTTTTGAATATTGGTTTTTTTGATTTTATGTGGATAAACGAATCACAATAGTAATTTTTAGAGTGATATTTTTGTTCCTCTCAAGATATTTTCTTAGAGGCGCAAACCCAAAAGTAAATAGAAATTTAAACCAAATGACGCAAAAAACCATGAACCACCAAACAGTAAACACCAGCGGATTAGAATTTGCCCGCCAAAACACAAAAGAAGGAGTTTCTCCTTTTGATTTATTTCAATACGATTACAGAACATCGGTAATTAAAAAACCAGATGGAAGTGTTGTATTTGAAATGTTAAATGTTGAGGTTCCTAATGGTTGGAGCCAAGTTGCAACGGATATTTTGGCTCAGAAATATTTCCGTAAAGCTGGCGTGCCTCAGGCCGACGGTTCATTGGGATGTGAAACATCTGTGAAACAAGTTGTTCATAGATTGGCTGAGTGTTGGCGTTTTTGGGGTGAGAAACATGGTTATTTTGCTTCGGCAACTGATGCACAAGTATTTTATGATGAGTTGGTTTACTCATTATTGAATCAAGAATCAGCGCCAAATTCTCCTCAGTGGTTTAATACAGGTTTGCACAACAGTTACGGTATTGCAGGAAAGCCACAAGGTCATTACTTTGTTGATCCTACAACCGAAAAATTAATGAAATCAACAAGCGCTTATGAGCGTCCACAACCACATGCTTGTTTCATTTTGTCAGTTGATGATGATTTGGTAAATGAAGGTGGTATTATGGATCTTTGGGTTCGTGAAGCGAGAATTTTTAAATATGGTTCTGGTGTTGGAACTAACTTTTCTAAAATACGTGGTGCAGGCGAAAGATTGTCTGGCGGTGGAACGAGTAGTGGTTTAATGAGTTTCTTACGCATTGGTGACCGTGCTGCGGGTGCTATCAAGAGCGGAGGAACAACCCGTCGTGCTGCCAAAATGGTATGTTTAGATTTGGATCACCCAGAAGCAATGGAATTTATTGCTTGGAAAAAAGCGGAAGAGAAAAAAGTAGCAGCTTTAATTGCTGGCGGTTACGCGAGCGATTATGAAGGTGAAGCGTACAATACTGTTTCAGGTCAAAATAGCAACAACTCTTTACGTATTCCCCATAAATTCTTTGATAAATTGCAAAAAGGAGAAGATTGGGATTTTACAGCTCGTTCAACTGGAGAGGTTATGAAATCTTTACCAGCGCAACAAGTTTGGGACACTATTGGTGATGCTGCTTGGGCTTGTGCTGATCCTGGAGTTCAATACGACGATACAATTAACGAATGGCATACTTGCCCTGAAGGTGGAAGAATCAATGCTTCTAATCCATGTTCAGAATATATGTTCTTAGACAATACCGCTTGTAACTTGGCATCTTTGAATTTGAGAAAATTCTTCGATGAAAATGAGTGTACATTTGATGTGAATAGCTTGGAATACGCTGCGAGATTATGGACAACTGTACTTGAGATTTCTGTGTTAATGGCACAATTCCCAAGTAAAGAAGTTGCTCAATTGAGTTACGATTACAGAACTTTAGGATTGGGTTATGCCAACTTAGGTTCAGTATTAATGTCAGCTGGTATTCCTTACGATAGCAAAGAAGCTACAGCAATTTGTGGATCTGTAACTGCAATTTTAACGGGTACGTCTTATGCTACAAGTGCTGAAATGGCTGCTGTAAAAGGAACTTTCAGCAAGTACGAAAAGAATAAGAAAAACATGTTGCGCGTAATTCGCAACCACCGTTATGCTGCTTACAACACTCCTTTGGCTTTTGAGGGATTGGGAATTAAGCCAGTTTGTATCGATGAAAAATATTGCCCAGATTATTTGTTGAAATCTGCTTGTAACTCTTGGGACAAAGCGGTTCAATGGGGTGAGAAATATGGATTTAGAAATGCGCAATCAACTGTAATTGCACCAACTGGAACAATTGGTTTGTTGATGGATTGTGATACAACAGGAATTGAGCCTGATTTTGCTTTGGTGAAATACAAAAAATTATCGGGTGGCGGATATTTCAAAATTGTTAACAATACTGTTCCACTTGCTTTGAAAAATTTAGGTTATTCTGAAGCAGATGTAACTGCAATTGTAAATTATGCAAAAGGACACCAAACTTTCAAAGGTGCTCCGTTTATCAATCACGAAACGCTAAAAGCAAAAGGATTTACAGATGCTGATTTAGAAAAAGTTGAATCAGAAGCTGTTATGGCATTTGAAATTGGCTTTATCTTCAACAAATACAGCTTGGGTGAAGAAACAATGAAAAACTTAGGAATCACTCCTGAGCAATACAATCATCCTAAATTCAACATGTTGCAAACTTTAGGTTTCGACAGAAAAGAAATAGCTGCAGCCAATAACTATGTAGTAGGAACAATGACTGTTGAAGGTGCTCCAAATTTGAAAGAAGAGCATTTGCCAGTGTTTGATTGTGCTAACAAATGTGGGAACATTGGAGTTAGATATATTCACCCATTTGCACATATCAGAATGATGGCTGCTGCGCAACCATTTATTTCAGGTGCAATTAGTAAAACAATTAACTTGCCAAATGAAGCTTCAGTTGAAGATATCAAAGCTTGTTATGAATTAAGTTGGAAACTTGGTTTGAAAGCCAACGCATTGTATCGCGATGGTTGTAAATTGAGCCAACCTTTGAGCAACAAATCTGAAAGTCAAGAAGAAGCTGACAAAGAAGACAAAGAAGCAGCAGACAAAGAAATCGCTGCAATGGCTAGTGATGCAACAGGTAAAGAAAAAGTAATTCGCATTGCTGAAGAATTGACTCCAGATATCGTTTTAGAAGCGGCTAAGCGCATTTTGAGTGAAAGCCCTGATACGAAGTTCAAACGTCAACTTTCTAACATTGTAGAGAAAAAACGTTTGCCTAACCGTAGAAATGGATTTACGCAAAAAGGTAGAGTAGGAGGACAAACCATATTTGTTCGTACTGGTGAATACGATGATGGAACATTGGGTGAAATCTTTATTGATATGCACAAAGAAGGTGCGAGTTTCCGTTCATTGATGAACTGTTTCTCAATTGCTATTTCTGTTGGTTTGCAATATGGTGTTCCTTTGGAAGAGTTTGTAGATAAATTTGCATTCACTCGTTTTGAACCAAGTGGAATGGTTGAAGGTCATCAGAATGTAAAAAATGCAACTTCTATTGTTGATTATATTTTTAGATTATTAGGATTTGAATATTTGAATCGCGAAGATTTGGTTCAAGTAAAACCAAGTGATTTATTGCCAATGGAAAAAACTCCAGAAGCACCAATTATCTCTGAATTCAAGCCTGTATTTAATCCGGAACCTATTTCTTTAGATATGGCTCGTGCCGCTAAAGCAGAGGCTTCAGGAGCAAAAGACATGCAAGATCATTTAAGAGAAGTTCAAAGTGATGCACCGGCTTGTAACGTTTGTGGACATATCACCGTAAGAAGTGGTACTTGTTACAAATGTTTGAATTGTGGCAATAGCTTAGGTTGTAGTTAAGAGGTTAATATTTGCAATTTTAAGTATAAAGAGGCTCTCGTTCGAGAGCCTCTTTTGTTTTTAATTAAATTTTTATCTTATCTTTACTCTTATATTATAGTTTTTTAATGTTTGAAATTCATAAATATTGTAATAATTTTAAGGTGATTCGCCAATGGCTAATTGCTTTTATATTACTATTTGTGGCCAATACATTAAACGCTCAAGCAAAATTTACTGCAAAAAACACAAAAGGTTGTACACCCTTAACTGTTGCATTTGTTGATTTATCAGTAGGTGCAGTTAGTTGGAATTGGGATTTGGGAAATGGAAATACCAGTGTGCTTCAAAATCCATCTGCCATTTATTATAATCCAGGAAAATATACAGTTAAATTAATTGTTACAGATTCAAAAGGAAATAAAACTACATTTACTCAAACCAATTTTATAACCGCTTACAAGTCGCCGAAAGCCAATTTTACATATACCCCTTCCTCCATTTGTGCCGGAAAATCAATTAGTTTTACTGAAAACTGCACTTCAGGAGATACTGCCATTACAAAATACAGTTGGGATATGGGTGATGGAACTGTTTTGAATACCAAAAATCCAGTGCACAATTACAATGCTTCTGGTGTGTTTTCGGTTTCTTTGGTAGTTACTGATGGGCATGGTTGCCAAGACAAAATCCAACTCAATAAAATCATTAAAGTAAATCCAAATCCTGTGGCTGCGTTTAGTATTGATTCAGGATATGATTGCGTTGTTCCAACTTGGATTCCATTTGTAAATAAAAGTACAGGAACTGGGTTAACCTATACTTGGTATTTTGGTGATGGAACTACCAGCAATTTGAAAAATCCACGTCATAAATATACCTCTTTGGGAATCTATACTGTTTCTTTAAAAGTGACAGATGCTGCGGGTTGCACTGATTCGTTTGCATTTGTAAATGGACTTTATTTAGGCCCTTTAAAAGCCGATTTTTTAGCTGATCAAATATCCTTTTGTGGACCAGGATTGGTTAATTTTGATAACAAAAGTACGTTTAATGGCGGATTGAAATTTGAATGGGATTTTGGTGATGGTACAAAATCAAGTAAGGCTTTTCCTTCACATATTTATAACAATACCGGTATTTATACTGTAAGTCTGAAAATTCAATCAATTTTTAGGTCCTGTACTGCTCAAATTATTAAAGATAAATACATTAAAATACTACCAAAGCCCAATGGTAAGATTGTGTTAACTGATTCTTTCCCATGTAAAATTCCTTTTGATTTAGAAGCGACTTATGAAGATACTGCATCTGTGAGATCTATACAATGGTTTTCTAAAGTGGATATGGGTTCTTGGACAGCTCGATATAATTTAGGGAATAAAAATCCATTGAATGCAAAAATTGGAATCAAGGCGCCTATGGATATAGTTGCCGTAGTTACCAATAATTATGGTTGCACCGATTCGATAGTTTTTGATAATTTACAAACCAACAATACTTCAATTACACCAATAGCAGTGTTGTCTGGTTGTGCGCCATTTTTATTTATGGGGGACATGAATGTATCAACAAACCGTCAAATTATGGGGTATGGTTGGGACTTTGGGAATAATGATATTTATTATACCAAAAAAGTAAAACGCATGTTTTTAGACACGGGTACTTTTACGGTTAGGGCGTTTGTCAAAACCTATAAAAATTGTATTAATGAAAAGAACATTACGGTTAAGGTAGGTATGAAAACGAACCCGCGATTTTTCACTGATCGACTTGGTTTAATTTGTAACAATACTGACCCTATAAAATTTGTAAATGCCACCAAATATCCTGGTTTTACCATTGATAGTTTTAGATGGTTTTTCGATGATTCTTCAAACAATTCTAACATAGCAATGATAAAGCCATGGGGGAAACTACCAACGCCATATACCAAAACAAATGTAAAACATACCTATGACAGAGATACCGGATGGGTTGTGCCTCTTCTTGTATCTTACCATAATGGTTGCCCAGATACTGCGTATCAGGTCGATTCATTTAAAGTTGTAGCTGCATATGCGAAAATTTTATATAGTTACGATATCTGTAATACAAATAAACTTTATGCGATTAACGTATCATCTAAGTATACAAATTTTAAATGGCTCATTGATGGGAAGTCTTATTATACTGATTCCGTAGAATTAGATCCCTCAAAATATCATGTAGCTATATTAAGGGTTTGGGATGATTCAACTGGATGCTGGGATACAGCTCAAACATATTTTGTTACGCCACCTTCAAATGTCGGGAGAATGACGGTTCTCAATTCAAAATTGTGCGCTCCGGGTTTTGCAAGTCTTTCCGAAGATGGCTTTCCTGCAAATTCTGTAAATTGGAATATCAATGGCAAGGATACTGCATGGAAAAAAACGGCTTTTAATTTTAAGTTTGATTCAGCTGGTGTTTATGTAATAAAACTCATTGTAAACTATACAAAGTATTGTAAACAATATGATAGTTTGGTTTTTGAAGTGGGAGAATCAAATTTAAAGGGTTCAGTTACAAAGCCAACCACTTGTTTGCCCGCTGATATCGTTTTGACTGATAGTAGTTACTCTTCAAATAAGAAACATTTATGGATATTGAGTAATGGTGACACCCTGCGAATTAATTCAATCAATACAAAATATACCATACAAAATTCATTTAAAGATACACTTTGGGCAAGGTTAATAACAGAAGGCACTTCTATTTGCGAGCCTAGCACCTTGATTCCAATTCCAATAAAGGGTCCTGGGTTTAAAACTAGGCTTATTTGGGAGCATACTTGCTCTACAAGTAACTTGAAGGGATATGTAGATAAGAAGAAGCTTTCTGATGTTTACATGTATTCTTGGGACATGGGAGATGGTAAAAAATACACATCTCAGAATATTAACCACAAATACGCCGATTCTGGATATTATAACGTTACGGTTGTCGTTTCTGATGGATCGAATTGCTATGCAAAACAGCAATATCAGGTTTATTTTCCTGGTGAGCGATTAAAAGTGAGGGTAAATTATACCACTGTAGGTACCAAATGTCCACCAATGTTGGTGAATTTCAGGGATTCGAGTTTGTCTTCTAATGTTTCTATCAGAAAATGGTTGTGGGATTTTGGAGATAAAAGTACTTCAATTTTGCAACATCCAAGTCACCAATATTTGAATCCGGGGAAATACACCATTTCATTGACCATTACAGATTCGTTGGGATGCTCAAATACCAGAACCTTTTTGTATTTAATTTTGGTTCCTGGTCCTGATGGTAAATTTTCTTTTTCTCCGAATAAAGGATGTTTGCCATTATTTGTGAGCTTTAGCGATAGTGTTAATGCGCAAACTGCCTATAAAGAGTGGGACTATGGAGATGGTGTGGTGGTTACAGGGAATAATGCTATTCACAAATACAGTGTTCCTGGCAAATACATGCCTGCATTGATTTTGAAGGATTCATTTGGTTGTAAACGAATTATCAAACCAACAGACACCGTTTTTGTATTTGATAATCCTAAAATGCAGTTTAGTAAACAAGGTTTGTGCTTGCGTGATTCAATTGAGTTTAAGTCTTTGACTTCATGCTCAGATGCCCCAATCTCAATGGTGAAATGGGATTTTTTAAATGAGAATATGAGCGTTTTGGGTGATTCAGTGAAGCATAAGTTCAAAGCTAAAAACAACAATGTTCAGTTAATTGCCAAATCTAAAAATGGTTGTTCCGATACCCTGATATTTGGGGTAAAACTCAATCAACCTTCTGTGCAAATTACATCAAATACAAGTTTAGTTTGTTTGGGCCAAAATTGGTTGGCCAGTGCAAAAGTGTTTTCAGACACTGCCATTCAAAATTCATATTGGTTATTCAATGGATTGCCGAGCCAAACAGGTTTGACATTTAATTTTGTCCCTCAAAAATCAGATATTTATCATTTGCAGTATTACGTTTCTGACAAATTGGGATGTTGGGATACGGCAAAATCTGAAATTAAAATTCAGGTTGGTGATACGGTAATTCCTATTGAGCCAACTTGGAGAAGGGTGAGTGTTGTGAATGATGTAACACATGAATTGGTTTGGAAAAAATACCCTTCGTTTGATTTTTCAAACTATATCGTTTATGCCGACAAAGGTGCTGGATTTGTGCCAATTAATACTTTGTCGAATGTAGCCGATACCATGATTCAAATTGGGGGTGTTGACGCGCTTCATCGCAGCGATTGTTATAAAATAGCAACTACGAATTTGTGTAAATTCACCCAAAAGGAAGTAACATTAAACAAACATTGCACTGTTGAACTCCGCGGAAAAGCAGCTGTAAATGCAAGTGTTTTGAATTGGAGTAATTACGTGGGGTGGCCTGTTGATCGTTATGTGGTTTATAGGCAAATTGGAACGTCAAATTTTGACAGTATTGGACAAGTTTCTGGATCTAGGTTGAGTTATATTGATACAAGCATCAAATGTTACAAAGTGCATCATTACAGAGTTAAGGCATATGAATTTGGTGGATTAAATGAGTTCAGTTGGAGCGATACATGCCATGTTTCTCCAATTTATATAAATCAAGTTGCACCACCTGAAATGAAGCGTGCTACTGTTTTGAATGACCAATACGTAAGGGTAGAATGGCAGCAACTTGTAAAAAATAAAATACCTTTAGATAGGTTCGTAATTGTTGGAAAAGAAAGCAACTCGTCTGCATTTAAGAATATTTGGGTATTGAACGCAAAGTCTGATTCATTGGTAATAAATGATAAATCATTTTCAGTAGATAATTACAGTGCAATTTATAAGGTTTTGGGAATCGATGAATGTGGCGACAGTAGCAAGTTTTCATTGATTTCGAAATCGATTTTGTTAGATGTTACTTTGACAAATCAATATTATCCATACTTACAGTGGAACAAATATGTTGAATGGCCAGAAGGTGTTAAAGAATATATTGTGGAGCGAAATAGCGGAAATGGATT
This sequence comes from Flavobacteriales bacterium, assembly GCA_947447955.1. Classification (GTDB taxonomy): domain Bacteria; phylum Bacteroidota; class Bacteroidia; order NS11-12g; family UBA955; genus VMCP01. Next base: position 24,930 of record CANFLS010000005.1, on the reverse strand, counting down.
GGTTGAAATTGATCGCATATCGGCTTCTGATACTAATTATATTGATCCATTGCCAAGTTTAAACTGTTTGCCAAAGTTGGAGTATCGAATTACCGCATTGAGAAACAAAACAGTGGGAGTTGATAGTTCTTGGTTTAACAATAGTTGTAGCAATATTGACGATCCGGGTGTAAAAACGAAAGTATTTATTCCAAATGCATTTACTCCGAACGGTAACAATTTGAATGAATTGTTTAAGCCAGAGGGAATTTTTATTGCAAATTATACCATGAAAATTTTCAATCGTTGGGGCGAGAAAATTTATGAGGGACAAGGATGTGGCAGCGGATGGGATGGTATTTACAGGAGTGAAATTGTTCCTGGTGGTGTATATGTTTACATTGTAAATGTAAAAGGAACCGATGGCAAATGGTATCCTTTTAGCGGCGATGTAACTGTTTTGAGGTAATAATCATTCCTTTTTGTAAGTTTAACCCGTTTAGTTGGTTGAATTTTGTAAATTTGCCTCATATTATTCAAATGGCTTTCGAGAAAATAAAACGCAGTGAGAATTACAGTGAGTGGTACAATAATTTGGTAAACAATGCCGATTTAGCTGAACACAGTGCTGTAAAAGGATGTATGGTAATCAAACCATATGGCTATGCAATTTGGGAAAAAATGCAACGCCAACTAGATCAAATGTTTAAAGACACTGGTCACAGCAATGCTTATTTTCCATTGTTTGTTCCCAAAAGCTTGTTCGAAAAAGAAGAAAAAAATGCAGAAGGTTTTGCCAAAGAATGTGCAATTGTAACCCATTATAGATTAAAAGCTGATCCTGAAAATCCAGGAAAATTGATTCCTGATCCAGATTCTAAATTAACTGAAGAGTTAATTGTTAGACCTACCAGTGAGGCAATTATTTGGAATACATATAAAAATTGGATTCAAAGTTACCGTGATTTGCCAATTCTAATCAACCAATGGGCCAATGTAGTGCGTTGGGAAATGAGAACCCGTTTGTTCTTAAGAACAGCTGAGTTTTTATGGCAGGAGGGACATACTGCCCATGCAACCAAAACGGAGGCAATTGCAGAAACTGAACAAATGTTAGAGGTGTATGCAGAGTTTGCTGAAACGTTCATGGCTATTCCTGTTATCAAAGGATTGAAAACCGAGAAAGAACGTTTTGCAGGTGCCGATGAAACTTATTGTATTGAAGGTATGATGCAAGACGGTAAGGCACTTCAAATGGGAACTTCTCACTTTTTAGGTCAGAATTTCGCAAAAGCATTTGATGTGAAATTCCAAAGCAAAGAAGGTACCCTTGATTATGTTTGGGCAACCAGTTGGGGAGTTTCTACCCGTTTAATGGGTGCTTTGATTATGGTTCACAGTGACGACGAAGGGCTTGTGTTGCCACCTAAATTGGCTCCAATTCAAGTGGTTGCAGTGCCTATTTATAAAACGGATGAAGAGTTTACTCAAATATGTGAAAGGTTAAATGGCATTCTTGGTGAATTGAAAAAATTAGGAATTTCTGTAAAATTGGATAACCGCGATACCCATAAACCTGGTTATAAATTTGCTGAGTGGGAATTGAAAGGTGTTCCAGTGCGTTTGGCAATGGGTCCTAGAGATTTCGCAAACGGAACCATTGAATTGGCGCGTAGAGATATCAAAACCAAAGAAGTAGTTTCTACCGAAGGTATTGCTTCTTTCATTTCGAATTTGTTAGATGAAATTCAAAAATCATTGTTTCAAAAAGCATTAGATTTCAGAAAAGAAAGATATTTTGATGCCAATAATTGGGATGAATTTTTAGATGTAATCAACAATAAACAAGGTTTTGCTTATGCCCATTGGGATGGTACAAATGAAACTGAAACAAAAATCAAGGAACTTACAAAGGCTACAATTCGTTGTATTCCTTTAGACAATCAATTAGAAGAAGGAAAGTGCATATTTACCGGAAACCCATCAAAACAAAGGGTGGTTTTTGCCAAATCGTATTAATCTAAATCTGTATACAATAAGAAGGCCAATTGAATTTTCAATTGGCTTTTTTATTTCCATTCAACGCTAACAGCGTTTCTATGTGCCAATGTTCTTTTTTGGTCTAATCCGCCAACAAAGAAAAATCCCAAGTGTTCATGGGTCTCTTCAAGCCCAAGATATTCTTTCATTTCTTGAGAGTTTGTAGCGTTGCCGGTAGTCCAATATCCCCCAAAATCATTTTGGGTATTTAGGGTAAGGTAGATATTTTGAACGGCTGCGCCAATACTACAATATTCTTCCCAAAGAGGAACTTTGAAACTTGGTTTGAGGCAAATTGCTATGATATGAGATACTTTTTGAGGGATGTTTTTTATTTTCGAAATTTTTGCCTCGTCCATTTCTGGATTTTTCTCGGTTTGTATTTCAAGAATTTTATTGGTTAAGGCTTGCATTGATTTTCTTTCAAAAACTACAAAATGCCATGGCATTGTTAATTTATGTGATGGTGCCCAATTCGCATTGTTTACTAAAATGTCTATGAGGGACTTTGGAGCTATAGTGCCATTGAATTCTTTGGCAAAATGGCTACGTCTACTTTCAATGAGGTTTGTGATGTCTTCAATTTTCATTTTTTCTGAGGGATAAAATTGGATTGATAAAGATGGCGCCAATAATAATCACAGTGCCAACATAAAATTTCATATTGAGTTCATTGTTTTCATGGAAAATTAATATTCCTAAGACAATTCCATAAATAGGCTCAAGGTTTACGGTTAAGTTGGCGGTAAAAGCACTGAGATATTTTAACGAGTAGGTTCCAAGATAAAAGGTAAGGTTGGTGCAAAAAATTGCAAGTACAAGCACCCAAACCAAATCGAGTGCACCATTTTGAAGATGCTGTGGATCAAACTTGGTTATATCCATTTGAGGATACCAAATGGTATTTTGAGTGGTTAGTGGAACAATAATAGAAAGCAATACGGCTCCAGCGAGCATTTCTATGGCGCTAATTGTTAATGGATGTGACTTCTCTATGTTTTTCTTGTTGAGTGTTGTAAATAAGGCTGCCAATGCGGCGCTTATCAATCCAGTGCCTATTGCCGCAGGATATGAAATATTTGTATTTGTGTTTTCAGGAAGAGAAAAGCTAATAAATAAAACACCAATAATCACCACTAAGCCAATGAGAATGTCTTTTTTAATGAATTTTGACTTGAGTATCAATGGCTCAATAATGGCGGCAAAAAATGAAGCCGAACCAAGACAAGCCAGCGTAATTGAAACTGAATTCCCTAGTTTAATACTACCGTAAAATGTGAGCCAATGGGCGCAAACAATTATTCCAATACCAAAAAACGTACGAAAATTAGCAAATGAAATGGTTTTTAATCCCTTCCAAACTGTTGGAAGCAGAAAATAGGCGAGTGCCGCAATTGTCATTCTATGCCAAACAAGGGTAGTAGAACCATAGGAAATGAGTTTACCAAAAATGGCAGTAAATCCCCACAGAAAAACAGCGATATGAAGAAAAAGAAGGGCTTTAAAGTTTTGGGATTGTTTCACGATATGGCTTTAAAAAATCAAGGCCGCGCTAGAAGGCACGGCCAGGATGTTGTTGGTATTATAAAAGCGCGTAACAGTTGGCGTTACCGAATAAACGATAACAATACAAATATACGGCACCAAAATTATTAAATCAAGTACAAAAGGGTAAAATTATTGTTAATTATACTTTCCCTTGAATTTGTCCTTTATTTCATTCACTATATTTCGTAATTCTTGCTCTTTGTCTTTGTTCATGATAAGTAGAACGTCGTCTGAATCAACCACCACAACATTTTCTAAACCACTAATTACCAATAGTTTCTCGTTGTTAGAAAATACCAAGCTTTCACTAGATTGGTAAGCACGGATATTATTTCCTATTAAACTATTGTTGGCGTTGTCTTTATTAGACACATCCCACAAACTTTTCCACGTACCAAGATCGCTCCAACCAAAGTTAGATGGAAGTACAAAAACGTTCTTATCTTTTTCCATAATTCCATAGTCAATAGAAATGCTTGGGCACTGGCCGTAGGTGATTTCTAATTCATTTGAAATATTGGGGGAATTAAAATCCAATTCACTAAAAAGTTGATGAATTTCAGGCAATAGGTGTTCGAATCTATTTGCAATTGCATTTAAACTCCAAACAAAAATACCTGCATTCCATAAAAATTCACCGCTCTCAATAAAGCTCTTTGCAATTTCTTCGGTTGGTTTTTCAGTGAATGTTTTTACTTCATGAATTCCGTTAGATGAAGTTTTGGGATTGTATTGGATATAGCCATAACCCGTATCTGGACGGCTTGGTTGAATTCCTAAAGTTACCAAAGCATCATTTTTTTCAGCAAAATCTAAAGCCTTCATAGAAATTTCAATGAACTGCTTTTCTTGGGTAATTAAATGATCTGAAGGGGCAATAATACAAATGGCATTGGGATTAATCTGCTTTAACTTATATGTTGCCAAGGCAATACAAGGTGCGGTATTTCGAGCCAATGGCTCTTCCAATATCTGATTTCTTTGAATGCTTGGAATATGTGTTTGAACCAATTCAACGTAATCTTTGTTGGTAACAATGTAAATGTTTTCTTCCGGAATAAATTCCGCAAAACGCATGTATGTTTGGGTAATAAGTGATTGTCCCGTTCCCAATATATCCATAAATTGTTTAGGGAAATTCTTTTTACTCACTGGCCAAAATCGCGATCCGATTCCTCCGGCCATAATAATTACATAATGGTTTTTATTTTTCATTTTAAAATTAAATAATGCCCTCAGAATATAGGTCATGCAGATGTATTAATCCCAAATATTGGTTATTTTTGGTAACAATAAGTTGGGTTATTTTTTTGTCTTGCATATAATTACCTGCTTTCGCTGCAAGAGATTCTGCATCGATTGTAAGCGGATTGATTGACATGATATTTTGGGCTGTTAAATGAGAGAAGTCTTCAAATTTATTGAGCATTCTTCTGATGTCGCCATCAGTAACTATGCCTAATATGTTATTTTGATTATCAATTACGGGAGTTGCACCAAGGCGACTCTCGGTAATTGTAACGATTACTTTTTTCCAGGGATCGGTGGGTAAAACCTGAGGTTTGGCATTTCTTGTGGCAATTTCCTCACATTTTAAATATAATTTTTTTCCAAGGGCTCCACCTGGGTGGTATTTAGAAAAGTCTTGACCTGAAAAATTTCTAAGTTGTAATAATGAAATTGCTATGGCATCGCCCATAATTAATTGGGCTGTTGTACTGGTAGTAGGCGCCAAATTATTGGGGCAAGCTTCTTTGTCAACGGTTGTATCGATAACCAAGTCGGCCATTTTTGCCAATTCTGAATTCATATTGCCCACTATTGCAACCAAGGTATTGCCAAACTGTTTTAATAAAGGAGCAAGTGCTTTTATTTCAGGCGTATTGCCACTTTTAGATATTGCAATGATTACATCATTTTTTTGAATCATTCCCAAATCGCCATGAATGGCATCAGCGGCATGCATGAATAAGGCAGGCTGACCCGTACTATTCATCGTTGCGCTAATCTTTTGAGCTATAATTGCACTTTTGCCAATTCCGGTCAAGACCACCCTTCCCTCAGAAGCCAAAATAATTTCAATGGCTTTGATAAAGTCGGCTTGAATAAATGAAGGTAAAACTTGCAACGATGTTAATTCGTTTTGAATAGCTTCAATTGCGACTTTTTGAATGATATGGTGTTGATTTTCGGACAATGTCTAAATATTTGTTTCAAATTAACTAAAAAAATGTGACTTTAGGGGTTGAAATGGCCTATTTTCATTAAATAAATATTATCATTTCAAAAAAAGGTTGTATCTTCACATCTCAATTTTAGTTATTGTTATCAGTACAACTAGTGTATAATAATAAATAATTTTAACATAATAAAATAGAATTTACAGAGCAACATGCAGGCAGCATTTCAAGACGCAAAGGACCCCAAAAGATGTTTAAAGGAATTCTTTGGATTTGATGGATTTAAGGGTAATCAGGAAGTAGTAATTGACAGTATTTTAAACGGTGAAGATTGTTTTGTAATAATGCCAACAGGTGCGGGGAAGTCGCTTTGCTATCAATTACCTGCTTTAATGATGGAAGGAACTGCCATTGTAATTTCTCCACTCATTGCATTAATGAAGAATCAGGTGGATAATATTCGTGGTTTTTCTGATAGCAATGGGTTGGCGCATTTTTTAAATAGTTCACTCAGTAAATCTGATTTAAATAAGGTAGTTACTGATATGTTGGCAGGAGATACAAAATTATTATATGTTGCTCCTGAAACATTGAGAAAAGAAGAAACGCTAGAGCTTTTAAGCAAAGTTAAAATTTCTTTTGTTGCAGTTGACGAAGCACATTGTATTTCGGAATGGGGTCACGATTTTAGACCTGAATATCGCAAAATTCGCCAAATGGTTAAGGCAATTGGAGAAGTTCCAATATTGGCCTTAACAGCAACTGCTACTCCCAAAGTACAATATGACATTCAAAAAAATCTTGGAATGTTAGAGGCTAAGTTGTTTAAGAGTTCATTTAACCGCGGAAATTTATATTACCAAGTTAAACCAAAAGGCAGAAAAGACATTGTTCATAAAGAAATGTTGTCTTTTATCAAACAACATCACGACCAATCTGGTATTGTTTATTGTTTGTCGCGTAAAAAGGTTGAAGAAATAGCAGAAATGCTCAAAATGAATGGCATCAAAGCGCTTCCTTATCACGCAGGGTTAGACGCCAAAGTTAGAGCAAACCACCAAGATGCATTTTTGATGGAAGATTGCAATGTTATTGTAGCCACCATTGCATTTGGTATGGGTATTGATAAACCCGACGTTCGTTTTGTTATCCATTATGATGTTCCAAAGAGTTTGGAGGGATATTACCAAGAAACAGGAAGGGCAGGTAGAGATGGAATGACCGGCGATTGTTTGCTGTATTACAATCCGAATGATGTTGAGAAGTTAGAAAAATTCATGAAAGACAAACCTGTTGCAGAACAGGAAATTGGTGGATTGTTACTTGCTGAAACCGCTGCATTTGCAGAGAGTTCTCAATGCAGAAGAAAGTTATTATTGCATTATTTCGGTGAGACATTCGAAGAAAAAGATTGTGAAAAAATGTGCGACAATTGCGCACATCCAAAACCAAAGCAAGAAGTATCGAATGAAGTGAAAATGGCATTGCAATGTTTTGATTCATTGAAATCTGAATTTTCGCTCACCCATATTGTAAACTTCATCATTGGAAATAAGAATGACAACGCAATCAAGTCATATAACCATGAGCAACATCCACTTTTTGGCATTGGCAAAGAGAAAGATAAATTGTTTTGGAAATCGTTGGTGAGATTGGCTTTGGTAAATGGATATTTATTCAAGAATATTGAAAAATATGGTTTGCTAAGTATTAATGAAGCCGGTGTTGAATACATGAAAAATCCTATGCCGCATGAAATGTCGGTTGATGATGAGTACGACAATGTAAATGAAGAGGACTTTGATAGCTTTAAACTTGAGAGTGTTTGCGATGAGGTTTTGTTTTCAGAGTTAAAAGAATTACGCCGCAAGGTTGCCAAAGAAAAGGAATTACCTCCTTATGTTATATTCCAAGATCCAAGTTTGGAAGATATGGCCATAAAATTCCCAATTACGTTAGAAGAATTGGCAAACATTAGTGGAGTTGGTAAAAATAAAGCCCAAAAATTTGGTGAACAATTCATTGCTTTTATTGAAAAATATGTTCAAGATAATGACATTGAACGTCCTTTAGATATCGTTTTAAAAGGCAATTCTGAAAAGTCTGCCAAAAGAGTGAGCATTATATTGAACATTGACAAGAAGGTTGAGTTACCAGATATAGCAAAACAATTGGGAATTTCATTCGATGAATTGATCGGTGAAATGGAACAAATTGTAAATAGTGGTACAAAAATCAACATCAAATTCTTCTTGGAACAGTTTTTAGATGATGATTTACAGGAAGAAATTGTACAATTCTTTAAATCGTCAGACATTGAAGATATTGATGCCGCAGTTGCCTATTTTGAAGGTGAATTTTCATTTGAAGAATTAAAGTTGATGCATTTACAATTCGTTTCTGACTTGGCTAATTAACAATTCGGGGAAAGTTTTTTTATTTTTTCTTATTCTTGCTCTTATTTTTGTAGCCAATTCATTAGAAATTATCACTTTTGGCTCAAGATTTAGTTGCATTCGAACAATTATTTAGAAAGTTCCGACCAGGATTGGTGGCATTTGCTACGTCTATAATTGGTAGAAGCAACGATGCTGAAGAACTCGTTCATGATGTTTTTATTGCCATTTGGAACCGCGAATCGAATGACTTAGATCCCAATGGCATTAAAAGTTATCTTTTTACTTCGGTTAAAAATCGATGTTTAAATTTCATTAAAAAGTCGAAATTAGATGTAACCGACATCAATGATGAGTCCCCTGTTTTTGATGCCAATGTAAATGCGCATACCTCAATGGTTGCCAAAGAGTCTGAAAAAAGAATTCAATTACTGATTGATCAACTTCCTAAAAAATGCAAACAGGTCTTTTTAATGAGCCGTATGTATGAGCTGAGCTACAAAGAAATAGCAGAGATTTTGGAAATTACGCCCAAAACAGTAGAGAATCAAATTAGTATTGCGTTGAAATTTCTAAAAGAAAATTTCAATAAAAATTAATTGATTACTGATTGATATAAATCAACATAAAGCGTTAATATTTTACTTAAGTCAAATTCCTTCGCTTTTAGAAGTGAATTTTTTCTAAATTGTGTAAAACGCGCTTCGTCGGTGAGAATATACAGGGCATCTGCTGCCATTTTTTCGTAATCACCTACGTTTGATAAAAATCCATTTACCCCATCTTCAATAACTTCTGGAAGGCCACCTGCATTGCTGCAAATAACTGGTACCTCGCATGCCATTGCTTCTAAGGCAGATAATCCAAAACTTTCTCTTTCTGATGGTAGGATAAACAAATCGCAAACACTTAATATTTCTTCAATTGCTTCTTGTTTGCCAAGAAAAGTTACGCGATCTACAACATTCAAGTCTCTACAAACTTTTTCTATATGCGAACGTTCTGGGCCATCACCAATTAATAGGAGTTTGGCTGGTATATTCTTTTGAACGATTTCAAACACACGAATAACATCTTCAATCCTTTTAACTTTTCTAAAGTTTGAAGTATGTACCAATATTTTTTCATTATTGGGTGATAGGGCTTTTTTGAAATGCTCACGGGGTTGTTTGTTAAACCTCGTAAAGTCTATAAAATTGGGAATTACTTGAATTTCTCTGCGAATGTGAAAATGCTCAAAAGTGTCGGCCCTCAAACTTTCAGAAACAGCGGTAACAGCATCAGAGTTATTGATACTCCAGCTTACAACTGGTTCGTAAGATGCTTCACGGCCAACTAAGGTAATGTCCGTTCCATGAAGGGTTGTGACTACTGGAATATGAATATTGTCCTCCAAGAGTATTTGCTTTGCCAATAAGGCCGCTGAAGCATGAGGAATGGCATAATGAACATGCAACACTTCAAGTTTTGCTGATTTTACTATATCTACTATCTTGCCAGCAAGTGCTGTTTCGTAAGGTGCGTATTCGAATAATGGATATTGAGGGATAATAACTTCATGGAAAAAGATATTTTCCATGAAAAAATCTAGTCTTGCAGGTTGATTATAACTGATAAAGTGAACTTCATGTCCTATTTTTGAAAGCGCTTTCCCTAATTCAGTGGCTAAAACTCCGCTTCCGCCGAAGGTGGGATATAGCACAATACCAATTCTCATAATCTAATAACAAAGTTCACTAAAAAAAGGCTTAATTGCTATTAAAATAATGAAAGAAATTCAAGAAGAAATATTCAGTGATGCCTATTTTATGCGCAAAGCGCTCGATTTGGCCCACCAAGCATTTGAAGATGATGAAGTTCCAATTGGGGCCATAGTAGTGTGTGATAATAAAATCATTGGAAAAGGATATAATCAAACTGAAAAATTGCTAGATGTGACGGCGCATGCCGAAATGTTGGCCATTACAAGTGCTGCCCAATATATGAATAGCAAGTTTTTAGACGAGTGCACTCTTTTTGTTACCATTGAGCCTTGTGTTATGTGCGCAGGAGCGAGTAAGTGGGCGAGATTTGGAAGAATTGTTTTTGGCGCCCAAGAGCCCAAGTTTGGTTACTCAACCATTAGTAATAAAATTATCTATCAAAAAACAGAAATTGTTGGTGGTATACTTGAAGAAGAATGTGCCAATTTAATGAAGCAATTTTTTGCGTCTAAACGCAACTAATTATTTTTCGTAGGCTCCAATATCACAAGGGTTTTTCCTAGATTTTCCGGTAAGGTCAATGATGTTGATTGGATTACTCAAGCCCGCTTTTCCAATTCCAAATGAAGTTGAATCAATGCCGTAATTACCAATTGAAACATCAATAAAACCAGTGTTTTTTCTATTGAAATAGTTGGAAGGGGCATTGAATATTTTCTTAGGGTCTTTTGTTTTCAGTAAATTGTAATTTGAATTTACATTGAAAACAGCTTTTGAAACATTATCAATAAAAATTTCATCTGACATCGGACCGTCAACGATTGAATTGGTAAGCGTAAAATCTAAATCCTTCCATTTGAGTAAAACTCCGTTTGGATCTCGTTGGGTATTGGTAATTGCCAAATGTCCTTGCTGTCTTGTATTTATACCTGAATATTCGGCAAATGTGCAATGATTAAAAACGTATTTCCCTCCCAAATAGGCGAGAAATGAATAGCTTCCAACATCGGCAAATAGGCAGTTGGATGCATTGATACTGGTAGTTACCCCAATTAAGCTAGCTTGTCCGCAGTATTGAATTTTACTTTGGTTGATAATCAATGAAGGTGTATTCAACAAAGAATCAACCCGAATTCCAATGGTTGCATTTAAAATGTCGGCGTATTCAATTTTTCCTTTCCCTCCAGGAAGATAAAAAATGCCTCCCCACTGATTGGGAAGTTTTTCGGTGGCGTAAACAGGTTTATCTCCACGAATTTTTACTCTTTCTTGCGCAGTTCCACGAATATTGAAATCACCTAATACAAAAATTCCAGTCCTTGCCGAAGCAAAAACTTGTACGCCTTTTTCTATGGTAAAAGTATTTCCTGCAGCTACTTCAATAGACTCAACAATTACGTATGGTTTTTTTACGTCATTCCAAACGGTGTTGTTTGGTAAGATTTCATTTTTTACATAATGGGCATCCCAACCGTATGCCGCCAAAATAAGTTTGCTTGTTGATTGTCCAACATTGGCAATTAGGCTATCCAATACAAGCGCAGGATTGATGGTATTATTGGCTTCTAAAGCGCATTGTACAAAGATAAACACACTGTCATTTGGGCCGATATCTAAATCTTTGATTTCTTTCCCGCCAATGCCATCGATGTTAATTTTATAGGGAGAATTTATTCCTCCTGCTACTTTGAAATTGGCTTTAACCCAAGCATTTTCATTGTTTTTAATGCTAAGCATTTTGGTAACAGAAATGGGGTAGGTTGTACCTGGCATTCTGGTGAAAATGGTATCAAAAAAAACAGTGTCCTTCGAAAATAACAATTTAGAATTTGCTGTATATTGGTCACTCTTGATGCACGATTGCGTGAACAAAGCAGTGATTGCCAGACAAATAAAAATGATATTTTTGAGGGATACTTTCATCAAATATTTACAAATATCGTTATTTATACATGTCTTCGTTGTGCAAGATACTCAAATAGCTATAATAACGTTCTTGCGGAACGATGCCCTCTGTAACTGCTTTTAAAACACCACAATCTGGTTCATGTTCATGTCTACAATTATTGAATCTGCATTGACTCATAACCGCCCTGAATTCAGGAAAATAATGTGCAATTTCTCCGTCGGGAATATCGACTACGCCAAAGTCGCGAATACCTGGGGTGTCAATAATTTGAGTGTTTTTGTCAAGTATAAACATTTCGGCGAAAGTGGTAGTATGTTTCCCCTTTTCGTGCGATTCAGAAATACTGCCAACTTTTGCCCTAACGCCGGGGAATAAGGTATTCAGTATGGTAGATTTTCCAACCCCAGAATGTCCCGCCAATAAAATTCTTTTTCCAGAAATAAAATTCAATAGAGGTTCCAAACCTTGGTTTTTTCTTGCCGAACCCACCAAAATAGTTACCTCGGCATCTTTGTAAATTCTATTAAGTTCTTCGGTTACATTGGTTATTTCATCTTTCAATAGATCTGTTTTGTTTAAAAACAGAACAGCCGGAACATGCATTGATTGGCAACATAAAATGAATCGATCAATAAAACCTAAAGATGTTCGGGGTGCAAAAAGACTGGCAACCAAAATGGCTGCATCTAAATTGGTAGCAAGAATTTGCCTTTTAGAACTTAGTTTATTCGCTTTCCGGATAATCCAATTATTACGGGGTTTGACTTCAGTAATTGATCCCGTATTTTCATAATTAGCGTCTAATTCAATGTTTACAAGATCGCCAACTGCAACAGGGTTGCTCGTGTCAACAATTTGTAAACGCATTTTACCCCTGGTTCGAGCCCGAATTATTTGACCATCGTTGGTTCTAACAATATACCAACTTCCGGTTGATTTAATTACGGTAGCATCTAACATTCTTTAAAAAATGGCTTGGCAAATGGCCTGAGTTTGAGCACTTTTTCCCATAGTGTAAAAATGAAGAACAGGAACATCTGCTTTCATGAGATCTTTGCATTGAGCTATCGCCCATTGATTTCCAATTTCAACGACTTCTTTATCAGTTTTGCATTTTTCAACTTCATTGGTCAATGCTTCAGGCAAATCAATATTGAAAATCTTTGGCAATGCAATAAGTTGTTTTTTCGACGCCAATGGTTTTAATCCTGGAATAATAGGAACATTGATTCCGTTTTCACGGCAACGCTCAACAAATTGGAAATAATCTTTATTGTCAAAAAACATTTGGGTTACTAAAAATTCAGCACCTGCTTCAACTTTGCGTTTCAAATATTTCATATCTGATTGGATGTTTGGTGCATCGCCATGTTTTTCAGGATAGCATGCTGCTCCAATACAGAAATTAGATTCATGAACAATGGTTAGTTCTTCATCTAAATAAATGCCAGAATTCATATTTTTGATTTGGTGTATTAAATCCAATGCGTTTTTGTTTCCATCAACTTCAGGCTCAAAATACATATCTTCTTTTCGGGCGTCACCTCTCAAAGCCAAAACATTGTCAATACCCAAGAAATTCAATTCAATTAAAGCAGTTTCTGTGTCGTCTTTTGTAAAACCGCCACAAATTAGGTGTGGAACTGCGTCAATTTTGTAATGATTTTGAATTGCTGCGCAAATTGCTACGGTTCCTGGTCGTTTACGGGTCGAAATTCGATCATATGAGCCATCTACGCGCTTTTTAAGCACGAAATCCTCTCTATGGTAGGTTACGTCAATAAAAGACGGGTTGTACTCAAGTAATGGGTCAATTGCATTGTAAATGCTTTGAATACCCAAACCTTTTAAAGGCGGTAGTATTTCAAATGAAAATAAAGTTGATTTTCTGTTTTCTATGTGCTCAATGATTTTCATTAAAATTGAATTTCTTTAATTATTGTTTCAGAACCCCTGATAATGGTAGCAGTAGTTTTATCTCCGGCATTGAATTTGCTTAGCGCAACCATATAATCTTCAACGCCAGTAACTGTATTTTCACCAAGTTTAACGATGATGTCATTTCTCATTAAGCCAGCTTTAAAGGCAGGTTTGTTATCAGAAACCCCATCAATTTTCATTCCTTTGCCTGAATACGAATAGTCTGGCATTACACCCATCGTAATTTTGAACTTTGTTCTTCCTGGTGTGGCATCTTTGGTTTTGGTGAATGGTAGTTTTTTGCACTTATTATTGATTTTTACAACCTGTTTAATTACTTCTATGCTGTTATACATTCCTTGGTAATTAATCTTGTATTCGTCGTCATCTGGGGTATGGTAATCTTTGTGTTGTCCACTAAAGAAATGCAATACAGGAATTCCCTCCAAATAAAAACTCGCATGATCACTAGGCCCCATGCCACTTTCTGTGGTTGTGATTCTCAATTGGGTTGTGTCTGTTTTAACTTTTTGTAACGTAGTTGTCCAATCAGGAGAAGTTCCCACTCCATTGATGGTAAGCATTTGTTTTGAAGAATCAATTCTGCCCAACATATCAATGTTGATTACGTAATTGATTGTTTTTAAAGGAATTTCAGGGTTTTGAATAAAGAATTTTGATCCAATTAAACCGAGTTCTTCACCGCTAAACGCCAAAAATAAATAATTGTTTTTGCGGTATTTCCAGCCTTTTAGTTTTCTGGAAAGTTCAAGCAAAGTAGCCACCCCACTTGCATTGTCATCTGCTCCATTATGAATTCCGGTAATGCCTTTGATTTTGCTATTGTCATATTCATTGTTCCCAATATGGTCGTGGTGAGCACAAATTACCACTGTTTTTTTGCGGTGGTTATTTTTAAATGCCATCACATTGTGACCAACAGCAGTTGGCGACCATAAAAAACTCTTCATGGTTACATTTCCTCTTAAAAAGTTATTTTTTGGTTTAAAATAAAAAATTGGAAGTTTGGTAGGAACCACGGTACGACTTAATTGACCACTTGGGTCTTCGTCTGTCATTTTAGCCCTAATAAAAATGATACCCACAACGCCTCTTTTTTCAGCTTCTTTTACTTTGGTTGTAATGTCGGCAACTTCAGCCAATGGAGAATTTGGTTTTTCATCTGAACCCAAATATCCCAAACGAATAATAGCCACTTTTCCGGCAACATCTAAACCCGTATAATCATCTCTTTTTTCTTTTTCGCTCACCAAACCGTATCCAACGTCTATGGTTTCGGCAGTAATACTGTCGTTGTTTGATGACAATGACAATGGGTAATATTCTTCGAATAATTTAAAATCGTTGATAAATCCATTTGGTGAATTTACAGCAAATCTGCATTTTTCAGTGGCTATGCGCAGTTGAATGATGCTGAATTCTTGAAATCCGTCTTTGCCAAGTAAAGTCAATTTGTTTTTCTTGAATTCATTTTTAATATAAGTGGCACTGGCCAATTCTCCAGATGAACCCGTTTGACGTCCACCCAATTGATCAGAAGCTAAAAACGAAATATCTGCTTTTAGTCTGGCTTTTTCTTTTTCCATTTCTGTGCTTTGGGCAGAAACTGAAAATGCACAACCCATGATAACTGAAAATGTGCTGATTTTTAATATATTAGAAAATTTCATAGAGTGTTTTTATTAAAATTATGGTTGAAAGAACAGCAAATATAACTCTTAGCCATAAAACGGGCACTTTTTGTGCCGTTTTCTGTCCAAAAGATGAGAAAAAGATGACGCCGATGGCCAGTGGAATAAAATATGGCCAAATAATATATCCCGACATAGGGAAATGATAGCCGTTTTGAATCAAATGAGGGGCATTTTTAGCCGTCATGTTTTGAATGACAGGAACCAACGATAAAAGTGGAACGATGCTCAAACTCAGTGATGTAGCCTCGTGAATTGGTTTTTTTAGCAAATATCGAATGAGAGGAACCATAATAATTCCACCGCCCAATCCACTCAAAGCAACCACGGTGCCTGCCATGAGACCTAAAATAATTTTAAAGATGAATCGATCACCAATTTCATTTTGGTCCATTGCATTGTTCTGCTTGCCAAAAAGCATGTTTAAAATTGAAAGGATGAGAAACAAAAGGAATACTTTTTGGAAATCTGATTTGATATACCAATTTCCATTTTGTATTGCCCAATTCATTGTTGAAGCAGCAATTGCTCCAGGTATTCCAATGTATAAACTGTTTTTGAAACTATAAATTTTCAATTTTATTTGCCTTGAAATTCCAGAAATTCCGCTCAGAAAAACCAATCCAATTGAGTTTGCCAAAGTGAATTTTACAATTTCAGAATCAGGAATATCTGTGAAATCAGAAAGCATGTATTGGATGAAAGGTATAAAAATCATACCCCCTCCAACGCCTAATAGTCCAGCTAAAAAACCGCCCAAACATCCACCAATGATTAAAATAAAAAAGTTTAAAATCATTGTTTTAATATCATTTTGATTCTTTCGGGAGCATTTAAAATTTCAACGCAATGTCCAATTTCATTGTCGATTTTTAGTGAATTATAATAATATTTTTCAGCTTTGAAGCATCTTTTAAATAATGCCAATTGTAGCTGTGTTGCAATTTGATTTTTATTAGATGCAAGTCCTGTAGTTAAAAAAGTAGTTAGCTTTTTTTCATCAATAGTATACAATCCCATTTGCTGTGTCCAAAAGGTATCTGCACCTTGTTTTCTCAAATAATTTTGCCAATTTTTTTGCATGATTTTGGGACCCTTTGTTGAAATAAATAGTTCAAAATCGCTTTGATATTGAGTAAAATTCGATTGAATTGATTCGGGATTTTTTAAATACTCGGGGTGAGATTGTGTGTATTTATTTGACCAATCGAAAATAAAAAATTCTTTCTCTAACCATTGAATCAATTGTGCTCCATCGAATAAAGGAAGGAAAACATCGGGGTCAATTCCGCCTGCATCGTATACAATTCTACCATTTTTGGTTTTGAAAATTTTCTTTTGGTCGTTTGATTTTACTGTTGCTTTACCAAACTCATCTTTTTCGTCATATTGGAGTTTTTGAATACATCTGCCACTTGGTGTGTAATATCGGGCAGTGGTAATTTTCATTTGGGTTCGGTACGGTAGGGTTGAATAATTCTGCACCAATCCTTTACCAAAGCTTGTTTGACCTACAATTACAGCGCGGTCCATATCTTGCAAACTCCCACTTACTACTTCCGATGCCGATGCCGAGTTTTTGTTAACCAATATCACAAGTGGTAAATTCGGTGCAACAGCAGGTGATGGGGTAATCCATTTTTTTGGTCCCTCCTGATTTTTGCCTTTCAAAGAAACCACAAGTTTATTTTCGCCTACAAACAATCCAACAATGTTTACGGCTTCGTTTAAAAGTCCCCCACCATTATTGCGTAAATCGAGTACCAAGCCTTTTAATTCATGGCTGTTTTGCAATTTTTTCAATTCAATTTCAATTTCATTTGAACATTGCTGCCCAAATTCATCTAGTTTGATATATCCGATATTGTTGGAGATCATACCGGAATAGGGAACACTTTTGGTTTTTACATTTGTACGAACAATGTTCTTGGTAAGAGATTCTGAACCTCTTTTAATCACAACGGTAAATTGCGATTCTGGAGCGCCTCTAAATTGTTCAAATATGAATTCCTGATTGGCATTTTCAGTAGATTGTAAATTATTTGATTGGCCAACTTGGGTAATAATATCGCCAATTCTGATATCTGCTTTATCGAAGGCGTAACCTTCAATTATCTCAGAAATCACAGGGAATTTATCTCTATAAATTACCCTGCAACCAACTCCACCATATTCTCCTTGTCTTTCAATAAGTGCTTCTTCGGCTTGGTACTCGCTAAAAAAAACGGTGTAAGGGTCTAGGCTAGAAAGCATTGCCGTAATGGCAGTTTTCACTAATTTACCGGGTGGTACTTCATCAACATATTTATCACCAACTTCTTTATATACTGCAGAAAAAATTTCGAGATTTTTAGAAAATTCAAATAAATCATTCACCAATCTAGAGCCCGAACTTAGGAAAAAAGCTACGAGACACAGAATTAGCCACTTGGGTATTTTAATTGTCATTGATTCAAAGATAATATTTGACAACTATAAGAACGATGAAAATTGAAAAATGGTTTAATTTCATAGTGGAAATTGTTTAAACTGCGCTTAATTTTGTGGTATGGATATGAATAAGACTTTCAGTTTGCAAGAAAAATTTGCAAGTTGGGTGATGGATTTGGTTGTAAAGGCAGGTGTATCTAGGGCATCGGCGTTAACAGTTAAATTGGTTATATTGATTGCGCTTTTGGGGGTTTTGGTGGTTATCATTGATTGGATTTCAAGAAAAGCAATACTCGCTGTTGTTAAACAATATGCAAACAACAAACAAAGTAAGTTTTTAGATATTCTGGTTGAAAAGAAGATTTTTAAACACTTAGGCCACTTAATTCCAGCAGTTTTTACGAAAATTACATTGCCTTTGGTTTTAACTGAGTTTCCAAATGTTAGACCATATGCACATATATTGATTGAATTGACAATGGTGGTAGTTGTGCTTGTATTTCTTCAAAGCACATTAAAAGCCATGAAAATTATTCTTTTGGAAATCGAATCGTTGAAAGATAAACCTGTAGCTTCATTTGTGCAATTATTAGGCATAGTTCTCAACGTTTTAGGTTTACTCATTATCATTTCAATCGTATCTGGCAAGCCACTTTGGGCCTTGTTTACTGCCGTAGGTGCAATGTCGGCTGTTCTAGCCTTGGCTTTTAAAAATATATTAATGGGTTTTGCAGCTTCTATTCAAATTTCGAGTAATGATTTATTGAGAAATGGAGATTGGATTGAGTTTTCTAAATATGGTGCCGATGGTTTGGTGACTGATATCAATTTGTCAACTGTAAAAATAAAGAACTGGGATAATACGAATACAACGATACCAACAACTGCCTTTACTTCAGAGTCATTCAAAAATTGGAGAGGCATGGAAGAATCAGATGGAAGACGTATAAAAAGAGCTGTGTTTATTAAAATTTCAAGTATCAGTTTTTGCAATGAAAAAATGCTTGAAAAATTTAGAAAAATCAATTTGATTACTTCTTATATCGATGAGAAATTACCTGAAATCAATGAACACAACAAAAAGTTGGCAGGTGATAAAAATTTCAAAGGCAATCATAGGAATTTTACCAATTTGGGATTGTTTCGGGTGTATTTGAATCTGTATCTTGAATCATTAAACAAAGTAAATAAAGAAATGGCACATGTAGTTCGTCAATTGGCTCCAACGGACAAAGGTTTGCCGATTGAAATTTACTGTTTTACCTACGATAAGCAATGGGCAAACTATGAAGATGTTCAAGCCGATATTTTTGACCATGTTTTTTCAGCAGTTCGCGATTTTGAATTGGAAATATTTGAAAGTCCGAGTAGCGAATTTACTGGCGTTCTTGACGGTGAAATTGATTTGATGAACGATTAAAATTGTATTGTAAATAATACAATTTTAATTCCAATTTCAACTATTTAACTACTTCACTTCTTTTTTCATAAATTTGTTTATTCTAAATTATGAAAAATATCAAGAATTATATTCTTGCTGGTTTTGTATTTCTTGTTAGTTTACCAGTTTTTGGGCAACTTTCAGGAAATTACACAATTGGTGGAACAACCTCAGCTACGAATTATGCTACCTGGGCTGATTTTGCAACAGCGTTCAACAACAATGGTGTAAGCGGTGCAGTGAACGTAACAGTTATGTCCAATTTGAGCATAACAGCTACCGTTCAATTAACTCAAAATTCAACCAATCCTACTACTTCAACCAAAACCTTAAGCATTAATGGAAATTCCAAAACCTTAAGTGGTTCACCAACCTATGAAATGATTTGGTTGAATGGTGTTGATTACGTACAAATTAAGAGTTTGTATTTATTGCATTCTGGTTCCAATGCAATGGTGCAAGGAATTCGATTTTCGGGTGCAGCAAATGACAATGTGATTGATGGATGTACCATAGATTTCTCAGGCTTAAGTAGTTCAACCATTCCAACTGGTGCGTATATCTCTTTTGCTTCTAGCAATTCGGCAATTAAGACGACTTCAACTACGCACAATGGAATGCGCAATACAATTAAAAATTGCACGTTAAAAACAAGTTCAACCAATGCAACTGGTCCAGCCTACGGTATTATTGATCAACAGGGTTCAAGTTTTTATAGTTCTGTAGCTACCGACAATTCCTTTGTTGGGAATAGTATCAAAAATTTTTACAGCAGTGCATTTTACATTAATTATATAAACGGAGATCAGTTTGTTAGCAATGATATTTCTCGCGAAACGGCTACAAACAATTCGGGTGTAGATAGCATGATGAAAATCTTTTATTTTCATGAGGGATATTCTACTAATAGAAGCAATTATTTTGGTAAAAATACCATTCACGATTTGCCATTTAAAGGAGCTTCTCCAACTTATTCTGGTAATTATTTGGCAGGATTAACCGCCATGGAAATTGTGAATGCCTATGGTACTTCGAATTATCCATTAACAATTGAATTGAATAAATTTAGTTCCCTTTCGTTTGCTAGCTATTTCAATGGCATTACCAGCGATAATTCAGAATTATTATTAATAAAACAGAATGAATTTTATAATATTAATGGATTAACTGGTACCTCAACAGTGGTCTATGCTACCAATTGCTCAGACATAAATGCCATTGGAAATAAAGTAAAAAAATGTGATTTTGGTTCATCAAATACGGGAAGTTTGGTTACCTATTATTTTATTTCAGTGGGTTGCAAAACCAATGCGATAAATATCCTAGAATCTAATATTATTGATTCGGTTGTTGCTGCAAATGAATTGTATGGATTTGCTGCTTTGTATGATGGAAGTTGGATGATAGATAGGAATTCAATTACTGCGAATAATGTAATTTCACCAACCAGTTCATTTTATTGTACTTTTTTGTATTATCTGGTTAATCTCTCTTTTAATTCGAACTTAGTAGCAAAAAACAATTCGGGCACGGATAATTTTTCTTTTTACGATATCAATTATAATACAGGCAATAATTTGGAAATTCGTCAGAATACCATTTATATGAGAGAAAACAATGCGGGTAATAACTCCTATGGTTTCTATGCAGAAGATGAATCTTCCATAACATGTGTTGGAAATATCGTTGATATGAAAGGTGCCGGAAATGGAGCTCCTGCATTTTTATATTCTTCTACTGCAATAAAATTGTGTAACAATAATTCTTTTAATATTAGTTATGCCACCGGCCAATCTTGGTATTTGGGTTCCAATTCTTTTTCCAATTTTAGCGGTTGGAAAGCGAGTAGTGATGTAGGGCCTGGAGAAAGTTTTTTAAATCCTGTTTTTATCAATGTTGCTAAAAATGATTTTCGTTCCAATTGCTTTGAAACCCAAAACAATGTACCGTACGTAAAGGGAAATGATTACGATTTGCCAGGCGTGTTGAGAAATACCAAAAATAGTGATAGGGGATCTTTTGAGAATTATTTGGATTTGAAATTGGTGAAATCGGATTTAAATGTAACGGGTAAAATCTGTGCTGGCGCTGAAAGAACTTTTTCAATTTATGTAAAGAATAATTTTGTTGATACAGCCTATAATTTTTATGTAGCATACTCTGTGAATGGAAAGGTTACACGTCAAAAAGTAACCCAAAAAATATTGCCAAATGATTCTCAAAAAATTACATTTTCTGTACCTATGGTATTTATAAATGCTGGCAAAAATGACATAAAAGTATACATCGACCTTGGTGATGATAATTTGTTAAATGATACCTTAAAATATACTGCCACCATCACTGCATCTCCAGGTGGATTGGGCATGATTGCATCATCAAAAGTAACAACACCCAATACAGCTATTTATCAGTATGGAAGTAGTTTTGATATTACTATAAACGGAACACCAATTTATTACGATTTGAAAGCGCCTCGATTGTATTCGAATACTTCTTACGGTTCAACTTCCCCGAAGAATTGGTATGCAAGTGTTCAAGCATATACCAAAGGGGGTAAATCAATTTCGGGCGCTACGCTAACAGCTCCAACAGGCTCCGCAGATTTGGAAGTGAAGTTTGTAACTACGGATTCAACTTTGGAAGATAGTTTTATCTATGTCAAAGTCAATGTTGTAGATGTAAATACGGGTTGCGATACCACTTACAAACGTTTGGTTTATATTTCACCATCGCCGAGATTTAATTTTACCTATGCCTCTAAAATTTGTTCTGGTGATACAGTTAATTTCAAAAATAATTCAACCTTGAAATCAGGTTATTTGAATTATACCTGGAATTTTGGAACGGGGAATGCTGCCGATACGGTGAATAGTGTGGAACCTTCATTTAGATTTTTATCAGGAGGGACATTCAACGTTTCATTTAAGGCTATTTCTTCTCCTTATTATTTTGTGTTTACAAAATCGTATAACGTTGTTGTAAATACCCGTCCTACTGTTTCCTTTACCAAAGAAAATGCTTGTATTGGTAACGATTTGAAAATTACCAATAATACAACGCCAATTACTTCAACAATGAGTTGGGATTTTGGAGACGGTAATGGAACAATTGTAAATAACAAATCTTCGTTTGCAATACAATACACAAAAGCTGCCACATACACGGTTAAATTAACAAGCAACAATGGGGGCTGTATTTCATCGGGTACCCAAAAAATTATTGTGTTTGATAAACCGACTCCCGATTTTACCAAACAATCTGGAAATTGTGACAATGAGAAAATAGTGTTTGTAAATAATACAACTGCTGGTGGAAGTAATTATGGCAGTACTTGGAATTTTGATGATAACGGAAAGACAAGTGTAGATAAAAATCCTACCTATTCATTTTCTTCTGCAGGTACAAAAAATATCAAACTGGTTGTGCTATCAGAATTTGGATGTAAAGATTCTATAACCAAAAAAATTGGCATCAAAGAATCTCCCAAAGTGAGCTTTACAAATACACAGTTTTGCGCAATTAGTAAAACTGATTTTTCGAATACGACCCCAGCTGTATCTGGTACTGCGGCAAATCCACTTTGGGATTTTTCTGACGGAAATACAAGTACATCTGACAATGTAAGCCACAAATGGCCAACAACAGGAAAAAGGACAATTTCATTAACCGTAACATTAGATAATGGTTGCGTTGCAAAATTGTCAAAAGATATTGAAGTGCTCGACGAACCTACCCCTAGTTTTGTGTTTCAAGACAAATGTTCAAATGATACCATTTTCTTTGATAACAGATCAACAGGCTTAGGTAAAATTGAATATAATTGGGATTTTGGCGACAATGATTCATCCAAGTTGGAAAGACCTATACACATATACAGTGTCCTTCAAAACAAAACCTTCAATATTACTTTAACTGCAAAAATTTTGGGTGGATGTAGTGCAACACTTGTGAAGCAAATTAATATTTACGAATTGCCGAGAACTTGTGATTTTAATTTTACGCCTGATTACGCTTCTTCTTTTTATGGAGCCAAATTAGAACCAATGGATAATAACGCTAATATTGGTGGTCAAAATAATATTGATTATAGTTGGAATATTGTTGGGTTGGGTAATCAATCGTCTAAGGATTTAAATGCAGCTGTTTATTTCAATTTATCTGGTGATGGCTCATATGCGGCTTCAATGAATGCAAAAACGCGTGACGGTGGATGTATTTGCTTTAAATCAAAGCAAATTGTGATGAATAGGGCTTCAATGAATCAAACTAATCTTTATGGGGTTGCAATTTTTCCTAATCCTGCTGTGTCAAGTTTGAATATTTCTGTTCCAAATGGATTGGAAATTCAAAAAGTAAGGTTAGTGAATTCAATTGGGGCGGTTATAAATTTGGTTGAATTAGATCATCATAACGATGTGCATCATTATGATGTATCCCAAATTTCAAGTGGAATATATGTAATTTCTTATGAAATTTTTGGCAAGCAATATACAAGCCAGGTTTTTATTGGAAGTAACAGAAAATAAATCATGTCGAAGCAATATTTTGATATCTCTTTTTATGAGTTTTTTCTTGAGTTGTCATTAAATAATCAAAAATCTTGGTTTGACGAAAATAGAAAAAGGTATGAAAATGATGTTAAACAGCCCTTTATTGATTTTATTACAGATTTACTCTTGAATATGTCAAAATTTGATAGTGAATACAAAGATATAACGGCCAAAGATTGTTTGTTTAGAATTAATAAAGACATACGTTTTTCGAAGGATAAATCACCTTACAAATTACACTGCTCGGCTTCATTGCAAATTGGTGGAAGAAAAAAAATGTGGCCAGGTGGAATGTATATTGAATTGGGTGCTGAAAGTTGTGGAATTTATTCGGGTGTTTATATGCCTGAAAAAGAAGACCTGATGACGTTTAGAAGGAATGTTGCTAAAAATTTACAAAAATTTGACAAAGCGATAAATGAGCCGAAGTTCATTCAATATTTTGGCGAAGTTTTGGGTAGTAAAAATAAAATTATAGATGCTTCTCTAAAAGAAGTTGCAGCCATACAACCTTTGATTTTCAATAAGCAATTTTACGTTGCCCATACCTTTGAACCCGAAAAATCATTTGATTCTGATTTTCTAGAATATATCATTGAAGTTTGGAGGGCAACCGCTCATTTTAATGCGGTTCTAGCCGATTGTATATAAGTAAATTGTATTTTTTGTCTACTTTTTTCTTGTGTATTTTTCTACAATATTTTTGTTGAAAATGCGCTCTTTTTGCCATTTTTTCTTTGGTTTTAATTTCAATTTATTCTTTTATTATTTATTTCGTTTGATTCATAACGATTTAGTATTTCACCGGCTGTGATTTTTCCTTAGTGTTTCCATGTTGTTTTTTAATGACTCTAATCTATTTTTTTAGTTTTGCTAAAGAATGTTGTGGTTAAAATTATGAAATAGTATTGTTTTATATATATTTGTATTTTAGTAAGATTCTAAATAAGGCTAAATAACAGAAAACTACATACTATGAAAATAATAAAACTACTAAAATTTCTAAAGCTACCGGCAATTTTGTATTGCTTGCTAGCCTGGGTTAACCCGTCGGAGGCCCAGATTTGTTCTGCAACCAACAGTTATACTTGTCCTACGGGAGGGTATTTCTCAGCTGTG
>CANFLS010000004.1 GCA_947447955.1 Flavobacteriales bacterium | reverse complement strand
CGCGAAGCGGAGTCAACCCGCGAAGCGGAGTCAACCCGCGAAGCGGAGTCAACCCGCGAAGCGGAGTCAACCCGCGAAGCGGAGTCAACCCGCGAAGCGGAGTCAACCCGCGAAGCGGAGTCAACCCGCGAAGCGGTTTCAACCCGCGAAGCGGAGTCAACCCGCGAAGCGGTGTCAACTCGCGAAGCGGTGTCAACAGCGAAGCGTCAACCCGCGAAGCGGAGTCAACTCGCGAAGCGGTGTCAACTTGCGAAGCAATCTAAACTAATTACTAAACTCTCAAGAATAAATATTAAATTTGCAACCCCATTATGTGGAATAAAATTGCCACCTTTATATTAAAAAACCGCGTTGCTGCAATTGTCGGAATTTTTCTCTTTACAGCCTTTATGGGCTATTTCGGGTCGAAAGTGCAACTCGAATACAATATGCAAAAACTGGTTCCCAAAGATGATCCAGATTTTGTAATCTATGAGAAATTCAAAAAAACATTCGGGGAAGATGGCAATAAACTCGTATCATCCTTTAAAACAGATAAGCTTTTTGACCTTACCTTCTATAACGATTTCCGCACTCTGTGCGATTCTCTCGCAGCGCAACCTGGAGTGAACAATGTGTTGTCGCCGGCTAGACTATATCGTTTTGAACTAGATACCTCCGATATGCTCCGCCTAAAACGATTTGCTGCAACCACAGTAAAAAGTCAGGCCGATATGGATAGCATCCGCGATGAGTTTGAACAAATGAAGTTTTACGAGGGATTGTTATATAACCCAGATACAAAAGTTTCACTCGTTCTCATATCCCTCAAAGACAGTACACTCAATAGCAAAGATAGAACCCCATTAATTAAGCACTTAGAGAAATTAACCGTCGATTTTGGTGCGAAATACGGTATCGAAATCCACTTAAGTGGTTTGCCATTCGTGCGTTACAAGAATGCAACAACCGTGCGTGACGAAATTGTCATGTTTACCCTAATTGCCTTTGCCGTAACAGCGTTGCTTATTTTATTGATGTTTAGAAGTTTGAGCACCCTTCTTATTTCCCTGCTGTTTATTGCAATTGGTGTTATTACCATGATGGGGATTTCGGGTATTTTAGGATTTAAACTGAACTTACTAACAGGTACTTTGCCGCCGTTGCTCGTCGTCGTTGGGGTGCAAAATACCATTTACCTCATCAATCAATACCACGACGAATATCGAAAACACAAGAACAAAGCAAAGGCGCTTTCTCGCATTATTTCGAGAATTGGGGTTGCTACTTTCTTAATTAATTTCACTACAGCGGTTGGATTTGGTACCTTTTACTTCACCAAAACCCAAATTTTGGAACAATTCGGTTTGGTTGCGTTTATCACAATCAACATCATTTTTGTGATTAGCATTGTGGGAATTCCTGCGCTGTATTCATTTTTACCACCTCCTACTGATAAACAAACTGCGCATTTAGAAAATAAGAATATTCTTAAATTTTTAAAATGGGTGAGGGACTTTACCTTCCACAAGAAAAGAAGAATTTATTTCTGGTTTATATTGGTGAGTTCTATCAGTACTGTTTTTATTTTCAGACTAAAACCTTTGGCGTTTATGGTGGATGATATTCCGCATTCATCGAAGATTTATAAAGACTTAGAATTTTTGCAAGACAATTTCAAAGGGGTTATGCCATATGAAATTCTCATTACAACCTTTGAAGAAGGTGGGGTAACATCTCCTGAAATGCTTAACAAAGGAAGAACGGTTCAAAAAGCCTTGAAACAATTTTCTGAGTTGTCTAAGCCAATGTCGTTGGTGGAAGTTGTTTCTGCTGCAAATCAGGCCAACAACGACAATGACCCTAGGTTCTATCGAATTCCTAAAGCCACAGACTTGGGCGAATTGGCATTAAAACTGCCTCCTGCTGAGCCAGGAAAACCCAATTTGTTAAAAGGATTTGTTGATTCCACATTTACCCAAATGCGTATCAGTTACCAAATGAAAGATGTGGGTTCTATTCGCATGGATTCAATAAACAAAGCCGTAAATAAAATTGTATCTGAAATTTTCCCATCAGATCAATATACTGTTCAAATTACGGGTACCACAGCTATCTTTTTGAAAGGAAATTCATTTTTGTTCGATAGTTTGGTGTCTGCCACATTATGGTCATTGTTGCTGATTTCTCTCACAATGGGATTCTTATTCCCCTCGTTTAGAATGATCATCATTGCTATTATTCCGAATATCATTCCGCTGTTAATTACAGCTGGAACCATGGGTTATTTCAATATTCCATTGAAACCGAGTACCATTTTGGTATTCAGTATTGCATTTGGAATAACGGTTGATGCCACCATTCACTTTGTGTCAACATTTAGAAGGGAAGTAATCAAACACAACAAACCTATTCGCATTGCATTGGATGATACCATTGCCGAAGTTGGGTTGAGCATGATTTATACCATGGTTGCCATTTGTTCAGGATTTTTAATTTTCACATTCTCTGAATTTCAAGGTACCGCTGCATTGGGTTGGTTAACAGGATTGACAATCATTACGGGAATGGCTGCAAATTTATTTTTATTGCCTGCCTTGATTTTGTCGTTTGAGAAGTTTATCAATCCAAAATTCGAATTGAAAGAAGTGGTAATGGATTTACCAGAAGAAGATTAAACAGTAAGGAGGCTGCAACCTCTTATATCTGAAAAATCTAATCTTCCTAATATTTCAAAGCTACCATCTTCGTGAATTTTGCCCAAATCATCTGTAGCAATAAAGCTGCAACTGTATAGGTTTGCAAGGTCTATGACACATATTCTGCCCGTTTTGCCATTGGGCAGCCAATTTTGTGGGTCGGTTGGATCTTGAATGCAGATTTTCATCCACGGTGGACATTGAAAGCGGCCATTGCCTTTTGAATACGCTTGCGACAAAAGTTCGGTCATGCCATATTCGCTATGAATATTTTTAGTTTGGAATGCTAGATTGAGAATTTGGTGAATTTCTGAGCGGGTAAGTTCTGGCCCGCGGCCTTTCATTCCTCCTGTTTCCATGATAATGCAATCTTTTAGGTCAATATTTTTTGCAAATTCCGCAAAGTCTAACAATGCAAATGTCACTCCTAGCAATAAAACAGGTTCATTATTTTTGAGGGACAGTTGAACGTCGGTTAATAATTTTTCAAAGTCATACAAATAAAAGCCACCACCTAAATAGGTGTTTTTAATCATGTATTCTGCCATATAAACCAGAGAAGAGCCTTGACGCTCGAGGTAATTTGGCAACAATGCAAATATTTTGTAATTAGAAAAATCGTTGTAAAATGTATTAAATCCCTCAATAAAAGATTTTTCATAAAGGGATGTTTTATGTACGAAATGTTTCGAAACACCGATGCCCGTTGTAGAGCTTGACGTAAAAATTATTTCAGGGGCTAAACCACAATGCACTTCGGCATTTTTAAATTGAGAGATGGGTAGAAAAGGAAAATCAGCGAAGTTTTGAATGGGTTTATCGACTGAATTGGTTAATGTTACCCATTTTTGATATATTTGGTTGTTGGCGTATTGAAATTGATAGATTTCTTTGCTCAAATCCATAAATTTGAATTCTGATTCATTGAAAATCTTCTCTTCTATAGGGCTCATATTCATTGCCATTGTGGCGGGTTTGTTGTCGTGTTCCGACAGCAAAAATACAACATCCAATGTACCTGAACTATCAATTCTTGGTGAATATTTGTATAGCAGTGGTTATGATTACGACAGTTTTATTTTGGTAGATTTGAAATACAGCGATGGAGATGGTGATCTTGGATTAAATCCTTCAGACACATTTGGCGATTTTGCATATAAAAAACGCGACTTTTATAATTTGTATTGTTGGTATTTGGAAAAGAAGAATGGGATATGGATGCAGCCTTTGAATCCCCAGAGCATTAAGGATACATTAACTTTGCATGAACGCTTACCGAGTTTGACGCCGCAGGGCAGCAGTAAATCTATATCGGGAGTAATCAATTTTTACATTAGTGCTAGGCCAAATCAGTATCGCGGCGATACAGTAAAGTATAGATTTCAGTTAGTTGACAGGGCTTTAAATAGAAGTAAAATGGTAGAAACCAAAATATTCATATTAAAACACCCTTAATATCAATTTAAATAGATAATTTCGCAACAATATTTTGTTTGGCATAACGTTTGAATACAAGATGAAAAGTATGAAACAATTTTTAGTGTGTTTGATGGCAATAATTGCGATGCCTTTATTTGGGCAAAAGCAAATATCATTTGCCTATGTAGATTCTGATTATATTTTGGGTAGAATGCCTGAGTATAAATCGGCACAAACACAATTAGAAGATTTTGCTGCCAAGTGGGAAGCGGAAGCTCAAAAAATGCAGAATCAACTTACCCAATTAGAAAAAGATTATCAAGTTGATGAAATTGTAATGACTTCTGATCAGAAAAAACAAAAGAAAGAAGTGATTGTACAATTGCAAAATGATTTGATTAAATACCGTGAAGACAAATTTGGCACAAATGGTGGATTGTTTAAAAAACGTGAAGAATTGATTAAACCTATTCAAGACAAACTATTTGAGGCTGTTCAAGCGGTAGCAAAACAAGAAGCTCTTGATTTTATATTTGACAAAGCTTCTGGGGTGCAAATGTTGTACGCCAATCAGAAGTATGACAAAACCTTTGAAGTAATGGAAGAATTGTCAATTCCATTGAATGAAAGTGAAACCAACCCGAAAGGGAAACCTAATCCAAACAAATAAAAAAATAAATATATATATACGATGAAAAAAATTCTAGTTCTATCAACTTTCATGTTTTTCTTTGCTTGTGGTGCATTTGCTCAAGCACAAAAAATTGCTTTTGTAAACACACAAATCATTATTGACACTTTGCCAGCGAAAGACACTGCAGAGAAAAAATTAGCAGTATTTGCTAAACAATATGATCAAAGAATCAAAGATTTACAAGCTGAAATTCAATCTAAACAAAAAGAGTACGAAGTAAAAGTTAAAGGCGGTGCTACTCAAGCTCAGTTGGAATTAATCCAAAAGAGTTATGAGCGTTTGGTTCAAGAATACCAAGAAACTGAACAAGCTGGACAACAAGATATGCAAGCACAACGTGGTTTGTTGTTAAAGCCAATTGTTGAAGATATTAAAAAAGCCATTGGTGTAGTTGCTGCAGCAAAAGGTTATTCTAATGTAATTGACAACGCTACAGGAATGGTTTTATGGTCTGCGAATAGCAACGATGATATCACTGCTGCGGTTATCAAACACATGACAACTGCTAAAAAATAATTTTAAAAATTCACATAAAAGAAAAAGCCACCATTCGGTGGCTTTTTCTTTTATGTGATAATCCAATTTGATTATCTTCGCAACAGCATGTCGAAAATTGGGGTATTTGATTCGGGGTATGGTGGCTTAACCGTACTTAAATCATTGGTAAAAGCAATGCCAGAAATAAACTTCGTTTATTTGGGCGATAATGCGCGTGCTCCATATGGTGACAGGTCGTTTGAAACGGTTTATCAATATACACTGGAATGTGTAAATTGGCTGTTTGACCAAGATTGTGAATTGGTGATTTTGGCTTGCAATACGGCATCGGCAAAAGCGCTAAGACAAATTCAACAGGTTGATTTGCCACTAAGAAACGACAATAAACGTGTTTTGGGAGTAATTCGGCCAACCACCGAAACCATTGGCAACCAAACGCAAACCAATAAAATTGGTATTTTGGGCACTTCGGGTACCGTAAAGTCGGAATCTTATAAAATTGAAATCGCGAAATTCTTCCCTCAAATTCAAGTTTTTCAAGAAGCTTGTCCTATTTGGGTACATTTGGTCGAAAACGATTTGTTGGGTTTGGAGGGAACAGATTTCTTTGTAAAATATCATATAGACAAATTGTTGTTGAGGGACAATGACATTGATGCAATTTTGTTGGCATGTACGCATTATCCTTTGTTGATTGAATCGATTAAAAAAGTATTGCCAACCCATATTCAACTTGTTTCTCAAGGCGAAATTGTTGCTGATAAGCTTGTCGATTATTTGAATCGACATCCGGAAATAGCTGCAAAACTGGAAAAGGGTGGCAATAGCGAGTTTTATACCACAGACCAATTCAACGATTTTAACTCGCATGCTGGCAAATTTTACGGTCAGTCTGTTGACGCTGTTCGGGTTGTAATTCCATAAAAAAACGATATTATTCTAATCGATTCGTTGTAATTTTGAAGAGTGACACCACCTGATCTTAAGCCCATTGTAAATTCACTCCCTGAAAAGCCTGGGGTGTATAAATACTTCGACAAAGAAGGGGTTATTATTTATGTGGGTAAGGCCAAAAGTTTAAAAAAACGGGTTTCCAGTTATTTCACAAAAAAGCACCACGATAATTTCAAAACGTCGGTTTTGGTTTCCAAAATTGTGCATTTGGAATATACGGTGGTCGATACTGAAATGGATGCGCTGCTTCTCGAAAATAGCCTCATAAAAGAGTTTCAGCCCAAATACAATATTGCGCTTAAAGACGACAAGAGTTATCCTTACATCAAGGTTACCAAGGAAAGATTTCCAAGAGTTTTTTCCATGTTTAATCCTGTAAGGGATGGCTCAGAATATTTTGGTCCTTATGCCAATAAAAAGGTGATGTATACCGTTTTGGAGCTGATTAAAAAGTTATATCCAGTTCGGAACTGTACTTACAATTTATCGCAAGCAAATATTGATGCCTTTAAATTTAAGGTATGCTTGGAATACCAAATTGGCAATTGCAAAGGACCTTGCGAAGCCTACCAAACAGAAGATGCTTACAATGAGGGAATAAAACAAATTAGGCATATTTTAAAAGGGAATTTACAAGAAGTAAAAGAACATTTAAAAATGTTTATGATGGATGCTTCAAGGCGGTTGGCCTTTGAAGAAGCTCAAGATTTCAAAAATAAACTCGACTCTTTGGTTACGTATCAAAGCAGATCTACTGTTGTGAGCCCTGTTTTGGGTGATTTGGAAGTGTATAGTACCAGCAGTACCGATAAAATTAGCTTTGTGAACTTTTTGCGCGTGAGTCATGGCATTATTGTGATTTCTCGAAATGTAGAAATTCGCAAGAAAATGGACGAAACCGACGAGGAAATTTTGGTGCATGTAATGGGCGAAATGCGAAAGCACTACGGCGATGATGTAAAAGAAATCGTACTTCCCATTCAATTAGATTGGCCCGACAGCAGAATTACAATCACTGTGCCCAAAGCTGGCGATAAAAAGAAATTGATTGATCTGAGTTTGAAGAATGCCATGTTGTACAAACAAGAAAAACTCACTCAGTATGAAAAATTAAATCCTTCTGTTCGTGTAGATCGTTTGTTAGAGCAAATGAAAAACGATTTGCATTTGAAAGAATTACCAAGACATATTGAGTGTTTTGACAATAGTAATTTTCAAGGAACTTATCCAGTAAGTGCTTGTGTGGTTTTTAAAGATGGCAAACCAGCAAAAAATGATTACCGGCATTTCAATGTTAAAACTGTGGTAGGGCCAGATGATTTTGAAACCATGAAGGAGGTGATTACCCGCCGATATTCAAGGTTGCGCGATGAAAACCAACCAATGCCACAATTGATTGTGGTTGATGGTGGCAAAGGCCAATTAAGCCACGCGGTTGAAGCGTTAAAGGCTTTAGGATTGTACGGTCAAATGGCCATTATAGGAATTGCAAAACGCTTAGAAGAAATTTACTATCCCGATGATTCGGTTCCTTTGTACATTGACAAAAAGTCGGAAACGTTAAAAATCATTCAACACATGCGCGATGAAGCTCATCGATTTGGAATTACCCACCACCGTTCGAGAAGGGATAAAGGCACATTAAAAACAAGTTTAACAGAAATTCCAGGAATTGGCCCTGAAAAAGCACGTCAATTGCTCAAAGAGTTTAAGAGTATTACCCGAATCAAAGATTCGTCTATCGAAACACTAACACCTGTTATTGGCAAAGCCAAAGCGGAATTGGTGTATCAATATTTCCATGGAGAAGAGAGTTAATGGCAGATGTTGATCTTTTAAAATGGTTGCTTGAGGCAAAAAAGCACGATTATGCGGCAATATTATTGTCGAATAATTTTGCCGATCAATATGGGAAATATGAATCTATTGTAGGATTTGGTGCAATAAATATTTTTGAAAGTCCTACAGAGTTGGATCATTTCAATGGATTGGCTTTAGGACATATTTCTTACCAGTATAAAAATTCAATACCGAATATTGTCCCTACAGAAAATTTAAAGGAATCAATATCAGATTTTTCTTTTTTTGAACCAGAGTCGGCTATTCTAATTGACCGCAATGGTCAGAAGAAAACTTTGGGAGTTGAAATTGATTTTGATTCTAAATTAGATTTAGAAGTTGCCCAACAAATAGGTGAGTGGAATGGTACTACTGACAAAGAACATTACTTAAATACCGTTGCAAAGATTAGAGAGGATATTCGAAATGGCGTTTATTATGAGTTAAATTATTGCATGCAATACGCTGCGGATGCTCAAATTGATCCATACGTTTTGTTTTATCATTTAAACAACTTGGCACCAAGTCCTTTTGCTGCCTTTTACAAAATCAAAGACCATTTTATTTTGTGCGCAAGTCCCGAACGTTTTTTGCAAAAGGACAATCAAACATTGATTAGCCAACCCATAAAAGGTACCAGGAAAAGGATTTATGGAAAAGAGGATGAAACTATTGTCGAGTTAAGCAATCACCCCAAAGACTTGGCGGAAAACGTGATGATTGTAGATTTGGTTCGCAACGATTTATCGCGGATTTGCAAAACTGGAACGGTTCAAACTCCGGAATTGTGCAAGATTTATACTTTTTCGCATGTGCATCAAATGATTTCTACGGTTATTGGTGAGCTGAAAGAGAAATCGTTGGTTTTGGACATCATTAAATCAACTTTCCCAATGGGCAGTATGACCGGTGCCCCAAAGATTGAGGTAATGCGAAATATCGACCTATTGGAGGATTTCCATAGAGAAATTTACAGCGGAAGTATTGGTTATTTCTTTGAGGGAAATTTTGACTTCAATGTTGTAATTAGAAGTTTAGAATATAACAAGGGTGTTTTGAAATATGCTGTAGGTGGAGCAATTACCTATGACAGTATTGCAATTGAAGAATACGAAGAATGCCTAACTAAGGCAGCTGGGATTTTTGAATTGATGAATAAAGTAAAGGGAAATTAAACTTCAAATTTATATCCTACACCTTTTACGGTATAGATAAATTTATCGTCTAATTTTTCTCTAATTTTTCTCACGTGAACGTCAATGGTTCTGTCAACCACCAACACTTCGTTTCCCCAAACATTTTCTAAAATTTCATCTCTAGAAAAAACGCGTCCAGGTTTAGAAGCTAAGAAAGAAAGTAATTCAAATTCTTTTCGAGGGAATTGTAAACTCTTGCCACCGTATTCAATAACAAATTTTTCACGGTCAATTACAAGGTTTCCAAATTCTATTTTTTGGCTTTCTTCACGCACACTTCCATTCTGTCTGCGTAAAATTGCTTTAATTCTACTCAATAAAACCCTACTTCTAATTGGTTTTGCAACGTAATCATCGGCGCCAGCTTCGAAACCTGCCAATTCTGCAAATTCCTCACTTCGTGCTGTTAAAAATACGATGGGTATATTTTTGGTAGTTGATTCTTCTTTTAATTGACGACATGCTTCCATGCCATCCATAATCGGCATCATTACGTCCATCAATATCAAATCAGGGATAATTTGCTTTGCTTTGTCAATGGCTTGTTGCCCATTCATAGCAACGTGCACTTCAAACCCTTCTTTATTTAGGGAATGGCGTATTAACTCAAGAATATCTTGCTCGTCATCAACGACTAGGATTTTTGCCATTTTCTTAATTATCACTTTACAAATTAATAACCTAGAGTTAAAGGCAGTATTATTGGAAGGTTAATGTATTGTTACTTTTTTTAAAGAAGATAGATTACTCTTTGCCTAAAAGTTCTTCAAGTTTTGCTTCAAGTTGTTCACCTCTTAAACCTTTTGCTACAATTCTACCGTTTTTATCAAGCAAAAATGTTTGAGGAATTGAATGAACTTGGTATAACGCAGCTGCGCTTGATTGCCAACCACCAAGGTCACTTACGTGGAACCAAGATAAACTATCGGCGGCAATTGCGCCTTTCCAACGTGCTGCATCTGAATCTAAAGACACACCATAAATTTCAAATCCTTTGCGCTTGAATCTGCTGTAAAGTCTTCTTACATTTGGATTCTCACGTCTGCATGGACCGCACCAACTTGCCCAGAAATCGATTAATACAACTTTGCCACGCAATTTGTAAAGTTCCATTTCTTTACCGTCTAGTTGCTTTAATTTAATATTTGGGGCTTCACCACCAACCATAAAACGACTTTCTGTGTTATAGCGTTGTTCAATGGCTTGGGTATATTTTGATGTTTTATCTGCTTTTTGAGCACAATCAACTGCATGGGTAAACAAACTGATATCTGGGTTTTGCAAAACACCATAGGTAATAATGAAATAAGGGATAAATCCTTCTTTTTGACCCAATGACATTTCCTTTATTTTTGCTTCTCTTTCGGCAATTAAAGCATAATATTTGGTTTGTAATGCCATTCCAGTTGCATAAGCTTCTTGTGTATTTGGCAATGCTTTGGCTTGGTTTTCAATTTGTTTCAATTGCATTGCGTAGCCAGAATTCATATCAATGAGTTGCTTAAGTAATTTGCTATCTTCTTTTTCATTGCCTTCAATGTTATATGAAATACCGGTTGGCAATGCATCCATTTGGATTGTTAAATCTGTATTATTATCAATGGCCATGTAAATTCCAGTGCCATTTTCAAGTTGAATATGCGTAAAGATCAGTTCTTTGGTGTTTCCTCTCAAAACAAAATTTCCTGTTTTGTCGGTTCTAATGCTATCAATAAAAACAAGCTGATCAGGAAGCATTTCCCATAATCGAACCAAATGATTTGGTTTGTTTTTGATATTTCCTTTTAATACAAATCCTGTTTCAACCCTTACCAACGTTGATTTATTTGGGGTTGTAATTTCTTTTACCCAGGCATTGATGTTGTTTTTAATTTCACCCGCATTGAGTTTGTTACAGCTGTAGTTACCAAAGCAGAAAGCAGCGAATAGCAGAAAACCAAAGATTCTTTTTTGCATATATTGTCAAAGTTAGCAAAAATAAGACCAAAAAAACAATGAATACGTTGTTCGTATCAATTTATTCGATAATTTTTGGTGTTACATTTTGAGGTTCTACGGCATCTAAAACAGAGTAATTTCCAATTTTTGTTCTTCTGAGCGCACTCAAGTAGGCTCCAGAACCAAGTGCATGACCGAAGTCAAATGCCAACGATCGAATATAAGTCCCTTTGCTGCAGCTCACTCGGAAATCAATTTCAGGCAATTCAATTCTAGTGATTTCAAATTCACGGATATTGATGACCCTCGATTTCAACTCGTGATCACTGCCTTGTCGCGCCAATGTATATGCCCTTTTTCCATCAACTTTGATTGCCGAAAATAGGGGTGGTATTTGTGTTACATCACCTATAAATTGAGGTAACGTTTTTTCAATCAATTCTTGGTTAATATGTTCAAAAGGAAAGTGCTCATTGGGTTCCGTTTCCATATCGTAACTCGGAGTTGTAGCGCCCACTGTAATTGTTCCTGTGTATTCCTTCTCTTGTCCTTGAATGGATTCTATTTCTTTCGTTTTCTTTTCGGTGCACAAAATAAGCAACCCAGTTGCCAAAGGATCAAGCGTTCCCGCATGTCCAACTTTTTTGGCTTTCAAAAGCCATTTCACCTTTTTTACTGCTTGGAAGGATGTCCAACCATAAGGTTTGTCTATAAGTAATATTTCTCCTTGAGGTGCTTCTGGTTGGCTCACTGAATTTGTATTTTCTTTGTTAAAATAATTTCATTTTTATCATTCAAAATATGAATTTGATAAATCCCTGTTGCCAAATTGTGTGTATGCAACTGGTATAAATGGGTTCCCGCTTCAACCGCAAAATCAATTTTATTGTGGTTTGTACTGCTCGAAATTGATTGAGCAGTGATATTGTAAATTTCTCCATGATAAACTGCATCATTCGTTGCAGATACTTCAATGTTTAAAATTCCGTTATTCGTTGGAATAGGGAATACCCTCACCGATTCAACGGGTTGTTTGATGAATTTGTCGTTGATTTTAATCCGAGAAATGTAGGCATACATGTCATTTGATTTGCCATAAGATCCAACACAATAGAACACTCCTGGTTCATTATATTTTGCCTGAATTCCTTCATAATCGCCCCAACGCTGTTCGACTTTCTTGATATATGTATAATTGATAACAGAACTTCCTTTTTTAAGTTTGATATAATTTGAATATTCGCCATAACGGTTTCTGTAAAGCATACCCACACCCGGATAATGAAACAAACTGCTATAAACGCTTGTAATGATTACACTTGGGTCATTTTCGTTCAAACTTGCATACGCAAGTGCTGGATATCCAAAATCTAAGGTATCGTCGGTATAAAGTTTTGATTGAATTAATGGGGTAACATCATTGGCGTTGTAAATGGTTGAATGCATCAAATGTGCCTGAAGTGTTTTGAAATTCATGGAATTTTGCATGAACTGAATTTGATTGCCACTTCTAATACCACACAAAACCCTGCAGTCATTGGTTCTTAGTTTGAATCTCATTCCGGTGTCCGGTTGCAAAGCACTTGAAGGAAATCCATACGTGATGGGCATTTTCAATAATTTCATTTCAATATTTGCAACGCCGCTTTTTTGGGTATTGGTAATTCTGTGCAAGAAAACAGTATCGTTTTCTGCATCAATGGGTCTAACACTTATAAAATAATTATCCGTACCATTCGGCATTGGTCCATTTTGAATGGCACAAATGCTTCTTACAGGTTTGTTCTTGTATTTTATATTGTGGAAAAAGTTTTGGTGCATGGTATCCCCTTTGTAACCATCTTCTTTTCTCAGTTGCCAAATAATTGCTTCTCTAAATCCTTCTTCCCATGTAGTGCCATTTCCCAAAATATTCAATGTGAAAAACAAATCTTCTTTGTTGTGCGCCACAATTGGGTAATCACTCCAAGCAGAATCTAACAAAGGATTTCCAGGTATTTTATATACGTTCCAAGGCTTTAAAGGATCGCCAGGGCTTGAAAATCCCACAACAATAAAACTCGTTTTGTCATAGTCGCCATGCATATAAACCACAATAAACCTGTCTTCATAAGGATCATAAACTACCCTTGGGTCGAATGTTCGTGTAAGTGGCGTAAAAGGATTTATTTTCTTGTTTGGAATAATAAAATTTTCAAGTGACCACGTTTTGATTGGTTTTCCGGTGTCGTTAAATACACGAATAACCGTATTCATCACACCAATGAACTTGCCGTCATTTGCCACTGCTATGTGATTGTCGTTTGGTGTTCCGCTGCCAGGATTTATGTCGGTACCTTTTAATAATGAAGGATTGAAATCTTTCTGAGGAGTTGGCGGTGCATCAATGATTTTGCGATTAGAAATATTGCTTTGTTTTAGTTTAGCCATTCTCGCGGCATCCACTTGTTTGCGTAATTTTTCATCAATTCCAGAAGGCAATGGCATTTCTTCGGTTTCCTCGGTGGCCATATTGATCCAAACATCCGGAACCGACATTGGGTCAAATACATTGAGAAGCGGTGTTTTTATATCGCGTTCAATTTTAATTCCCGTAGTGTTTTGGGCTGAAATTTTCAAAGAAAAGATCATCAAAACGGCAACAATGCTCAACTGTTTCATTCTGTTTGCAATTTAATGGTAAAAATTGGTTTTTTGAGGGACAAAATATTCGCTTGAAATTGGAGTCAAGATATTGCTTACCAAATGTTCACTTCAATCTCTAAGGAGATCGAGTATTTTTCTAGAATATCCTTCTGAATACTCTCAGCCAAGTTTTTGATTTCCAAACCTGTTCCTTGTCCGTAATTTACCAAAACCAAGGCCTGTTTTTCATGTACGCCCACATTACCAACTTTTTTTCCTTTCCATCCAGCTTGTTCAATGAGCCAACCCGCTGGAACTTTTATTTCTGTTTCCGAAACAGGAAATGACTTTATTGAAGGATGGTTTTCCTTTATTTTTTCAAAATGGGATAAAGAAATTACCGGGTTTTTGAAAAACGAACCACAATTCCCTAACACTGCCGGGTCTGGCAATTTAGATTGTCGGATTTCAATTACGGCATCGCTAACATTTTTGATTGTTGGATGGGCAATTCCTTTTTGATCAAGAATGGCTTGGATGTCGCCATATTGCACATTGATTTTTGGGTTTTTGCTCAATCTAAAGCAAACTTGGGTAATGAAGTATAAATTCTTTCCTTCGTTTTTGAAATAGCTATCGCGGTATCCAAAGTTGCACTGGGCATGGTTAAATATTTCAAGTTCTCCAGTTTTAAGGTTGAAGGCTTTTAGCCATTGAAATGTGTCTTTGATTTCAGATCCATAGGCTCCAATATTTTGAATGGGAGAGGCCCCCACGCAACCGGGAATTAGGCTTAAATTCTCAAGTCCACCCCAGTTATTATTTACACAATACAATACGATATTGTGCCAATTTTCACCACTGCCAAATGAAATGTCGACGGTTTCATCGGTTTCTGCAACGATTTCAATTCCCTCAATTTCATTTTTCAACAACAGCTCATCTACGTCATGGGTAAACAAAATATTTGAGCCACCACTGATAATTTTTGAACTAAGATTGATGTTATCTGCCTTGAAATTATTAATTAAGTCAGCTTCAGACTTAATCACAAGCAAATTTTTGGCTTGAATATCAAATCCAAAAGTGTTGAAATTCTTTAAAGAGGTAAAATTGTTTTTTAACACAATGCAAATGTATGATTAAATTTTACTCTAATGATGCAATTGGTAGGTACGTATTTTAAAATGTATCAACTTTGATCGGCTAAAAGCATTGATACTTTTAATGGCAATAATAAAATCGAAAGAACTTGCTGATGGTCGATTTAACCTTAGGCCGCAAATTGTTGATTTTTAAGGTTATTTTTATATGTTTGTGTAAATCAATTGCGTAAATTGGGTTGAGAAATGGAAGTTAATGAAAAATCAACTCTTTTCTTTTTGTTGAAAACAACCTAGTTCAAGCAAGTAAATGGGGCTAATTATTGGAAAATATGCTGAATACAATTATTAAGAGACACAGTTTTGTGGAAATGGGAATTGAAACTCCAATGGCCACAATTATAAATTGGAATAGGCCTTCTCTCTATGATTTTGACGAAATTCATTCGCATGAATTTTGGGACATTTTAATCTTTGAAAAAGGAGGTGGAACACACTGCATAGATTTTCAAGAATATGAAATAAATGATTATTCCATTCATATTGTTAGTAATAACAGTACACACAGGGCCGAAAGAAGTATCGAATCTTCTGGGTTTTCCATCATATTTTCTCCGTTATATTTAAACCAATTACAACAATTTGACAATGGACAAGATTATCTTACTTTTTACAGGCACTCCAGGGTTATCAATTTCAATCAGGAATCGTTCAATAATTTTAAATACATTTTAGATGAATTGATAAAAAACCAAACTGATAAATCCTATTTTTTTAATCTTTTAGCAGCATTTTTATCGAAGTTAATAACTGTAAATCAGGATGATTACATTGTGAAAAGTCAGGATTCTATTGTGCAGGAATTTGTGAATCATATCAATGTTAATTTTATGGATGTAGATTGTATTTCTGAATTTATATCTAAAAAGAATATAACTGAGTCCGTTTTTAGACGGAAAATCAAAGCACTTACAGGAAAAACGCCATCACAATTGTTTCATGAAAAAGTATTTCTTGAAGCAAAAAAATTACTTTATGAGCAGAAGCAAAGTGTAAAGGAGATTGCATTTGAATTGGGCTTTACTTCGGAGACTTATTTTTGCCGGCAATTTAAAAACCACGAAAATATGACCCCAGTGGAATTTAGAAAAAATGTTCAAAAGTTCAAAAATGAACA
This sequence comes from Flavobacteriales bacterium, assembly GCA_947447955.1. Lineage (GTDB taxonomy): Bacteria > Bacteroidota > Bacteroidia > NS11-12g > UBA955 > VMCP01. The sequence continues at coordinate 118,837 of CANFLS010000004.1, read as the reverse complement.
TGAATAGTCTAAATTGTACAATATTGTTGCTGTAATTAAAGTGTTATTTGCATTCTAATAATCAACGCAAATAATATGAACTCAAACGTCCAATTCATCGCAACTTTTGATGTGTCGAGTAAACTCCGCAGATTTAGTAACAAATTAAAAATCTTGTCAAAATATTTTCAGTACAGGTTTTTCAAAGGCGTTCTTTTTGTTTTAGTTATTTCACTATCCTTAAGTCTTAATGCCCGATCAGTTAGGCGGAATATAAATACCTATACCGACGCTGAGAAATTGGAATTAATTGGATTAATTGACGGTTGGCTTACAATCTACTTAAGTACCATGCATGGCGATGATTTTGCTAGATTTCATACAACCAATGATTATTTGCGCTGGCATCGCGATCATTTTCAAGATTTGGAAAAGTATATTTTAGAGCAAGATCCAAACGGAGCTCTTGGATACAATAAGTATGTGCCTTTTCCAAAATGGGATCCAAATACTCCTGTACCGGTTTATTTTAATGGCTGGGACCCATCCTCGAATCCATATAATAATATTTCATCAAAATGCAACGACCCTGCAGCCACAGGATGTCGCACGCGGGAAGATTATTTAAATACAAACCCTGGTTATAAATTTAATCAAAATAATAATTTCAAATTTGGCACAACAAACTTGGCCCCTCTTCCAGCTTTCTTTAAAAGTACTGGTTCATTGTGTAGCCCAGCTACAGTATATACAAGCGGCGCACGTGCATATGAGTTTACTGATTTTTCAGACTATTCAGATTTTTCTCAAATTTTTTATCATAATCGGGGGCATATCTCATTTGATATTAATTCATTTGGAAGTATTGCGGAACAATCACAAATGGGGAATCTCAGTTCAAACAGGGCTTCGGCAGTTTATGTTTTTTGGCTATGGCATGCTTGGGTAGATGATATGTGGTGGGATTGGGATGCCAATTGCAGGCATCAAAACAATGGCACTACTATTAAAGATGCTTACGATGAGCCAAATGGATTTACAGTTGCAACCGGTACTACAAGAACCTTGAATATTAATGGTAATATTTTTAAAGTACAAGGTAAAATCATTGTAGAACCTGATGCTACCTTAATTATAGAAAACGGCCAGATTTTAGAAATTTTGGATGATTATTTCACCAACCAAAGTTGCGATATATAAGTTCAAGCGGGAAACAGTAGTCAACCAGGTGGTAAATTAATTGTGAGATCAGGTGCAATAATAAGAGGGATTACCAGGATGGGTCAAAACAATGGTCAGTCTCAAAGTACCGATCGCTTGGGTAATACAATTTATCCAGACAACAGGGTGTATTACCTTTGCCGCTGGCCAGGAATAAAAGTATATGGAGTGAAAACTCAAGATGCTTTTTCTCAGCAACATGGACGCGTTTTAATAGACGGCTCTGGGGGACGCGTAACAATTCAGCGTGCTCACAAGGCCATATTAAGTGATGAGGGTGGCATTATTGAGTGTAAAGATGCAGACTTTTTAGACTGTATTACTGCTGTTGAAATAAAAAATTATTTAAGCCCACACGATCCTAATGTAAATTTATCAAAATTCGAACGTACTAACTTTATTATAGGCGATCAAATTACCAAATATTTCACAAACGATAATATGTACATGCACTATAAACACGATTTTCATGAGTTTAAGCAAGTTGTATTAGAAAATATTGGAACCATTAATTTTGGTGGATGCCAGTTTAGAAACGACGACCCAACTAGTTTCTCTGCCAATCACGACGCTTCCAGAGGTACAGGAATCGATGCAACTGACGCTATGTTTTCTTGCCATAATGATGGTATACCAAGTGGCAATTCCACCACTGGCTGCCCCAATTGGAGTGGTACGGTATTTTGTTTATTTCAAGGCTTAAGTTTTGGTATCAATTCCTATACTGCAGGAGGCGCTCAAAATCCCGACATTGGCATTCAAAAAGCCAATTTTGTTAATAACCATGATGCAATAAATTGTGGGGGTGGAGTTGCCCGCATTTTCGATAATATTTTCAAATACACATCTACATCGGCCCCTTTTCCGGCTCCATCAATCACCCACCATCATTTTATTGAATGTACATTTAATGAAATGACCTTGATAAAAGACAATACCTTTACTTCTGATGCGTCAAGTAGTACAAATGTAAGAATTGAAAATAATGCTACAGCATACAATACCAAAGTAATGAGTAATTTTTTCAATAATACCAACCAACTTAAACAAAACGCTACAGGCGTGGTATGCAACGGCGACAACAGCAATACTGAAGTTGAATGCAATAGGTTTAATGATCCATTTAATAATGCAATTAAATTCATGAATGGTCCTGTGCATGAGCAAGGAGATGCGTTTAACGAAGCTGGGAATATTTTTTTAGATGGAAATGGAAATCCTTTAACTGTTTGTAATTATAATGGATATCAGAATATTACAGCCCTCAATACCTCTCCTAAATTTCAATATTTTATTGTTTCTTTTCCAATTGTACCATCTTGTACAAATGCAGGACCAAATCCAATAGACCCGTTTGAATTTAGTAAGTCATCTCGTGAGTCTGATTGTAAAATTGGTTGTAATGGTTTCCATGTAGGTGCTCAAGCTATAGAATCACGCCAAAATGCAGTTTCCATTTACCCCAATCCAGGAACTTCCATAATAAATATTAATTGGGCAAATAATATAGAAAGCAGTTCAACCGGAATATTAATTTACAATTCTACGGGTACAAAGGTGCGTGAGTACTTTACTAAAATCAATGAAATTAATGTAAGCCAATTTTCTATTGGTATTTACTTTATAACCGTTACTTTAAATAATAAACCTATCCAAAATATAAAATTTGTTAAAGAATAGCAAATATATTAGAAAAACATTAAGTATGCGGTGGCTTGCCATCGCATACTTTTTTCTTGTTCCAGTGTTTATTTATGCACAAGGATGGGACTGGGCTCTGTATCCCGAAAATAATACAGCAATTAAAAAGCATGGTAGTTATATAACGCTATTGCAAACAGATTCTTTCGGGAATTCATATTGCTTTCTTACAACAAAAGATTCAACTAAAATTGAAAATACAAATAAATCAAATAATTCTTGTTGCTTAAATCCAGTATTAATTAATTCAACATCTTATAATAAATATTTAGTGAAATTTAATAGAAAAGGTAAAGTGGTTTGGCATAAAATTTTGGGAAATATTTATATAAAAAACTCTTATTTGTTTAACAATAAGCTATATTTATATTCTAGTATAAGTGCTTCGGATTCTTTTATATTTGGCAATAATATTGTAAGTAAATCTGCAAACTATTCACTTAGTTACAATGTAAATACTGGAACTGAATTAAAATTAGATTATTTATTCCAAACATACTCAAGTGGTAACTTTTTACTAGATGGATTTATTACGGACAACAAAAATTATTATTTTAATTTAATTAATAACAATGCAAGTGGTAGTTTTGTCCAGTTTAGTAATAAAAAAATTTATAGTAAACCAGGTGAACAATTAATAATTGCAATTGATAAAATCAATGGGGGTTTAGCATGGTACAACAATTTTTACAAGGCAAATACTGATTTAGGACCAACTAATAATAAGGCATATTTAGCCAGAATTAATTATTCGCTATTTTGTCCCGTATCTACTTCAGATTCAAATTATATCGACAATATTCAATATCCTAAAATTCTTAAATTGAATGCAAGTGGAGTCATTTTAAAAATCAATTTATTTAGTGGCTCTGAAGCTAAACTCAATTATTTACGGCAAATTAGATCTTTTGGAAATAATTTATTGGTAGTTTCAGGATATATTGGTTCTGATCAGTTGATGTATGATAATCAATTAATTAAAAAAAATATTATTGCCAATGGATTGGAGAATTTCATTTTAGCAGTAGATTCGAATTTGAATTACAAATGGCATTATGTATCATTTATGACTGGTTCTGCCAACCCAGAATTTACTATAGATAGTTCAGGAAACGTTTATTTAGCATTACAACAAACAGCTGGACAACTTGGTATAGTACTTCCTGATAAAAGTATATTTAAAATTAAAAATTCAAGCAAAAACGGATCTGAATCAATTATTTTAAAATTTGACAAAAATGGTGAATTTATTGACGCATATTCTTTTCCAGTATTTGAAGCATCTAGTTATATTGATTTTTTGAGATCCGACCAAATTGGAAATGTTTTTGTTGGAATTTATTCTGGATTATACGATGCTAATATTGGTGGAAAGCTTAAAATTGGAGATTTTGAATTTGAACCTACCATTTCTATTTTATCCAAACTAAATACCCACCTTTTAAAAATAAACCAAGACACACTTTGGTGTGCTTCCGACAGCTTAAGTGCCCATTATGATACAGTAGCGTTTAAAAGGTTGGCGTGGTTTTTTAAAGATACTTTGAGGCAAACTGGAGAAAAATACCGTCCCAATCTTACCAGAACTGGAAAATACAAGGTACGCCTTACGGCTTATGAATGGGACAGTTGCAGCAGTACCATTGGCGATAGTTTTATGTATTACCAGCCTCCAAAAATCAAAGTGACACGCCCACAAATTGGTTGTGTGTATGCGCCGTTTTGGTTTACCGATAGTAGTTATTTTGACAATTACCCCAATATTCAATTACAGGTAAAAATAGATTTTGGAGATGGAAACGACACTACATGTTTTAGGTATCTCGCAGATTTAAAATCGTTTAAGCTTTATCATGTTTACACCGACTCTGGTACCTATAAAATCACCTATACCATTATGCATCAAGGTTGTAGCAACAGTTTTACAACAAAGGTTAAAATATTGCCTGCTCCAAGGCCAGGAGTTGTATGCTTGCCGGCAGAAGGTTGTACGCCATTAAAAATAGATTTTCAGCGCAAGTACACCGATTTGATAGATAGTATAAGTTGGCAAATTTCAAAACATACAATGGTTTTTAAAGGCCAGCCTCAAAATTTCACCATAAACAACGCAGGTAAATTTTGGCTATCTCAAAAAATATATGGTCCAACAGGTTGCGTCACCCGCGATAGTTTTTTGCTTACTGTAAGACAAGGCATGCCGGCCAACACCAAACCCTATCTAATTCAAGCCACACTGTTAAATAATTTCAATGTTGAAGTAATGTGGCAAAAAGTGCCTCACGCTGCACAATATGAATTGTATTTACCCAATGGAACTAGCAAACGGTTAATAGACACCGCTTTTAATCAGCTTTTTAACTCGGAAATCAATACCCCATTAACTTATACGATAAGAGCGCTCGACAGTTGTGAAAATCCTTCAATGGAAAGCAATATTGGACGCACTATTTATTGCACAGCGAAGGAAATACCTGGTGCCTCAAAAAATGATTTGCCGGCTTCAGTGGTTAGTTTTACGTCTTATTTAGATTGGCGGGAAGGAGTAAAAAATTACACCATTGAAACCAAATTCAGCACAGAAACCGTCTGGCAACCATTGGTATCAATCAATGATACCAGTTTTGCAGATTTGCAATTTACCAAAGCCAATGAATTTAAAAAATGCTATCGCATCAATGCCACCAGCAACTCTGGCGTTACGAGTATTAGCAATGAGTTATGTCTTCCATACCAACCTGTAATATTTATACCTTCAGCTGTTACCCCCAATGAAGATGGGCTAAACGATGATTTTGATTTTTATACTTACGGAATTGAAAACATACACACAGAAATTTACAATCGCTGGGGAATGAAAATATGGGAAGGTGGCAAGAATGAAAAATGGAAACCCGCAATCAACAATATGGACGGTGTTTATGTTTATATTATCAATGGCAAAAGCGCATCAACAGGCACACCCTTACAATTCAAAGGTACGATTACTGTATTTTAAGGAATTGATTGATGTTGTCTGCCTTGAAATTTTCAATTAAGTCAGCTTCAGACTTAATCACAAGCAAATTTTTGGCTTGAATATCAAATCCAAAAGTGTTGAAATTCTTTAAAGAGGTAAAATTGTTATTGAACACAATGCAAATGTATGATTAATTTTAAGTAACATTTTTGACGATTTATAGGTATGTCGCTTTTTTTAATCGTTTTTTGTAAACTTTTTCATTAAATTATTGTTTCACTATAGGTATGAATATTTTAACAAATATTGGAGTATTGTTGGGTTTTTTTGTATTGATGGAGTGCACCGCTTGGTTTACGCATAAATATATCATGCACGGATTTGGTTGGGTTTGGCATGAGAGTCACCATAAACCAAGAAAAGGAAAGTTAGAATTGAATGATTTATATGGTTTTGTATTTGCACTTCCTTCTGCATGGTTAATCATTTTAGGGGCGGCCGATATGGATTGGCGTTTTTATGCGGGGTTGGGAATTGCATTATATGGATTGGCTTATTTTTTGGTTCACGATGTATTTGTTCATCAAAGGGTTAAATGGTTGAAATCAACCAATATTCCTTATTTCAGGGCAATGCGTCAAACGCATCATTTACATCACGCAGTACATTCTAAAGATGGCGCTGAAGCCTTTGGATTTTTATTTGTATTGCCTAAATTTTTAAAACGTTATAATGGAAAATAAGTCTGTAATTATAGTTGGTGCAGGATTGGGAGGTTTGGCTACAGCATTGCGACTTAGCTACCAAGGTTACGCGGTTACTATTATTGAAAAACAACACAATGCCGGTGGTAGGTTAAATACATTTGAAAAAGATGGATTTACGTTTGATGTTGGTCCCTCATTCTTTTCAATGAGTTATGAGTTTGTTGAACTTTTTAAGAGTATTGGCGAACCAATACCTTTTGAATTAAATGAACTAAATCCTCTTTACACCGTAAATATTGCTGGCCAAGACAGGGTTTACCAAATTTATAAAGATTTGGATAAACTTGCTGCTGAATTTAAAGACGTTGAAGCGAATTTTGAAGAAAAAGCACGCAAGTACTTAATAGGTGCCAAACAAATTTTTCACGATACCGAATACAGGGTTGTTAAGAAAAATTTTGATAATATCATGCAATTCTTGGCGAGTATGGCTACAGTGCCATTGAAGCATCTTCCAAAATTATTCAGAACGTTTTGGCAGGAATTGGAAAGACATTTTGATTCAGAAGAAGTAAAAATTATATTTTCATTGGTTGCATTCTTTTTAGGTGCAACACCATTTAATACCCCATCGGTTTATAATTTGCTAAATTATACCGAATTAGAGCACGACGGATATTGGAATGTAAAAGGAGGGATGTATAAAATTGTAGAGGGAATTTTGCCTATGCTTGAGAAAAAAGGGGTAAAGTTTATCTACAACACTGAAATTGTTAAAGCAAATTACACCACTCAAAAACTTACCTCAGTTACCGATAACTTTGGAGTTGAACATACAGCTGATTTGTTTGTAATCAATGCCGATGCTGCATGGTTTAGAGGGAAGTTCTTAAACAGAGCTAAATTTACTAAAGAGAAGTTAGATGCGTTGGAATGGACATTGGCGCCGTTTACCATTTATTTGGGAATCAAAGGACAAATACCTGGAATTCATCACCACAATTACTACTTGGGTGATAATTTTAGAGATTACGCCGATACAATTTTCAGAAGCTCGGTTGCGCCACAAAAACCTTATTATTATGTGAATGTGGCTAGCAAAAGCAATCCGAGTTGTGCCCCAGAAGGATGTGAAAACTTATTCATTCTTTGTCCGGTTCCGGACAGAAGAGTTAAGCCGAATTGGGATGATGCAGACACATTGGTAAATGAAATTATTGATGATTTAGGAAACAGAGTTGGTTTTGATATCAAAAATAATATCATCACAAAAACTGTTTATACGCCCATTGAATGGGAAAAAATGTTTAACTTGTACCGCGGTAGCGGTTTGGGTTTGGCACATGGCTTAAACCAAATTGGTGCTTTTAGACCAAAAAACAAAGACGAAAAATTAAACAATTTATACTATGTTGGTGCGAGCACGGTTCCTGGAACAGGTTTGCCAATTGTAGTTATAGGTTCAAAATTAGTAACTGAGAGAATTAACAATGAGTATCCGATTATTTGACGAAACTTCAAAAGATATTAGCAAAAGGATTTCGCTAAATTACTCAACGAGTTTTTCGTTGGGTATCAAGTTGCTGTCGAAAGATTTTCGTTGGGCAGTGTTTTCTACCTATGGTTTTGTTCGTGTAGCCGATGAAATCGTAGATACTTTTCATGGACACAATAAAGAACGTTTGTTGGCTGATTTTAAAAGTCAAACCTATCAGGCCATTCAAGAAGGCATAAGTACCAATCCTGTGTTACATTCTTTTCAATTGGCCGCCAATCAATTTGGAATTGAGAATAACCTCATTGAGCCCTTCTTCAAAAGTATGGAAGAAGATTTAGACACAACATCGCACAGTGTAAGTAGCTATGATGAATACATTTATGGCAGCGCAGAAGTGGTTGGTTTGATGTGTTTGAAAATATTTTGTAATGGAAACAACAGCCAATACGATGAACTTGTGCCTTACGCAAGATCATTGGGTGCTGCATTCCAAAAGGTGAATTTTTTGAGGGACATCAAAAGTGATGTTGAAGAACGCGGTAGGGTATACTTTCCGGGTGTTGACTTCAGTAATTTCACAGATGAAAACAAATTGGAAATCATTCAAGATGTGAAGAAAGATTTTGACCATGCGTTTATTGGTATCAAAATGTTGCCTATTGGATGTAGATTAGGTGTTTACACAGCCTATATTTATTATTTGAAATTGTTAGAGAAGATTGAAAGGACAACTGCAAACGAAATTTTACAAAGCAGAATTCGCATTCCTAATTCTCAAAAAATGGTTTTGCTTGCAAAATCATATGTGCAAGAGAGAATGATGCCAGCTTAAGTCTGTACAAATCTTATCCAAATAACCAAGAAAATACTTCATCCACACGTCCAAACGTGTGGATTTTTATTTTACGGTCTTTTGCATCAGGAATTTTATTGTACTTAGAAAGTACAATGTCTGTAAAGCCCAGTTTTTCGGCTTCTGAAATTCGTTGTTCAATGCGTTGCACCGCCCTTACTTCGCCGGAAAGGCCAACTTCCCCCGAAAAAACACAACGCTGAGGAAGTGGTTCTGCGTGGTAACTGCTCATAATTGCTGCCATCAAAGCTAAGTCTAAGGCCGGATCTTCCAATCTCAAACCGCCTGCCAAGTTTATAAACACATCAGATTGCCCAAGTCTAAAACCGCAGCGTTTTTCTAAAACAGCGAGAAGCATGTTTAGTCTGCGTAAATCGAAACCAGTAGCCGATCTTTGTGGCATGCCGTAAACGGCTGAACTCACCAAAGCCTGTACTTCAAGCAATAGGGGTCGCATTCCTTCCAAAACTCCTGAAATGGCAATTCCACTTAGTGGTTCATCGCGTTGTGCGAGCCAAATTTCAGATGGATTTTTTACGGGTATCAATCCTGTTCCTTGCATTTCGTAAATGCCCAGTTCTTGGGTACTTCCAAACCTGTTTTTTAAGGTGCGTAAAATACGATATGCGTGGTGTCGATCCCCCTCAAATTGCAAAACAGTGTCAACCATGTGCTCCAATAATTTAGGTCCTGCAATGGCTCCATCTTTGGTAATATGTCCCACCAAAAAAACAGGAACATTATTTTCCTTCGCATACTGCAACAATTTTCCGGTACAATCTCTTATCTGAGAAACGCTTCCTGGAGTAGCGTCTAAGGCATCAGAATAAATGGTTTGGATAGAATCAATGATGAGAATATCTGGGGTGAATTCATCAACCAAGTTTAAGATATTTTCAAGCAGGGTTTCTGTTAAAATCGCACAATTAGAAGCAGAAGCGCCTAAGCGTTCAGCGCGCAATTTTATTTGCGATTCACTTTCTTCGCCACTTACATAAAGAATATTTCCAGGGGTTCTCAAAGCCAGCTGCAAAAGCAAGGTGCTTTTACCAATTCCAGGTTCGCCACCGAGTAAAACCACAGCGCCAGAAACCAGTCCGCCACCCAATACCAAATTCAATTCAGAATCGGGGAGTACCAGTTTTTGCTGTTGTAAATCGGGTATCTCACTAATCTTTTTGGCTTCAACAATTTTGCGGGTGCTTTTTTTCCAAGCATGGTTGGCATTGCTGGGTTTGATTTCTTCGGCTAGGGTATTCCAATTGTTACAACCGGGACATTTTCCTATCCATTTGGGACTTTCGAAACCACATGACCTGCAAAAAAAGGCCGACTTTGTTTTTGCCATAGTACAAATTTCAATTCTTTTTGGTGAATATCCTTTCTATGTGGAGAAATTGATTTTAGAAACTTTCTAAATAAGTTGGAAATTGATCAAAATCTTGCTTAATTTTGTGTAATCATGGAAAAAAACATCAACGATATTATCACTGTTTACGCTGAGGCAACTCCGAATCCTGAAAGTATGAAATTTGTTGCAAACAAAATGTTATTGCCAAATGACAGCGCTGATTTCAGAACCAAAGAATTGGCAGAAAACAGTGCATTGGCAAAGGCCTTGTTTGAAATGTCATTTGTTAAAGGTGTTTTTATCATGAACAACTTTGTAAGTGTTACTAAAAATAGCGATTACGAATGGTTTGATTTGATTCCTGATTTGCGTAATTTTTTCACTGAATGGTTGGAAGATGGCAAAGAAATTGTTTCAGCAAAACGCGAATTAAGTTCTGAAGAAGAAACTGAAATTGAACGTAAAATTAAACAATTGCTTGAAGACCATGTGCGTCCTGCGGTTGAAATGGATGGCGGTGCCATTGATTTTAAAAGCTTCAAAAATGGTGTTGTAACTGTTCAAATGAAAGGCAGTTGCAGTGGTTGTCCCTCATCAACAATGACGTTAAAATCAGGTATTGAAAACTTGTTAAAACGCATGGTGCCTGAGGTTGAAGCAGTAGAAGCAGAATCGGTTTAAGGGAAATCCTTAAATTCAATTTCTTGATTACGACTTTTCGATTTTTGTTTTTTCATATTTTACACTCATATTTGCTTTTTATTGAAAGCAATTATGATAGATACATCAAAGATTGAAGCTCGATTTAAATCTGAGCCACAATTTAAATCACTGCACCATTTTTTCTTAAATGCTGCACACAATATTCATACTCCATCAAGGCTTTATTTATTCCAAAAAATCAAAGGTACTTGGACTGAATTTACCTATGCTAATTTGTTAGAGCAAATAGATGCAGTTACCTCTTATTTAATCTCTCACGGATTGGTAAAAGGTGACCGAGTTGCTATTTTACTTGAAAATTGTCCTCAGTATTATGTGCTTGACCAATCTTTGCAAAAATTGGGATTGGTGAATGTTTCCATTTACCCAACTTTAACGCCAGAGGAAACATCTTTTATTATCAACGACAGTGGTTCTAAAATGCTGTTTGTTGGAAATAATTTCCTTCTAAAGAAATTTCTGAAAACAGAAGAAACTTGTCCTACCATTGAAAAAGTAATTTATGTGCCTTCAGACCATGAAGAAACAGAAAAGGTAGTTAATTACTCAAGTATCATTGAACAAGGTGCTGCGTCTTATGCTGGGAACAAAGAAAAAATCGAAGCTCAATTTGAAACAGTAGGGAAAGAAGATTTGGCTACGTTGATTTATACCAGTGGCACAACGGGAGTGCCAAAAGGAGCCATGTTAACCCACTATAATTTCATGAGTGATTGTTATGATGCCCAAGAACTTTGTCCTGCCATTGAAAAAACCGACTTATATTTATCCTATTTGCCACTAAGCCATGTATTTGAAAGAATGGCAACCATGTATTTGGGACTATTTATTGGTGCACAAGTGGCTTTTGCTGAAAACATTGAAAAAGTAGCAAGCAATATCAATGAAATGCGACCAACATTGATGGCAACAGTGCCTCGTTTGTTAGAAAGGGTACATGAAAAAGTAGTTAAAAATGCCACGGAAGGTGGAGGGGTTAAAGCGAAAATATTCTGGTGGGCTTTGGCTGTAGGTGAAAAATACCGCAAGCAATTGGATTCTGGTAAAACACCAAGTGCTCTTATTTCTATTCAAAATAAGTTGGCTGAGAAATTGGTTTTCAGTAAAATCAAAGCCAAAATGGGCGGTCGATTGAAAATGTTTGTATCGGGTGGTGGCGCATTGCCTCCGCATGTGGGTGAGTTTTTTGCCAATTTGGGTCTTAAAGTTCAGGAGGGATATGGGCTTACGGAAACATCTCCGTTTGTAACTGTGAATGAATTTGATCGCCAGATTTATGGTACAGTAGGAAGGGTAGGACCTCGCCAACAGGTTGCCATTCAGAATATTGAAACTTTGGAAATTATTACCATTCAAACGTATGATTCTTTTAATCCAACGTTTGAAAGTGCGGAAGGAGAAATCTTATGTAAAGGTCCAAATATTATGAAGGGCTATTACCAAAATAAGGCAGAAACCGACAATGTATTTGATGCTGATGGATGGTTCCATACTGGTGATATAGGTAGATTTGATAGGGGGTATTTAAAAATCACCGATAGGTTGAAAAACATGTTAAAAACCTCTTTGGGTAAAAATATTTATCCTACACAAATTGAAAATGTATATTTAAAAAGCAGCCGCATTGATCAAATTTTCATTATTGGCGATAAGCGTGAGTTCTTAACAGCGATAATTGTTCCAAGTGAAGAGGCAATAAGAGAGCAAATTCCAGGTAAATTAGATTTGTTGAAAGGTGAAAATGATTTTATTCATGATGAGGAGTTAACGGCTTGGATAGCGCAAGAAGCAAAGAAGATGTCGAATAATTTGGCTAAGTTCGAGCGCATTAAAAATTTCTTGGTAAAAAGAGAGCCATTTAGTGTTGAAAATGGCGATATGACCATTACGTTGAAAGTAAAACGCAAGGTTGTTATGGAAAGATACATCAATGAAATTGACGCCATGTATTTGAGCGTTGATTGTCCGCTATAAAATTTAGAAAAAAACAAAACAAAAAGGGCTTCAATTTGAAGCCCTTTTTGATCGTATAAAGATCGTTGCTTTTAAAATAATCTGACGTATATATGAAGAATGAGAAAGAAGCCGAGTTGGATAAAGAATAAGGCCGATGCCATTTTGTTTTTGATGGGTTTGCTAGCGGCATTAAGTATCAAATGCATGATGAATGAAATCACAAACCAAGCTATATAATTTTGAAGTGGTACAATATTCGATTTCCAATGCCAAAAATCGTATCGTATTGCAACGGGTTCTAGAAAATAATCATAAATTGTCATGATGCATGCACCTAAGAATGCTATTCCCAAATTGTTTTTTATTCTACCTGCCAATAAGCTAGAAGTATAAAACACCATGGCAGCCCAATTTATTCCAATCAAATAGGGCACGGATTGCCATTTTTTACCAAGGGTAGCACCGTAATAATAAGACCCAAAAATAGCTTGTGTTTTTACTCCTGCCAGTTCTATGAAAAATCCCATCAAACCAATGACGGCAATCATCAAAAAATGGTTGATTTCCCATTTTTTATGAAATATCCAGGCAATGATAAAAGTGCCTAAAATATTGATAGGGGTAAGCCAAATAAACAAGGGATTTAATGAGGGAATAATAAAGCCGGCAACTCCAACAGCATAAATAATTGCGATAACGGCAATGAACCTATTTTCTACAGTTTGCATTGCTACAAAAGTAGTTGTTTTTTGAATTCGTGGAAATAACGATTTTTTAGTCAGAAAAAATCACTGAAAGCAACTGATTTTCTTTCTAAAAGGATTAAAAATTGATTAAAAAACGCAAAAATTCCGTTTGCTGCGAAAAAATGCGCAAAAAATTCAAGAAAATTATTGCCTTTTACGATCATTTAAATGTGCTTCTCTAGTGTAGAAAATATTCTAAATGTTAAAACTTAAAACATTGATATATAATTAATAATAAATTTATATTCCAATAAAAATTGGATTTGAAGACATGAAACAGGTGAAAAGAAATTTCAGATAAGGGACGTTATGCTGAGTTTTTTTTAATTTTTTTTTATTTTTTTTTTGTATATTCTAAACTTCGTTATATTTTTGCACCACACTTAAATAGGAAAAACAAATAACATGAAAAAAATCACTTTTGCTTTGGCAGCTTGCGTAGTATTCGCTTTCGCTGCTTGTGGTGGTAACACTACTGAAACTACTCCTGCTGATTCAACTAACACAGATTCAACAACTGCTCCAGTTGAAGCTGCTCCTGCAGATTCTACAGTTAAAGATAGCGCTGCTACTACTGAAGCTGCTCCTGCTGCTGACGCTAAAAAAGAAGAAGTTAAAAAATAATTTCTTCCTTTTGGAAAATTTTAAAGGCACTTGTTTAAGTGCCTTTTTTTTTGGATATTTGCACCAATGAATAGAAAACTACTCACAATCTTTTTCTTTTTAATATCGTTATCCCTTGTGGCTAGCACCCCTTCTAATCATGGAAATGAAGAAGTTAACCCTGTGCTTTCTACTGTTGGTCCTGAGTTTAGTCTTAATCCTAACCCAGTAAACGGATCATACTTTTTTGTAAATCTTAATTTTTCTGAAGTAGATTTCCCTAATTCGGTTATTTTGGTAAATGATGTGTTGGGTAAAGTTGTATATTCTTACGTAATCAAAAAATCAGATTACATTGAAGGAAAAGTGAAAATAGGCGTAATGGATGCACTTTTAGATAAAGGAGTATATTTCATTCAAGTTAAAAGTGGTGATTACACCAAAACACTCAAACTAGCGATTCGCTAATTAAATGGAAATTCGTCAAGCCGAAGCGCCCGATTTTATATCGGTTCACACCCTTATTTGTGAACTTGCAGCGTATGAAAAAGCCCCAAATGAAGTGATTACAGATGCCGACATACTTTCGCAGTTTTGTTTGGCAAATAATCCTTTCGTTTTTTGTTGGGTTTGTGAAATAGATGAGCAAATTGTGGCCACTGCCGTTTGTTATATTCGTTATTCTACTTGGAAAGGCCCTGTGCTTTACCTTGAAGATCTTATAGTAAAAGAATCTTACCGAAGAAATGGTATTGGCACAGCGCTGCTCAATCACTGTATTTCTTTTGCTAAAAAACGCAAGTTTGAAAGACTTTCTTGGCAAGTGTTAGATTGGAACCAATCTGCAATTGACTTCTACAAAAAATTTGATGTAACTTTCGACGATACTTGGGTGAATGTTACTTTTAATTTAGCCGACAAATGAAAAATAAACAATTAAATAGGTCTATCTTCTATTTAATTGTTGTAACACTTATTTTGATTCTCGTTTATCAAAATCAAAATCCTTTTAATACCGATTCTTACGCATTACACCCTAGAAACTTTGCCAAGTTTTATACCAGTTTTACCGGTTGTTGGTTCCATGAAAATTTAGATCATATTGGCGGAAATCTCATTTCTTTTGTTTCTCTTTCCATCCTTTTTTTACTTCTGTTTCCACAATCATGGTTGCGGTTTTTTATATTGCAGTATCTTTTGTCATCTGTAATTCTCTTTTTCTTAGGTAAACCCAATCAACTCATTATTGGTGCTTCAACTTGGGTCTACTCATTTATGGCTTTCATTATAACCATCATTCTCCTTCAACCAAACAAAAAGCTCTATGCAATTTTATTTGTTGCCGTTGTTTTTTATGGTAGCAGTTGGTGGGGATTGTTGCCTTTGCTTCCACAGGTTTCTCATGAGGGACATATTAGCGGTACCATAGCTGGTATCCTAATTGCCATTATTGGGAAAAAGTATTGGGTGGCATTTTTACCCAAAGCAGTTGTTCCTGAATGGTATAAAAAAGAATGGAATCACGAAAATCCCTACGATAAAATTGAGTAATTAATAATTTATGCCAAATGCATGAGTTTTTCTATGGTATCTATCAAAGCATGGATAACTTTGATATGTATCTCTTGGGCTCTATCGGCAAATTCTGAATGCGGTGCACGGATTTCTATGTCGCACATCGGTCCAATTTTGCCTCCATCTTTACCAGTTAAACCAATTACGAACATTCCCTTGCTTTTAGCAACATCAATGGCGTTTATGATATTTTTGCTATTGCCACTGGTGCTGATGCCTAAAAAAATATCACCACTGTTTCCAAGTGCTTCAACGTATCTCGAAAACACAAATTCATAACCATAATCATTTCCAACGCATGACAAATGGCTCGGGTCGCTGATGGCGATGGCGGGCAATGCCTTTCTATTGTTCTTATAGCGGCCAGTTAATTCTTCAGCAAAGTGCATGGCATCGCAATGGCTACCGCCGTTGCCAGCAGATATTATTTTACCACCTTGATTAAATGCGGTTGTAATGGTTTCAGCTGCGTTAAAAATAAGTTGGAAGTTATTCTCATTGCTCAAAAAACTTTCTAAGGTTTGTTGGGCTTCTAGAAAATGGGTTTTTACTGAAGAAGCGTCCATTATTTTTTAATTTTATTAAAGCTAGCAACACCATCTTTCAAAAACTGAATGAATGGTTCACTTTTGAAATTGAAAAATTCAGCACCATAAGCAGGTTGTAATAAATTCTCATTTCCATCCATAATGCAATAAAGTGGCTGGGTAGTTTTACCAAAATAGCATTCTTCAATTTCGGCATTTTTCTCACCCAACATGGTAATTTGTTTTCCAGATGCATTTCCAATAAACCACTCATTCTTAGGAAGTTTTATTTTCTTGTCATCTACATATAGGGCAACAACCACATATTTGTCCTTCAATAACTTTAACGCTTCAGGATGCGACCAGGCCTTTTCTTCCATTTTACGACAGTTTACACAGCCATGGCCAGTAAAGTCGATAAAAAGAGGCTTGTTTTGCGATTTTGCACATGCCAATGCTTCTTCATAATCAAAATATCCTTGAATATCATGAGGGATATTTAAACTTCCATCCGAATATTTAGCCGTTCCACAAATAGTATTTTCACTAGAATGCGAATTCCCTCCCGATTTAAAGTCTTGCGATGAAAGTGGAGGTAAATAACCTGCCAATCCTTTCAAAGGAGCTCCCCACATTCCAGGAATCATATACATTACAAAAGAAAACACAACAACTGCCAATGATAATCTTAAAATGTTTAGTTTTTCAACTGCATCATCGTGGGCAAATCTGATTTTTCCTAGGAGATATAATCCAAGTAAACTGAAAATGACAATCCATATGGCCAAGTAAATTTCTCTGTCTAAAATTCCCCAGTGATATGTTTGATCAGGGATGCTCAAGAATTTCAATGCAAATGCCAATTCAATGAATCCCAAAACAACTTTTACGCTGTTTAACCAACCACCAGATTTTGGTAAATTATTTAACCAAGATGGGAACAATGCAAGCAATCCAAAAGGCAAAGCAAATGCCAATGAAAATCCGAACATTCCTATAATTGGCCTGAGTGCACCACCTTGAACGGCTTCAACCATAACGGTACCAACAATGGGTCCGGTACAAGAGAAAGAAACCAAGGCAATGGTAATTGCCATAAATATTGGGCCAGTAATTCCACCTCTGTCGGCTTGTTTGTCTACGCTGTTTACTATTGAACTTGGCAATACAATTTCAAATGCTCCAAAAAAGCTTGCCGCAAACACGATGAAAATAACGGTAAAGAAAATATTGGGTATCCAATGTGTACTAATCCAGTTTGCTGCGCTTGCACCAAACGTGTAAGCCACAATTGTTCCAATGATGGTATAAAAAGCAATGATTGAAGCGGCAAAAAGGAAAGAATCTCTTAATGCTATTTTTCTATTTTTATTTTTAATAAAAAACGAAACGGTCATTGGAATCATTGGGAATACGCAAGGCGTTAACAACGCAGCAAATCCGCTTATCAGCGCCAAAATGAATAAACCCCAAGAACTTTCGTTGGTTTCTGCGCTTTGCACTCCGTTGAAAGTTTTTGTTTGGCAAACGCCATGTCCATTTTCTTTTTTATAATGTGCTGTTCCGGCTGTTACAATTTGTTCAGAGGCAACAACTGGGGTAGAGTCTATTGTCTCGGTAGTAGGTGTAGTTTCAGTTGCAACAATTTCAGGCGCTGCTGCTTCAATTTTGCCTTGAACAGTTAACGCAGGTGTTTTTACCACTACGTCGCGGATGTTATCGCAACCTGATTCGTTGCAAATTTGACCGTTGATGGTCATTTCAATTTCAGAAATGGTTGAAAGTACTTTGATTTTTTGGCGGAATTCTCCTTTGTCAATGAATTCCCCAGATGAACAATGCCAAACTTCATCTTCCTTAACCATATGGTCGCCAACACCTCTAAATTTACCAATCAGCTGGTAAGAAGTGTTAGATTTGAAATCGATCATTGCACGTTGCGGACCATCATCCTCAGGGCAATCACTTTTTTCAGAGAAAACGTGAAATCCTTTAGGAACGTCAAACTTGATTACAATTTCAATAATATCGCCAGCTTTGGCATTTGGCTTACTAAAAGAAGCAACAAATTTTGGTTTAGGGAAACCGCCTGCAAAAGCGTTTGCAAAAGTGAATACGCTTAATACTGCTGTGAAAATAAATTTTCTAAACATAGGAAATACAAAAATACACGAATTGAATGGATTTTTTTGTGACTTTGGTCTAATTTACTCAGAGATTGTTTAAAAGTAATTTCAGCCAAAAAGATTGCTTTTATTAGGTTTGACTTGAATTCATATTATCAATGAAGATTAGACGCGTTTTATACAATTTTTTAATAGCCATTATTTCCATAGTGTTTTCTACGGCAACTGCCCAAAACACTATGAATACGAGAGATTATATCGATTCATTCAAGCAAGCTGCCATGCAAGAAATGAGGGTGCATGGTGTTCCGGCAAGTATTACTTTGGGACAAGGTGTTTTGGAGAGTGCAAGTGGAAATAGCAAGTTGTCTAGAGAATGTAATAACCACTTTGGGATAAAGTGTAGAAAAAATTGGAATGGTAAATTCTGCCTTGCCGATGACGATGCCAAAGACGAATGTTTTAGAGGTTATGAAACAGCAATCGAAAGCTATCGCGACCACTCGTTGTTTTTAAAAGGAAGTTCTCGATATGCAGCATTGTTTGAATTAAGTCCTACCGATTATGAAGGATGGGCCAATGGTTTGCGTGAAGCTGGCTATGCCACAAACCCTGCCTACGGAACAATTTTGTCGAATATCATTCGAAAATACCGTTTGTCATTATACGACAGTATGGTTGTTTTGGGGGAAGAATATTTCAAGGGGTCACCCAATCAACCCGATATGATGAGTATTAACGGCGTTCCTGCCGTTGGTGCAAAAGAAGGAGAAAGCGCTTCCGATGTTGCAAAGAAACACAAAGTAGGCTCTTGGCAAATTTATCGTTACAACGATTTGTCTGAGGGAGAAATGATCAACCCCGGAGAGATTATTTTCTTACGACCAAAACGCAGCAGTGGGTCTGAGGAAACCCACATATTGAAAAAAGGCGAGTCAATGCGCGACATTTCTCAGCAATATGCTGTGAAAATACGTCAACTTTATAAGAAGAACAAGCTTGAACCTGGTCAAGAACCTGCGGTAGGAGAAGTTATTTATTTGAAAGAAAAAAGAGCATCCCCACCCAAATTGGCCCCTGAAAAACCTAAAACAAATCAAACCGAAGCAACTGCTGTAATCAATCAGCGTAAAAAAGTAATTGCTGAGAATATGCATGAGGTGCAAAAAGGAGAAACCATTGAACAGATTGCAGAAAAGTACAAAACGTCGGTCTTGAATTTGGTGCGTTGGAACGATTTAGAAAGGGCAGAAGTGAAACAAGGCCAGATTTTGGTATTGAGTCCCTCGATGAAACCTGCTGAACATGCAGAAAACTTTGTAGACACCCGCGAAACCATTAAGTCCAAATACCACACGGTGCTCCGCAATGAAACAGTTTTTTCAATTGCCCGATTGTACAATCTAAAACCAGATTCAATCATTGCTTGGAACAATTTGAAAGGGAAATCAATTTCTGAAGACCAAGTGCTCAAATTACGCAGAGAAAAAGGATCATCAAACGATACAAGTCCCTCAAAAACAATGAGCGATGTTGCCAATATTCACTTTGTAAAACCAGGAGATACCTTGTACAGTATTGCAACCAAATATGGTATTTCGGTAGATAAGTTGAAGAAATTGAATAATATAGAAAAGAATTCAATTAGTATTGGACAGAAGTTAATTCTGCAATAGCTGAATTATTTAGACACAACAAAATGAGCAGCATTGCCCATGTTTTGTTGCATGATAATTTTTCCAAACTTATTTACTTCCTCAGTTGAAATGGCTTCAGGCTGGTAAATACTCAATAGTTCTAAATGTTCAATTACATTGATATTCAATCCCATTTCTGTTAAATGGTTTACCAATGGCAAATGTTTGTTTTCTTTGTCGTCAACCACGCAACGGAAGTGGATGGCTGAATTTTGCATGATGTGCGCACGAACTTTGAAATTGCTTAACGCCTCAAAAATCTGTTTCAAATGTTCTTCTACTATGAAATTGAAATCTTTGGTGCTAATTTCTAACATCAACTGATTCGATTTGTGAATTTTACATGGAACCGACAAGGGTTTAGAAAATTCGCTCACTTTGGTTCCAGGTTGATCAACGTTCAAAAACGACTTTACATATAAAGGGATGTTCGCCGCTTTAAGTGGTTGAATGGTTTTAGGATGAATTACAGAAGCCCCATAATATGCCAATTCAATGGCATCGTTATAACTTAACTCAGAGATGAGAACGGTATTTTCAAATTTCTTTGGGTCGGCGTTCATCACACCGGCAACATCTTTCCAAATGGTTACAGACTCGGCTCCAAGCAGTTTTCCAAAAATTGCAGCACTATAATCGCTTCCTTCACGGCCTAGGGTTGTGGTTTCTCCAGATTCACCTTTGCCTATAAATCCTTGAGTGATAATTAAATTCTTGGCTGAAAGTGGCTTTAATCGGTTGGTAACAACACGTTCTGTTTCTTCCCATTGCACTTTTGCATCGCGGTAACGGCTATCGGTAATAATAAAGTTGCGCGCATCGAGCCATTGGTTTTGGATATTTTGGCTCAAAAGATAAGCACTCACAATGCGTGTAGAAATTAATTCTCCAAAGCTTACAATTTGATCGTATAGGAAGTCGTAATCGTCTTTTAGGTTCTCATTATCAATCAAACACTCTAATTCTAAAAATAAATTTCTAACCTCGTTTGTCCAGATAAATGAGTTTTCTTCGAAAAGTTCAGTTAGCAATTGATTGTGAGATTCAATAAAGTCTTTCAGAATAGATGAAGCAGATTTATCATTCTTGAAAGCAGCATTTACAAGGGTTTCAAGGGCATTGGTTGATTTGCCCATGGCGCTGATAACCACCAAAACATCGTTGTTTTTTTCTTTTGCAATGATGCTTGCAACGTTTCTAACGCCTGCAGCATCTTTCACAGATGCACCACCGAATTTGTAAATCTTCATTTCTTCTTTGTGAATGATAGGGTAAAATATATTTATTTGTTGTTGTTTTGCAAAATAAATACTAAAATATCACAATTACCCTATGCCTCATTCCGGATTAATCACATTAGAACAATTTATCGTAGACCAACAATCTTTATATAAAGATGCAGGTGGATCACTTAGCAGAATTTTTAGATCGTTGGAGTTGGCGGCAAAAGTTGTAAACAGAGATGTGCGAAAGGCTGGCTTGGTTGACATTTTAGGAAATCACGGTTCTACAAACACCCATGGTGAAGAACAAAAGAAATTAGATGTTATTGCCAATGAAGTTTTTATTGCGGCATTATCTAAAAGTGGTGAAGTAAGTGTAATTATTTCTGAAGAAAATGATGATCCTGTTTTTATTGAGGGATGCGAAAACGAAAAATACATCATTGCCATTGATCCTCTAGATGGGAGCAGTAATATTGATGTAAATGCAAGTATTGGTACCATTTTTTCAATTTACCGTCGTTCAAATTATACCCAAGCACCCACTGCAGAAGATTGCATGCAAAAAGGCAAACACCAAGTGGCTGCAGGTTATGTCATTTACGGAAGCAGCACAATGTTGGTTTATACCACAGGTTTGGGTGTGAATGGCTTTACCCTAGACGATAGTATTCAAGAGTTTTGCTTGTCTCACCCGAATATTCAAATCCCTCAAGATGGAAAAATATTTAGTGTGAACGAAGGCAATTATGCTGATTTTCCAGAAGGTATTCGCAATTACATTGACCACTGTAAAGTAAAAGACAAAGAAACCAACCGCCCTTATGGTGCGCGTTATATTGGAAGTTTGATTGCAGATTTTCACCGTAATTTATTGAAAGGTGGTATTTTTATGTATCCCGCAACAGAAAAAACACCAAATGGCAAATTGCGTTTGATGTATGAATGCAACCCAATGGCATTTATTGTTGAACAAGCGGGTGGGGCAGCCTCAACAGGTCAAGGCCGTATTCTTGATTTGGTATGCACAGATTTACACCAAAGAGCACCCATTTATATTGGGTCTTCAAATATGGTTGAATTGTGTGTGAAAATGCTCAATGAAAGCGCAGCTACTGCGAATTAAGCATATCAAAAATTTCTAACGACAAAAGTTGTTTTTGAGGGAAAAGATGATGTTGCAAATGCGCAACAAGCTTGTCCACTATCATGCGTCTTTCTGATTTGGATAATTCTGGAAGATCTCCGTCCATAATTTTCAAAATAGACTGATTCATCCACGAATCAGATTTGAAGAAGATGGGAGTTGCATTTGTGGCCAAATTACCCGTTGTAAGATCAATTGCGGCATTTTGTCCTGCATGCCAATCAATTTCATATCCCAACTCCATTCCAAGCCCCAGGAGGAAAGTAATGGGCAAGAAATTCAAATTGGCCCCATGCGTCAATTTTAAAAAGTGACCATAAATAAAATCAAAGAGTCCAGGGTCGGAATGGTCATCTTGTAACGAGTGGCTTACTATTTCGAGGTAAAACCATTTTACCTGCTGAATTCCAAAATCGTCGTAAGCACTTTGAACTCCAATGGAAGAGATTTCTTTGACACGCAATAAGCCGGGATTTGTTTTGTGGTTAAAAACAATTTCAACCGTATTGCCCAATTGATAGTAGGCGTTTTTGCTAATTTTTTTATGCAAACCTTGAACCAGAAAACGCTGTAACCCAATTTCACGGGTATACATCGACACCACTGATGCATGGTCGGTGTAGGGTATTTTCTTTATTACAATGGCTTGGCTTTTAACGAGCATTAGTCTTCCCAGTCAGCAATAAACAAATTCGTGTCTCTTGTTCCACCATTGTTTCTGTTGCTGCTAAAGACGAGTTTTTTTCCATCAGGTGAAAACATTGGAAATGCATTGAAAATACTTGCATTGGTAATTTTCTCTACATTGTTTCCATCAATATCTATCATATACAATTGGAAATCATATCCCCTTGTGCTATGGTGATTCGAAGAAAAGATGATTTTCTTTTGTGAAGGATGATAAAATGGAGCCCAGTTTGCTTTGCCTAAATGCGTTACTTGTTTCAAGTCGCTACCATCTACATTTACTGTGTAAATCTCCATGTTGGTTGGAGCCACTAGGTTTTTTGATAAATAATCCTTATATTTAGTTATCTCTTCTGGAGTTTGTGGACGAGAAGCCCTAAATACCAATTTCTTGCTGTCTGGTGAAAAGAATGCACCGCCGTCATAACCCAAACCAAATGTAATTTGACGTGGATTAGACCCGTCGATATCCATGATCCATAATTCTAGGTCACCGCTACGGGTACTTGTAAATACAATTGACTTGCCATCAGGAGAAACGGTCGCTTCAGCATCGTAACCTTTTTCATGGGTCAATTGTTTGATAATATTTCCTTTTTTATCGGCAACAAAAATGTCGAAATCAGCGTAAATTGGCCACAAGTATGCTCCAGAAGTTTCTGGGGTAGGGGGACATTCTTTACCTCCTAAATGTGTACTAGCATATAAAATAGTTTCGTTGCCTGGCATGAAATAAGAACAGGTAGTTCGTCCTTGTCCAGTGCTTAACATTGGTGGTTGATAGCTTCCGTTATTTGAGAAACTTTCAATATTGCTATGGAATATTTGATCGCATTTTACACCCCATTTTGCGTTGTTGCTTTGGAATGTCAATGCCTTGCTATCAAAACTGAAATAAGCTTCTGCGTTGTCGCCCCCAAACGTAAGTTGACGTAAGTTTTTAAGGTGTTTTTCTTTGGTAACTGTATCGGCCAACGGAATTGAATGAGATGAATGTTGCGCAGTTGCAATTGAAGCAGTTACGCTTAGAATTAAGGTTGAGATCAATAATTTCATTAGAATTACAATATTAATTATTAAGGAAGGATTTGCCAAGCCATTTTGGGATAACCTTTACGGCCTTGGTCGTCATAAAAATCAACAAACTTTAATTTAAAATAATCGTTGGTTGACGTTTTTATGATATAATATTTATTTGGTATAATGGTGTATTTTCCGCTAGACTGACTGTATTCTTTCCAATCGTAGCCAATTTCGTCTGCATTATTGCTGAATTTTTGTTGTGCGGCAAAAGTTTTGTCGCAGGCTTCATAAACAATGCCCTTGTCTATTTGTGCAATCGATATGGTTTTTAAATTAGCAAGAGCCCCACGAATGATATATGAATAGGGAACACCATTAGGGTCGTTGATAGATTCTTTGTAGGTGGTGAAAACCAAATCCCAATCTTCGCTAGCAACTGGCTCATTTACTACCACATCTTTCTTTGAAAAAGAGTAATAAACGTAGTTTCGTGTTGGGTCGGTTACCATTTGCGTCAAATAGGCCAAGGCTGGAACATTTACGTAGCCCCATTTAAACTGATAAGTACCACCTTTTACTCCAATAAATTGAATTTTAATATATCGAAAGCTCTTTAAGGAATCTTCGCCAAGGTCTAATACGAAAATTGAAGATTTTCCCTCATATCCATCAACTACTTTATTAAAACATCGGCCAAAAGCAGACGAATCAATATTCCCACTTGGTTGATCAAATTTCCATTTTGCTGTTGTTAAATATGAAGCATCAATATCTTTAAAATTCACATTTTCAAACTCGGCAACTGAAAAATTGGTATTTTTTCCGCCACATATAACTACCGAAGGTTCGTCTTGGCAAGAAACGGCAATGTCCCAATTGCCATAAGTATTCACGGTTGTTTTTTGGGTTTCGAAATCAAACCAAAGTTGATTCGAATAATTCTCGCCCATTGCAAAAGTTTGAGTTTGAAGTCCTTGAGGGATAGTGGGTAGTTTGTAAAGAGATTCAGGCTTTTCGCAAGAAAAAAATGCAATAAGGACAATTGAAAAAAGTACGAAGGGATTGAATTTGAGTTTCACTTTTTACAAATTGATTTTTACACTTACAAATAAATTTCTTCCATTGGCCACATTTAAATTGCCATTCCCATTATTATGAACCGATCCTGTTGAAGCAGAAGACAATACCTGAGTTACCCCAAAAATATTTTTACAACCTGTTTGAATCACAATATGATCTTTCAAGAAAGGAACAGACAAACTCATATCGGCAAGGAAATAAGGTGCAATTTCAAAAGGTTTTCCTGACTCTTCATATCCATAGTTTTTACCGGTGTATCTGCTAAACAATTGCAAAGATACTTTAGGCTTCTGAAATGTGTACATCAAATTTAATCCCGATTGAATAACATTCCATTTTCTCCAACTATTTCCTTGATCGCTCAAACTTTGGTTATTGATCCAGCTTGAACTTAATTTGATTTGCAATTGATTATAGAAGTATTCAATTTGAGAATTTATTCCTTGTGAATTCATTTTGCCAATATTGATATATTGGTACAAATTCGATCTGCTATCAACCAATGCCAATTGGATTTGGTTGGTTACGTAATTTTTAAAGTATGACAATTTAAAAGTAACCGCCGATATTTTGTTAATGTTATGACGGTAATCAACAGAGGCGATAAAATTATGCGCAGTTTCTGTTGTTAACATTGGATTGCCTTGCACATTATGGTTAATGTCTACAAATAAGAAATACAATTCTTTGATGCTTGGTGCCCTAAATCCCCTGGCATAAGAACCCCTCAGAATCAAATGTTTGGTTGCATTGAATTTTAATTGCAACGACGGTATAATCGGTGCAATTTTAAAGTTATTACCCAAAACGCCAGGCAATGGGTTGGTGCCGAATTGATTGTTGTATACAAAACGAACAGAAGGTTTAATTTGAATCTTTGGCGACAAATTGATATCTACTGTGCTAAAAACACCCATGTCAAAAATTCCATCTTTTTTCAATACCCTTTTGGTTTGAAGCGATTCATATTGGCCTTCGTAACCGGTTAACCATTCTAATTTTTTATTTGCACTTTGGTGACTCCAAAATCCCCTGAAATTGGCTTGGTAATTTACAGTTGTGTCCTGGTCTTCTCCACGCGTTAGGGTTTCTGTACCTTCTACCAAATTTCTACGCACCATGGTTTTTGTGCGTTCGTAAATGTTGAAACTGTTTTGAAACTGCAACTTATTGCGCTTATTCAAGGTAAAGTCTGATAACGATAGAAAGTCGTTTCTGTAAGTGTTGAAATAGTTGTTGTAACCAGTAACAGTAATGAGATTGTATTCTGCATCGCTTCGGTCTGTAATTTTTTCGTGAAACGCACTGTATCTCAAAAGGTGGTTTGATTTTTTCAATTGGTAATTGAGCCCAATTGAACCAAAAAGTTTTGTTTTTGGTTTCCAATCTGCCGAACGGGTAGAAGGATCAAAATCTGTCCCTCCAAAAAACTGACGGCCCATGTCACAAACCAACCCAATTCGAGATTTTCTGCTTAAGTTTCCAAGTTGGAAATTGGCATCGATGTTTGTATTGCCAACACCATCAATGTATGAATTTGTTTGCACCCGATTCAAGTTTGAGATCGGTTTTTTTGTTATAATATTCACAACGCCACCAATTGCGTCGGAGCCGTAAACAGCACTCATTGGTCCTTCAATAATTTCAATACGTTCCACATTATTCATTGGAATTTGAGAAATATCGAGGTTGCCATTCGTTCGGCCAATCATCGGAACGCTGTTTACTAAAATTTTCACATTTTGACCACCAAGTCCTTGAAGTTGAATCGAACTTCCTAAAACTGGATCTTGGCTTAGTTGTATATTTGATTGATTTTGTAGCACATCGGTTAAATTCTGTGCCCCCATTAATGCAATTGTTTTTTGAGAAATAACTTCAACTGCATAAGGATTTTGTGTTGCCAATCGCGGACTCAATGAGCCGGTAATTGAAACTGGATTAATTCTGTTGATTTCGGTGGTTACCTGAATTTTTAATTCTTTTTCGGTATTCAACCACGGTGCGATTCTTGCGTTTTCAATTTTCCCTAATTCAGGGTCAATAATTACGGAAATGGGAAGGGCAGATGTGGTTGTGATTTGTCCATCATTGTCGGTTAAAGACAATTGAGAGTGAAGTGCTTTTCCTGAGGGATCAAGAAATTGCAATGTAACTTCAAAATTCACCAAGGGTTGGTTTTGTTGGTCAACGACCAACAAAACCCTCTCGGCAAACTGGGCTTTGGAAAACCCAATATTAAATAAAATGAAAAATATGAATAGTAACTTTTTCAAGAGTTATCTTGAATTAGTTTTTTGAAATAATTTGTGAGTGAGAACCCATAGAAGTTTGAACTTCAATGATGTACTGGCCAGTTGGCATATCTGCAATCGACAATTGTGCGGCATCACTTGCATTGAAGTTGTTGTTACTCGCATTGCGAACCACTCTTCCATCCATACTTCTTAAAATAATGGTTTGGATTTTGGCACCAGTTAATGGTTTCACATAAATGTTGTTTGTAGTAGGGATAGGGAAAACACTTACATTGTTTGATAGGTTATTTACTGAAGTAGTTGCTCCCAATTTTGTTCTGTTTAAAATAATTCGTCCTGCGCTAGATCCAACAAAACCAGTAAATTGGATTGCCCAATATTCAAAACTTGAACCCACTTTTTTCTCAACGATGTAGTTCAAATCAGCAACCATGTCATAGCTTTGGCCATTGAATGTTTTCCACTTAGAACCAATTCTAGATAAGTCGTTTTGGAAACCAATTCCACCGGTTGTATCTCTTGAAGAATCTATAAACATTTGACCATTTGCTTTCAAATCATCCCATAAAGTATTTTCGATTTTAGAAACCAAAGTTCCTCTTTTTGATTGAACACCCATAACCCCATAAGGTACATAAGCGCTACCATTGAAAGTTGGTTCATAGTAGCGAGTGAAATTCAAATCCCAATCACCTCCGTTAGGCTCAACACTTATAGATTTTGTTGTAAAGTTAAAGTATTTATAAGCACCGCCATTTGCAGCAGATTGTTTTAACGTGTCAATAATTGAACTGTTTTTGGTTCCACCAACAACATCATAACGGAAAGTAAAATCTCCATTTGGATATTGTGCAATAGGCATAAATTTGATATAGTCTGTGCTGGTTCCATTGTTTACAACAACCAAAAATAGAGAGTCGCCGGTAATAATGTGCGTACCTGAATTGTAAGTTCCCCAAGAAAAATCCCATGGATTTGCTTTATTCAAACTTTGATTAAAAGCACCTAACTCATGTTTGTGTGCGTCGTTGGTAAATGTATTCCAACTAGACCATCCAGTAGTATCCATTGAAGCATACGCTGAATTATCGCCTTTTGGATAAGCATAAACCTTCACAAATGACTGTGATCCATTCGCATGATTTGCTTTGATGCAATTGTCGCGGGTGTTGCTGGTGTGTGCAATGTGCCATTTGTTCATGATGCTTTTGGTTTTTACACCTGTTGCAACATTGTAAAATACTTCATTTGCATACCCGGGACCCATAACAACGGTATCTGTGTAAACTGTTTGTGCAGACAAGCTTCCTACAAGAGAAAGTGCTAACATACTGAATAAACTTTTGATTTTCATTTTTTCGTTTTGATTGCGCTGCAAAAATAGGATAGGATTCGGGCTGCACTATCTAAAGAAATGTAAGTTTAAGGTCATAAAATGTCCATTTTCATGGCAATAGTTTTTTGATTCTATAGTCAGAACGAACTAACTTTGCAATTGAATTGATTACTTCAATTCATAATCAAACTAATGGCTAAAATAAGTATCAATATTGCTTCTGGAGCAATTGAAAAACCCAACGTGGTTGTGGGGATAGATTTAGGTACTACCAACTCATTGGTTGCCTATACTCCGAAAGGAGAATTACATCCAAAATTGGTAGGAAATAACCAAAATTTTATTGTTCCATCAGTGGTGCATTTCGACGATAATAATATCCCATTGGTTGGAAGCAAAGCAAAACAGCTTATTGCCCAACATCCAGAAAGAACCATTTTTAGCGTAAAACGATTGCTGGGTAAAAATTATCACGACATTTCTGCCCACACCGATTATTTGGGTTATAAAATTATCAACGATGATCAAGACAACTTGGTAAAAGTGAATATTGCCGGAAATTATTATAATCCCATTCAACTTAGTGCAATTATTCTTCAAGAGCTAAAAGAGAAGGCTCAAATATTTTTAAATGCCACAGTTGATAAAGCTGTGATTACCGTTCCCGCATACTTCAACGATGCACAACGTCAAGCAACCCGCGACGCCGGGAAATTGGCTGGATTGGATGTGTTGCGTATTGTAAACGAGCCAACCGCCGCGAGTTTGGCCTATGGAATTGATAAAACTGATCAAGACAAAACGATTTTGGTTTTTGATTTGGGGGGAGGGACATTTGATGTTTCAATTTTGAGACTCGAACAAGGCGTGTTTGAAGTCATTGCTACCAATGGCGACACTTATTTGGGTGGTGATGATATTGACAAGATTATAGTAAAGTACTGGTTAGAATTAAACGGCTTAGAAATTGAAAATTTAAATCAGAATCAAATTCAATCCCTGCGTATAGCTGCGGAAACTGCAAAAATAGCATTGTCGAATTCTCCGGAATTGCCCTTCAATACACCAGTTCAATTTGGAAATGTGACATTAAATACCTATATTGAGTATCATACTTTAGTTGCTTTGGCTGAGCCAATTTTGTCCAAAACTATGAATTGCGTTAGTATGGCTTTGAAAGATGCCAAGCTATTAGCCAATGAAATCGACGAAATAGTTTTGGTTGGCGGCAGTACCCGATTCCCGGAAATTTATAAACTTTTGTCAGATAAATTCCCTGGAGTTCAAATTAACAACCAAATTAATCCCGACGAAGTAGTTGCCCTAGGCGCGGCCATTGAAGCAGATATATTGGCGGGTAACCGAAAAGATATTTTATTATTAGATGTTACTCCGTTGTCGTTGGGAATTGAAACAGCAGGGGCATTGATGGACGTCCTTATCCCTCGAAATTCAAAAATACCTACACGCATTGGCAGAGAGTATACAACATCGGTAGATGGTCAAATAAATTTGAAAATTGCAGTCTATCAAGGCGAACGTGAGTTGGTAACCCAAAACAGAAAGTTAGGGGAGTTTATTTTGAAAAACATCCCAGCCATGCCTGCAGGATTCCCAAAAATTGAAATTCAATTTGCAATCAACGCCGATGGGGTTTTAAAAGTTGCAGCAAAAGAATTGCGCAGTGGGGTCATGCAAGAAGTGGATATTCAACCAACTTATGGATTAACAGATGCCGAAGTTGAAACAATGCTCGAAAGTGGCATGATAAATGCCCAAGCCGATATTGAACTTAGGTTAGAAAAAGAAGCACAAAATGAAGCAGAACAACTCATTTATACCGCAAAACGGTTTTTAGAAAAACATGGCATTTTACTTACTTCAGAAGAAATTTTAGGCACCGAACAACGAATTGAAAGTTTGCGTGGTCTATTACTTTCAAATAACCGCAATGAAATTTTGGCGGGAGTTGAAGCGTTAAACGAATATACACGTCCTTTTGCTGAAAGGGTAATGGATGTGGCCGTTTCTACCGCTTTGAAAAGTAAAAAAGTGCAAGACATATGAAGATAAAACTATTCATTCTTTTGGCAATGTTGGCCACCTCGCTTCAGGCTCAGAACGATCCTGACTACGAAAAAAATACCAATTTTGGTATCAAACTCGGCATTTCGGCATCAACAATGTTCGGAGGTGAATTGGCAAATCCTACGCCTTTATTGGGTTATGTGGCAGCCATTTATTACCATAGCAAACTCGATAAAAAACTGATTCATTATCAAACCGGATTGGATTTGCGTTTGAGAGGAAGCAATTTCAACAATGTAAACGATTCTCAATCAAATAGAGCGTATACCCGAATTGGAATAATTTCTGTTGATATTCCACTCAACTTATTAATAAAGGTTGGTGATTTTACCAAAGCCAAGACCAATCACATTATGGTTGGTATTCAACCTGGTTTTATTTTTAGGTCAGTGGTATATATTGGTGCCGATCAAATGCCATTAAATAGCGGAACCTATAGCAGCACTTGGGCAAATTTGCCCCTTAAGAATTTTGAATTAACAGGTATACTTGGATATCAGCATAAACAGGAGGGATTTGGCTACCAAATTGCATTGAAAGTAGGATTAAATAATTTAAACAAGAATTTTAAATTAACCACTTCAGAAACAGATCCTGTAACCAAGAAAACAACGATTTATCCTTTGTTGCCGCTCACAGGAATGGGCAAAAACATTGGTACCGCCTCATTAGAATTTGCCTTTATTTTCTAAAGTGGAGCTACTGTTGTAACTTTGCATTGTTTTGCGTTCGTCTGTAGCCCTCTATACCCTAGGTTGTAAATTAAATTTTGCTGAAAGTAGCACCATTGCGCAGCAATTGGAGAAAAATGGCTTTGATCGTAAACAATTTCATGAAGGCGCTGATTTATATGTAATTAACACTTGCAGTGTTACCGATCACGCCGATAGGAAATGTAAAAAGGTAGTTGCTGAAGCACTTCGTCTCAATCCCGAAGCTTACATTGTGATTGTGGGATGTTATGCCCAATTAAAACCTGAAGAAATCTCGAATATTCCCGGGGTTGACATGGTTTTGGGTGCATCAGAGAAATTCCAATTGATTGAACATTTACATTCCCTCAAAAAAGAAGAAAAAACCCGTTTATACAATGCCCCAATTAAAGATGTGCATGAATTTGTGCCAGGATTTAGTGAAGGCGATAGAACCCGCATGTTTTTGAAAGTGCAAGATGGCTGTGATTATTTCTGCAGTTTTTGTACCATTCCATTGGCAAGAGGAGAAAGCAGGAGCGCCACAGTTGAAACCACCATTGAACGCGTGAAACAAGTGTCGGAAGACGGTATCAAAGAGATTGTACTTACAGGGGTCAACTTGGGCGATTTTGGGGTTCAAAATGGGGAAACATTTTTTGATTTAATTCAAGAATTAGACAAAATTGAAACCGTTCACCGTTACAGAATTAGCAGCATTGAGCCCAATTTATTAACCAATGAAATCATAGATTTTGTTGCCAATAGCAAAAAGTTTGTGCCGCATTTTCATATTCCATTGCAAAGTGGAAATGATGAAATATTACAAAGAATGCGTCGCCGATACTTGTCGGATGTGTATTCCTCAAGGGTTGCTTACATCAAAGAAAAAATGCCGCATTGCTGCATTGGAGTAGATGTAATTGTAGGTTTCCCAGGTGAAACCGATGAGCACTTTTTAGATACATACAACTTTATTAATGAATTGGATGTGAGTTATTTGCATGTTTTCCCTTACAGTGAGCGTGCCAATACAACTGCTAAAAAAATGAAAGAAGTGGTACCGGTTAAAGTGAGAGGAGAAAGAACCACCCAACTCAGAAGTTTGAGCGAAAAGAAAAAACGATTCTTCTACGAACAGCATATGGGTAAAACCCGCGAGGTGCTTTTTGAAGCCGAAGAAAAAGGAGGCATGATGACAGGTTTTACCGACAATTATGTGAAAGTTACCACACAATACGATCCTTTGTTGGTGAATACTTTGGTTCCTGTGACATTGAAATTGATCAACGATGAATTTTTAGTTGAAGGAATATTTGATTACGCCGAAATAAGGTCGTAATTTGCAGTGTGTTTCCAACGTTATATCACTTTTTAAAAGATATTTTTGGTATTGAACTTCGATTTTTAGAAGTGGTGAATACCTTCGGATTGTTCGTTGCAATTTCCATTGCAGCAGCCTATTGGGCATTCCAAACTGAATTTGCCCGCAAAACAAAACTCGGTCTTTTTCCCTCAAAAACTGTAACAGAAATCATTGGCAAACCTTTTCCAATTTCTGAATATGCAATTGGTGGGGTAATGTCGTTTTTGTTCGGTTACAAAATCATATATTTAATGGTGAATGCGGGTTCAAATTTTGCACCCCAAGAACATATTTTCACTTCTGAAGGAAGTGTTCTGTTTGGTATGCTTGCCTTGGCTTTGAGTCTAGGTTCTAAATACTTTGCCGATAAAAAACAACAATTGGCAGCGCCAAAAGAAGTGTCGCACACTGTTTCAATTGCCGACGAAATGGGTAATATTACTACGGTTGCGCTTCTTTCTGGATTTTTAGGCGCCAAAGTTTTTCATTTGTTAGAAACACCTAGTCAAATTCACTTGAGTACTTTCATTCAGGATATTTTCACTACGGGGGGATGGACCTTTTACGGTGGACTCATTTGCGGTGCAGCTGGGGTGTTGATTTACACAACAAAAAAAGGGTATGATTGGAAAAATGTAATTGATGCGGGTGCTCCTGGAATGATGCTTTCTTATGGTATTGGTCGTTTTGGTTGTCATTTTTCTGGTGATGGCGATTGGGGAATTGCCAATGTTACGCCATCGAGCTTCTTGCCAGATTGGGCGTGGGCTTATAAATACCCTCATAATGTTTTAGGAAAAGATTATCCAGGAATGGGCATGGAGCCGATTCCAGGTTGTTCAGGTGACTATTGCTATCAATTGTCTACTCCGGTTTTTCCAACTCCTTTATATGAAGCCATTATGGCATTGTCATTGTTTGCTGTGTTGTGGTTTGTGTTGCGAAATAAAAATTTCATTTCAGGTCAATTGTTCAGCATCTATATGATTTTTGCTGGCGTTGAAAGATTTGCAATTGAAACCATTCGTGAGCATGGCGATAGCCTTTATCGATTTGCAGGTATGGTTTTTTCTCAAGCACAAATGATTTCACTCATATTAATCGTTTTAGGATCATGTGGTTTTTTTCTATTCAAAAAAGGATCTCCAAAGACTTCAGTAAATTAAAGGCTTTTGCTTTTGGGGGACTGATGCTGTTGGCAATGACTGTCAACGGTCAAATTACCATTGTAAATGGTGATACTATTACAGACGTTGAAAGAATGGATCCAATTATTCTATCGAATACATTGGATGAGCAGGCCATTAACGATTACAAGATATTAAAGCGCAGGGTAATTAAAACCATGCCTTTTGCCAAAATGGCTGCTTATAAAATGAAGGCCATGGAAGATCAATTGGCAACAATTACAAACAAACGCGACCGCAAAAAATACATCAAGAAATGTGAGAACAGTTTAAAAACCATGTACACCCAACAGTTAAAGAATTTAACCATTGGTGAAGGTCAAGTTTTGATGAAGTTGCTGCACCGCGAAACCGGAAAAACCAGTTGGGAAATCCTGAAAAATTACAGAGGCACCGCCGAAGCCTTTTTCTGGCAAGCTTTTGGCAGTTTCTGGGGCCACGATTTAAAACAAGAATTCGATCCCGTTTTAGACTACCAAATTGAGCACATTATCAAGATTGCCCATTTGGAGTAATAGGTTTCCTGGAATTAATTGGGAATAACTAAGCCTAATAAACAGAATGTCAATTGATTCATTGGTTGGAAATTAAACATAGATTTAAAATTAAATGAGTATTGAAAAAAGCATAATAACCTGCATACTTTTATTTTTTGTTGAAAGTTGTGGCAATCCGATAAAAAATCAGTCTAAAGAAGTCGCTGCTGAAACGCTACTCAAGGATTTTTATACAGATTATATTACATTATTTGTTCAGTCTCCAAGTGCCGAAAATCAACGGAAGTTAGAAATACTTAAAAAACAATTTTGTACAAAAGACTTCTATAAAAAAATACCAAAAATTATCGAACAAACATGTGGAGATGTATTCTTGAAAGCTCAAGATAGTGATATAAAATATCTGAAGACCTTAAAAATTGTGAAGGATACAGTAAAAGACGAATATATTGTGTCATACTCTGCAGATGCCTCAATGCATGAGACGGTTGTTGTGAAAACACATGTAACCTTGCTGAAAGACGGTGATACTTTTAAAATAAATGGTATTAGATAGGTTTTTGAATTTAAAATGAAATATATGAGGCTTATATTGTTTGGTTTTTTGATGGTTCAAATTTCTTGTACTGCGAAACAACCAGTAATTCAAATAAATAGTTCCTTTTGTTTAAACAATAGCGCGGCTGCAATTAAACTTGCTGAAAAAGAATGGTTAAGAATTTATGGCAATCACATTTATGAAATGGAGTCCTTTGTAGCATCCCTCAAAAATGATACAATTTGGGTGGTAAAAGGAACATTAGAAAAAGGAATGCGTGGTGGAGTTCCATATGCAGAAATAAATGCAAAAAATTGCCAAATTATGATGGTGACACATGGAAAGTAAGATAATATTGTTTATTTCCGAGAATTTTGGCAGGGATATTCAAGATATACACCTTGGAAGTATGATTGAAAAGGATTTAGGAATTTATGGCGATGACGCTGTTGAGTTAATTCTTGGTTTCGGAAAAAAGTTTGATGTGGATGTGTCTAAATTTAAGGCAGCTAAATATTTTTCCGCTGAGGGAGATTTTATTCTACCTCCTTTTTTGAAGTTTTTAATGAGTAACAAAAAAACAAAGGATGAATTGACAATTAAAAACTTAGTTGATGCGGTAAAATATAAAAAATTAGATGAAGAGATTATTAAAATCAGTAACGGCAATTAAAAAAACACCTACCCCTGAACTTTTCTGAAACTGACAATTAAAATTGGCGCGCCAATTAGGGCGCAAATGGCGTTCACCTGAAGCGTAATTCCATCGATGAGGTGATGGGCCAATAAATCGGCTGACACGCATAAAAATGTCCCCCAAATGATAGAAGGAATCAATATTTTTTGATGAGATTCGTTTTTGTAAATGCGTTTTGCAATGTGAGGTGCAATGAGTCCCACAAAACTAATTGGACCACAAAATGCGGTAATCCAGCCAGCCATGATGGCACCAACAAAAATCATGGTTCGTCTGAGGCGTGTTACGTTAACTCCGGCCGATAAAGCATAAACATCGCCAAGGAGGTAGGAGTCTAATTTGAAGCGATTCCATAAAACAAAGGCAAAGCCTACAATGAGTGGAATAAGTATATAAGAAACTTCATTGGGCTTAACGCGTTCAAAGCTTCCCATTCCCCACAAACTAAACTGTTTTATTTGTTCAATGTTGCCAATATTTTGCAGCAAATCAACGCCTGCCGAAAATAAAAAACTAAGCACCATGCCGGTAAGCAACAATCGGGTTGTACTTGAAAATCCTTTGTTCAAAATCAATTGAATCATCAAGGCAAATAGCGCTCCCAAAATACTTGCAGTAAGTGTTCCAATTTCTGCAAACCAAGGCGAATGCGCAAAAAGCGGTTGTGCAAACAAGGATACTGCAATACCAAAACTAGCGCCTGGGGTGATGCCAATGAGATAGGGTCCTGCCAAGGGGTTGCGAAACAGCGTTTGCATGATTAATCCAGAGATTGCCAAACTTCCACCCGCTAAAGCTGCTGCCGCAACGCGGGGCAAACGAAACTGAGTAAAAACAATGTCTGAAAACAATGGGGTATTTAGGTTGGACATCCCCCAAAATAAATCAGTGAAAATTATTGCTACGGTAATGATTGCCAGCAGGATATGGAAGTATTTTGCTTTCATTTAAGCTGCTGGTAAAAGTAATAGTTTTTTGCTGCAAAATCAGGTTTTTCGCTGTGGAACATTTTTGCAAAATCACTCAAAACGTATTCTGGATGAACTGCACCGAGATCCCAATAAGCATTTGCACCATCAGGTTCTTGGGTAAGGTTACATTGAAATACTTTGTTATTTATAACAGGAAGGCATTTTGCAATGCGTGGATCGGTATTTTTGATGCAAGCAATTGATTCACACATGCCTGGGTTTATCCAAAAGCTCGCTTTTGAAAGGAGTTGATAGCCGAGTTCCAATCCAATTTGGGCACTTCCAACACCTTTATAATTGTTATTTTCAAGCCAAACGGGGTTGGTTTTTGCATCTTTCAGCAAAATAGCGAGATAGGCATTTTTTCGTGGAACATCCCAAGTACCTGAATAGGGTAGGTTTATCATTACATTCACTGGGGTTGTTTCAGATAAATCTTTTTTCAACCTCATGTATTCGAATTCAATATCGCTGAAGAAAAAGGCTTTTTCGCTGCATGTTAGGAATCCAAAAAGAGTAATCCATTCAGCACGTCCTAGGGGATGGTTTTCTAAGTGAGATTGACAAAAAAGCACATGCGTTTTTTTTGTATTAAGTCTTTCTAAGTTCGATTTTTCTTTGTTGCTAATGAAATATGCAACTACAATATCTGGAGATAAGTTCAGGGCCGCTTCGGCATTGATTTCTCCGGTGGGCTGCACCGAAGGAATTTTATTTTTTTGAGGGAAAATATCTTTGCAAAGATATTTGGCTTTGTCAACGCCAACGATGTTATGTTTTTGATTGAGTTCGGCAAAGAATCTTGTAAAAACGGTAGAAAGCAGGATGTAACGGTGGCGCTTTGAAATTTTGGTGTAATACTTTTCAGTAGAACCGGGAGAGGCAGAAAAGTTTCCACTTTGTTTCGTCTTTCCCCAAAAAAAAGATCCAATTAATGTTTTATTTT
Organism: Flavobacteriales bacterium; assembly: GCA_947447955.1. Lineage (GTDB taxonomy): Bacteria > Bacteroidota > Bacteroidia > NS11-12g > UBA955 > VMCP01. The sequence continues at coordinate 80,879 of CANFLS010000004.1, read as the reverse complement.
GAGGGACATTGGCTTGTACTTGATTAAAGGTATACAAGCGAATAAAAGTGTCGGTTTTGCTTATTCCAATTTCGAAAAGTTGGGCATATTTATTGGCGTTCCAAGTGATTTCATTGGTCTGTACATTACCTTGATTTGTATTTGAAGTACACGCTCCAAAAAACAGAATGAGGGTAAGGATGAGGCCATTGATTTTCATTGGGGTTGCAAAAATAGATTAAAAAAGTTGACAGCATAAAAAACTGTGTGTATAGTTTGTAAATTTTGGTTGATTTTTGTAAATATGAATTCTCCGCTGTATAAATATCGGTATGTGCTTTTCTTTGGTATGTTTTTCTTTTGGATGGCATTTTTCGATACCAACAATTTTATTTACAGAATTAGATTGGCGTCTGACATTACCGATTTGGAGGAGAGTATCAAAATTCACGAAGTGAAGATTGCCGAGTTGCGCAGGCAAAAGACCGACTTGTTTGGCAACGAGCGGAACTTAGAAAAGTTTGCAAGAGAAAAATATCTGATGAAAAAAGACAACGAAGAGATTTTTGTAATTACCGATCCTGAACCAGAAAACGAAAAATAAAAGTATAATTGTGGACATCATGCAAAAAGTGTTTATAAAATACATGAAGATGTGTATTTTTATTGCTCATACATGAATAGGTTTGCAGTGATTCTTTTTTCACTAAAAGTAAAATATATATTATGAAGTTTATAGCTCCTTCTACTAGCGATTTGTTACAGCATCTTTTATCCGTAAATGGTGCCATTATGTCGAAACCAATTATTCCAATTTTGGAAAATTTCTTGTTCGATATTAGTAACAACGAGCTTACCATTTACAGTACAGATTTAGAAACAAGCATGACAACTGTTATGCCTGTTGAGTCAAAAGACAATATGCGCGTTGCGGTACCAAGCAAAATGGTTATCGATATTCTTCGTTCTTTGCCAGAACAACCAGTTACTTTTAATATTGACGGTGCATCTCATGGCATTGAAGTGGTGAATAACAACGGTCGTTACAAAATGGCAGGACAAGATGGTGTTGATTATCCAACATTACCTGAAAAAAGTGGCGATGGTAGTTTCACTGTTCCTGCAAATTTATTGTTGCGTGCAATTAGCAAAACATTGTTTGCGGCGGGTTCTGACGAATTGCGTTTGAATTTAACAGGATTGTTTGTTGAAATGAAAAACAACCACGTAAATTTTGTTGCAACAGATGCAAATAAATTGGTTCGTTTTACCCGTAAAGACATTGCGCCTCAAGTTGATCACAGTTTTATTATTCCTAAAAAACCGTTGAACTTGTTGAAAACTGCTTTGCCTAACGACGAAACTCCGGTGATTGTTGATTACAATAAAACCAATGTGTTTTTCACTTTCGGAAGCACTCAGTTAATTTGTCGTTTGTTAGATGAAAAATACCCTGAATATTCTGCGGTTATTCCTCAAGAAAATCCAAATGTAATTACCATTTCTAGAACAGATTTATTAAGTTCTATTAACCGTATCAGCATTTTCGCTTCTAAAACAACACACCAAGTACGTTTGAAAATAACTGGCAGTGATTTAACCATCAGTGCTGAAGATATTGAAATGGCAAATGAAGCAACTGAAAAAATCAATTGCGAATACGACGGCGAAGATATGGAAATCGGATTCAATGCGCGTTTCTTGAAAGAAATGTTGTCGACCATGGACGGTGAAAATGTTCAATTGAAAATGTCACAACCAAACCGTGCGGGATTATTGGTTCCTGCTGAGAACGAAAAAAATGAAGAAATCACCATGCTCATCATGCCTATGATGTTGAATAATTATTAATTTAAAAAACTAACCGTTTAAATATAAAAATGAAAAAGATTTTATTATCAATTGCATTGTTTCTTGGAGGAATTTCAGTTTCTAATGCACAATTCGAAATTAGCAACTTAAGTATTGGTGCTGGATATGCGCCAACAATGTATTTTGGTGCTGGTTTGGGAACCATGACATCATCGTTCTCTGCTAAAATCCAATACGAACAAGATGAATCTTTCTTCTTTGGAGATGTGATTCTTTCAAATAAAGATTACGCAGACGGTGCTTCTGGAACAAAAATAAGTTTCATGCATTTAAATGCAGGTTACGGTAGGTATTTGGTAGGCGATGCCGACGAAGATTTCAACGTTGCGGGTAAACTAGGTGCTGGTTTGTCTAGCTACTCTATGACAGCCGACAATTTGCCTGAACCACAAGAAGACGCAACCTGGTCAATGAATGCGGGTGTAGTCGCTAATTTTAGTGTATCAGATGCCATCAAACTTTTCGGTGAGGCTGGTGCAATCTTTTCAGCGGGTACTTATAATAGCCAAGGCAATGGTACTGCAAGTCCTGAATTCAACTGTTTGGTTTTCCAAGTAGGTGCTCGTTTCAGATTCCAATAATAAAACAACAACAAACAACAATAACCGAAAAGGGCCGTCAGAAATGACGGCCCTTTTTAATTTAATAGATTGAAATCTTTTTGAATGGATTGAATAACTTTACTTGGAATCAATAAATTGGTTGCAATTGAATTCCACTGTGAGCTTATTTCAATCACTTTGTCTATGAGTTCTTCTGCGTTACTAATTGAAAATTCATCCGCAATTTTCATGATGTCTTTTCGAGATATTTCATTGCGTTTTTGATTGATTGACAATGCTCTATTTACATTACTAAATACCAAATTTAAATTGAGAGAATAAGTAATGTCATATGCCGGAGATAAACGCCATGAATCAGTCTCTTCATTATATATGAAACTGTGATTTTTTAAATGGTCATCTATGTTTGCAAAAATCACATTAAACACCATCCTTAAATACAATTCATTGATATCACTGATGGGAATTTGCAGATCAATTGCAAGTTTAAATAAATTCTCATAACTAGAATCTTCTGCTTTTTTATAATCCCAACCAGTCATGCCACAAGCAGTGAGAGTATGTATTTTGTTTCCGTTTAGTCTATCAAAACGAATTGTTGCAAAATGTTTGTCGTCAATCAATTTGCTATCTGACATTCGAATTCCAACCAGTTTTGCCAATTCGTAGTATGCAAACTCTATTTTTTCTTTGCTATATCCAAGTCCTTCATCAATATTGATTTTAACAAGATAGTGGAGGTAATCGTTGGAATAGTTTACATCTCCCGGAATGATTTTCCCAGTGATTTTGTTTTCGGAAATAAGAATTTTGGGTCTTGCTCCTCCAGCCGATGTTCCAATTTTATAGATGTTTAATAGGGCTTGTGAATTTAATTTGTTTTCAGAGGTGTTAGATTTTAGTTCGAGTATTTGATTGACAACTTCAATGATTTCGTTTAAATGGATATCTGATTCTGGTAAATTCTCCATATTGGGTTCGAATTCAAGTGCCCCCATTCCACGCTTTCCAACATACATCAATTGATCTAATGAACTCATATTTTTGAAATCCTTATTTTGTGCATTGAGCCATTCTTTAAATATGATATTACCAAACATATCAGGTAAGGAATCAGCAATCATTGGAGGAAGACCTCGGTATGTTTCTCCGAAAAATTGGTTGAATTTTTGAATAGGAGATATGCGTTTAAAGACATAAGGGAAAATGTTTTTAAGCGTATTCTGGTTAAGATAATTTGGGTGATATTGAAAAAAAGCAGTCTTGAGATCAACGTCGTAACCCAATGTTCCAATTTCTTGGTTAAACAATAGAACTTTGATTGATTTGTTTATTTTCATACTAATAGAACGGTTCAATTTTGGCAGTTTCGATTGATTCGGTGATCATTTTATGGAGGGTTGACAGGTATCCAAAATGGTAGGCAATGCGCAATACCGTGTCAAGCGTTGCATTTTTACCGCTTTCAAAATTTTGAATCGTAAACCGAGATAATACCAAGAGTTTCGCAAGTTCCTCTTGTGTGAGGTTGGCTTGTTTTCGGTGTTGTTTACACATCTCACCAAGTTGTAGCTTGACATCTTTTATGGTAATAACATCAATCATTTTGTGTATTTTATTAAACAAATATAGCTTAAAAACTACATATTGTGTATTAAAATAAACATTTACTCAAAAACAGCACTGCCAATTCTCACCATGGTGCTGCCGTATTCAATGGCAATTTTATAATCGCCACTCATCCCTATTGAAAGTTCTTTGAAGCTTTCTAAAGTTGGAAAATATGTTGATTTGATTTCTTTGAAATATGATTGTGCTTGTGCGAATTCCTTTTTTGTGAGTTCAACATCATGGGTTAAACTGCCCATGCTCATAATTCCGCAGAACTGAACATTGGGATAATTGGACGGATTAAGTCCCTCAAAAAAAGAAGGAATATTTTCTGGCACTATACCAAATTTACTTTCTTCTTGGGCCAAATGCAGTTGGAAAAGGCAAGGAATAACGCGGTTGTATTTTTGCGCTTGCTTCTGAATTTCATCGAGCAAATGCCTGCTATCTACTGAATGTATCATCGCTATAAAAGGAGCAATAAACTTTACTTTGTTGGTTTGTAAATGTCCAATCAAATGCCATTCAATATCTTGGGGTAAAGCTTCTTTGCGTTCAAGGAGGGGCTGAACCCTATTTTCGGCAAAAACACGTTGATTACAATTATAAACCTGTTGAATTTCTTCTACTTCTCTGTATTTACTCACCACAATAAATTGGGTGGTTTGTGGAAGTTCACTATTAATTCGAGCAATATTTTCTGCGATGCGGTTCATTTTCCTTAATTTTGCACCATATGAGGTGCAACCTTCGCAACAAAATTACAATGATTGTTCTGATTACAGGCTTTTTTGCTTGTAATTCTCGCAGTTTCCCAGTTGCGGAATCTAAAATGGTTGATATTCTTGCTGATGCAATGGTGCTAGAAGCCGGCGTTCAAATTAAATACAATTATGCAATTTTGCCAGACAGCGTTTGGATGAGGAATTATGGTTTTATTGTAAAAAAACACAACGTTGATGTGAAAGATTTCGAAACCACACTTTCTGCATACAAATTAGACGGAAAAGAATTTGCGGCACTCATGGAAAAAGTCATTGTGAAACTTCAAAAAGACGAAGTGAAACATAAATTAGATAAGCCTTGAAATACCCAAGTCAGTTTGAGTCAATTGTTGGGTTTCAACAAATAAGAAATGAAATAGCACAGCGCTGCAGGTTTGAAACCTCAGTGAAAATGGCAAATGATTTTTCAATGCTTACCAAATGGGAAGACATTGAATCGGAACTCGGTTTGCTCGATGAAGCCAATATACTTCTAGGTACTTTCCCCTCAATTTTTCAGTTTAACGAAACGGCAGATATTTCGCTGTGGTTAAAACACATCGACATTGAAAATTACTTTTTCATGGAAGATGAACTGTTGGCAATACTAAGGGTGCTTCAATCTTATCAAAAAGTATTTACCATTATTCACCAACGCCAGGAACAGTTTCCTCGATTTGCTACTTTGTTTTTGTCGAACTACGCGGTAAAGCCTTGTTCAGATTTGATATTAAAGGTAATTGAAGAAGATGCGAGTTTAAAACCCAATGCATCGCCGATTTATCAAAAGTTGACCCAAGAAATTAATCGCTTGGAAAGGGAAATTAGAAACCAAACGAAGTCAATTTTTAGGGAGTGGAAACAAGCAGGATATACCGCCGAAACTGATGTTACGGTGCGTGAAGAACGTTTGGTAATTCCAATCATTGCTGAATTCAAAAGAAAAGTTCAAGGTTTTGTAAAAGATATTTCGGCAACAGGAAAAATATTATACGTTGAGCCAACTGCTATTCTGGAAATGAATAATTTGTTGAAGGAAATGTATGCCGAACGCAGACGTGAACGTGAAAAAATCCTGAAACAACTCACTTCCGATTTAAAGCCTTTTCATAGTGAGTTAAATCAGTTAATGATGCAAATGGCAATGACTGATTTCATTTATGCCAAGCAACAAATTTGCGCCAATTACGGTGCCAATAGACCCCGATATTCTGAAGTACATACAATAGTGTTGAAAAATGCTTTTCATCCGGTGTTGAAAAAGGAACTTGGTAAGCAAAATCAGAAAATTGTACCCCTTTCATTGCACATGCACGACAAGCGCATTGTGGTTGTGAGCGGTCCGAATGCCGGTGGTAAGAGTGTTGTTTTGAAAACTGCCTTGCTGCTGCAATATATGTTTCAGTGCGGTTTGTATGTAACAGCTTTGCCCGAAAGTGAATTTTCGGTGTTTGAGTTTTTGGCCATTGATTGCGGTGATGGACAGAGTATTGAGCAAGGATTAAGTACTTTTAGTGCACATTTGTCCCATTTGAAGGCCATTTTAGCACAAACAGGACCAAATGCATTCATTGGCTTGGATGAGATTGGCGCTGGAACTGATCCCCGCTTTGGAGCTCCTATTGCGCAAGCGTTGATGGAGCAGTTGCTTGAAAAAGGGGCTTTTGCAATTGCCACTACCCACTTTTCTCAATTGAGGGAATGGGGTTTGGGTATTGAGCACGTTGCTCAAGCCAGTATGGCCTATGATGCAAAAGGATTGAAGCCGTTATATACGTTTGTAATGGGGAAGCCCGGTAGCAGTTTTGCGTTGGAATTGATGCGGAAAACTGGTTTTGACGAAAATTGGATGAAGCGTATTGAGGAGTTGACAGGTAAGGAAATTGGAAAAACTGAGGATATGATGTTGCATTTGGAGCAACAAAATCAGTATTTGCTAAAACTAATTACCGACAATGAGCAAAAATCTTCGCACCTTAACGAACTCCAAGAGGAATACGGTAAGTTAAAAGAGAAACTTCAATCGAAACGAAAAGAAGTGGTTGATATGGCACGATGGGAAGCTCAAAAGTTACTTTCTGATACCAACCAACAAATAGAAAATACCATTCGTATTATTCGCGAACATGGCGCTAAAAAAGAGCCAACCATGAAAGCGCGGAAGCAATTGGATCAGTTTAAAGAATCTGTGAATACCGCTGCGGATAAATCGCAACAGAAAATTGTCCCTCAAAATCAACCAAAGCCAGCTGAAGTAACTGCGGTTCCGATTAAGGCAAGTGAAATTTTACCTGGAACCAAAGTGAAAAACAAGATGAGTGATCAGGAAGGGGAGGTCATTGAAGTGAAAAAGAACAAGGTTCAAGTTGCATTTGGATTGTTGAAAATGTGGGTTCCAATTGAAGAATTGCAAATGTCGCGGTCTGTTGCTGGTAACAGCAAGCAAAAAGCAAAGGTTGGATTTAACTGGGTTGAACGCCAAGCAACTTTTTCTGTGGAATTGGATTTGCGCGGGGTTAGGGGAGATGAAGCGGTTTTGAAATTGCAAAAATGGCTCGATGAAGCGTATGCTTTGGGTCAAGGAACCATCAAGATTATTCATGGCCGTGGCGATGGTATTCTGAAAAAGTTGTTGAGGCAACATTTAAAGACCATCAACTTTGTAAAAAGGTATTACGACGAGCATGCCGATAGGGGTGGTGATGGCTGCACTTACGTTGAATTGATGTAATTCAATTGGTGGAAAGATTCGATTTTCCTTCCTAATTTCCTTTAAATTGAGTATTTTTGTAGCAATGGCATTGATATTAAATGGCAAAGAAGTTGCCGATACACTTAAGCAAAAGATCACTCAAGAAGTGAGTGAAATGGTTGCAAACGGAAATCGTGCGCCTCATTTGGTGGCAATTTTGGTTGGGAATGACGGTGGAAGTCAAACTTATGTGGCTGCAAAAGAAAAAGCTTGTCACGAAGTTGGGTTTTCTGGATCTGTAATTCGTTATGATGCAACCCTTACCGAAGAAGAATTGTTAGAAAAAATTGCAGAAATTAACCAAAATCCTGAAATCGATGGGTTAATAGTGCAATTGCCATTGCCTAAACATATCAATGAAACCAAAATTACCCAAGCCATCTTGCCTGAAAAGGATGTAGATGGATTTCACGATGTGAACATGGGACAATTGGCTAAAGGAAATGATGGTATCGTTTCTGCTACGCCATTGGGAATTACCATGATTTTGGCCCATTATGGAATTGAAACTTCTGGTAAGCACGCTGTGGTTATTGGCCGTAGTAATATTGTAGGTCGTCCTATTTCGATTTTACTTTCAAACCCCGGTAAAACTGGAAATGCAACAGTAACTGTGTGTCATAGCCGTACTGAAAACTTATCTTTTTATACCAAACAAGCTGATATCATTGTTGCTGCCATTGGGAAACCAGGTTTTGTAACTGGCGATATGGTAAAAGAAGGAGCAGTTGTGATAGATGTTGGAACAACACGTGTTGACGATGCAAGTAAAAAAGCAGGTTGGAGATTGTGCGGAGACGTTGATTTTGAGTCTGTAGAAAAAGTAGCGTCTGCAATTACTCCGGTACCAGGTGGTGTAGGTCCAATGACCATCACTGCACTATTAAACAATACTTTAAAAGCTAGAAAAGCACAACTTTGATGGAGTCGGTTTTTCCTGTAATGGAACACTTTTACACCATTCAAGGGGAAGGTGCATTTACAGGAGTAGCAGCTTATTTTATTCGTTTGGCAGGTTGCGACGTGGGTTGCACTTGGTGCGATGTGAAAGAAAGTTGGAATGCCGAAGGCTATCCAACCTATTCAGCAGCGCAAATGTTTGAATGGGTTTCGGCTACAAAAGCCAAAGTAGTTGTAATTACAGGTGGCGAACCCGCCATGTACGATTTGAATCCCATTGTAGATACATTTCATCAAAACGGAATTCGGGTGCACATTGAAACGTCTGGCGCTTATGAAATTCAGGGAAATTTTGATTGGATTACATTGTCGCCAAAGAAATTCAAATTTCCATTGGAATCTGAAATTCCAAAGGCGCACGAATTAAAAATTGTTGCGTTCAACAATTCAGATTTTGAATGGGCAACCAAATGGGAACATTTTTGCAACGGAACTTGTAAATTATTTATCCAACCTGAGTGGGATAAGCGTGAAAAAATGACCCCTGCAATTATCGATTTTGTGAAAGAGAATCCACATTGGCAAATTTCTCTACAAACACATAAAATCATTAATGTTCCTTAAAAAATACGCACCATTTTGGTGTGTGTAACTTCAACTCTTTTTATTCCTGAAGCCTTTATTTTTGTTGCAGTTGAAAATGCAACAGCTTCGTAAATATTGCCGCATCATATTTTTATTGGGGATCATTGTCCCTCAATATCTTATAGCGCAAAATACCAGGCCAATGAGTTCAACTGAAATTGCTTTTCAGCAAAAGTATGTGCCTTTTTCTGATACTACTTCTCGGAAAATCAATAAGTTTTTTGATAGATTTAACAGAATAGGCAACTTTAATGGGTCGTTTTTAATGTTTAAAAACGACAGTATTATATACGGATCTCGTGGATTTAGATTAAAGGGGACAAAAGATTCTGTTTACCCCGATGAAGTGTTTCAATTGGCGTCTGTATCGAAAGTTTTTACCGGTATTTCAGTCATGATGTTGCATCAAGATGGATATTTGAATATTGACGACAGTGTGCATTGGTATATTCCGGAATTCAAAAGAACCAACTTAACCCTCAGGAATTTATTGAGCCATACTTCTGGACTTCCTGATTACTTTTATTTTAATTATAAAGGATTTAATTTAAGGGAAGGAAATAGGCATTTGGTAAATGAAGACGTTGTTGACTTGCTGAACGCACAGCCCGATAAGAGATTTGTTAGACCTGGGAATTATGACTATTGCAATTCGAATTTCGCTTTGTTGAGTTTAATTGTAGAGAGAACCAGCAAGCAAGATTTTAGGTCGTTTGTGAAAAATAACATTTGCAAAGTAGCAGATATGAAGTTTACCCATATTTGCAATTTCGATAGCATTCCAATTCAGGATTATCCGGTTCAAGGGTATGACAATTGGAGTATGTTTGAGGATAATATTTTTAATGGTACAACAGGCGATAAAGGCGTGTATTCTAGTGTTTTTGAAATGTTTCTTTTGGATAGGGCTTTGCGAAGTTCCTACATTTTACACAGTTACACCAAACAAGAAATGTGGACACCAACGGCTGTTGCAAGTGCCGATGGTTACTATGCAATGGGTTGGAGAATCAAATGGATTGATGGTAAAAGATGGGCATTCCACAATGGTTGGTGGAAAGGCTTTAGAACCTATTTTTGGTCTTGCCTCGATGAAAACAAATGTTTTGTTGCCCTTACAAATAATGTGAGTGGTTCATTTTTGCGCACCGTTGACATGGTGGGCTTGTTAAAATAAATTCCTATTTGATAAATTGGAATGTTCCGAGTGAACATTGTAAGTGATAAACTCCTTCAGATAAATTTTGAGGGACAATTAATTCACTGCCGTTTATTTTTTGTTGAAACACCCTGTTTCCAGTATTGCTATAAATAGCAATATTTTCATATAGTGGTTTTGCAAATGTTAGGGTTTGAGTGTTTCTATTATATTTACAAAATAGATTTTTATGTAACGATTTGACATTGTTTGTAGTTGCAGATTGGTGAATTACTCCCACCGCATCCAAATCAAATCCAGAACTCGCAAATGGGGTAGGCCAAGGGTCGTTGATCATATTCCCTTTTGAATCTTTACTTCCCAATGCTGGATTTATTGAACCCACCACATCGGTAATTCTTACATATTGAAATGTAGTTTGATAGTTTTGACTGTCTTTGAGTTCGGATAGGTCAAATGGCACACCATAAGGCATTTTGTATTTGCCGGCTAAGTTTGAAATATGTTCTGGATAGGTATATCCAAACGGTTCAACTTGTTTTGTAGTTTGTGTAAGTGAAACGGACGGAAATCTTATCCAATTTATTTTATCGTTGCTGACTTCAACATGGGCGAATTCTAAAAATGTATCGAGAAATGCATTTTCGAAAATGGCAAAGTCGAAACCATCTTGGTCTTCTATAGGTGGATTGAAATACAGCACTGCTGAACCACCATCACCAAGACTAACCACGCCATTTTTAAGCGCCGGACCAATGGCTGCATTTGCTGTTCCAACGGATGCATAACCAGAATCTGCCAAATTAATTTGCGCCAATCCGCGTTTTACTGTGCATTCTGAAGCCCAATTGACAAAGCAAGTACTGTCTGCCTTAATAGCAGTACTGCCTGCTTTCCCAGCTGCTGGAGCAAACTGACCTTCAGAAGTTGAAGCAGCAAGCAATGTCAATATGAGCAGGAGTTTTTTCATTGTTGTTTACGCTTCGCTGTTTATGCTCTGCAGTTTAAGCTTCGCAGTTTAATTTTAAAGTCTAAACCCTTTTATTTATCCGTCTAATCCGTCTAATCCGTCTAATCCGTCTAACCCGTCTAATCTGTCTAATCAGTCTAACCCGTCTAATCTTTCTTCGATTCCCTTCACAATCTCATCGCACAACGTATGATTTTCAGCGAGCAATGTTCTTGCTTGTTCTACAATACTTTTAGCCCAAACTTGGTCTGTTAGTCCTTTAGCGTTAATTAAAACGTTTAACCAAGCACCTCTTACCGCGGTTTTGATACAAATGGCACCAACTCCTACATCGCTTAAAGAATTTTGATTGCCATTCTTTGCCATTTCTTGCAATAATGGTATACAATTGAATGCAGCTTGCATGGTTTTGAATGGAATTTCAGTGGCGTATTTACTTGCTGATTCAATTGCTTGTTTGCGCGCAGCAACTTGTTCTGCATTGTCTTTTGGAAGTCCAAAAGCATTCATAATTCCATCAAAAGCACGGGTATCTTCGTCAACTAAGAACAACAACTCATCTTTGAGTTTTTGTCCTTTTTCAGCCCACGGTGAAAATTCACCAACCCGGTCTTCCCAACCTCTTTTAGAAGCACTTAAATTAGCAACCATTGTTCCCAATGATGCGCCCAAAGCACCAGCCAAAGCAGCAATACTACCTCCACCTGGAGCGGGACTATCAGAAGCAGTTTCATCGGCAAATCCTTTTACGGTCATTGATACCAATTTCGATTTTTTAGGATCTTGAAGGATGTATTCAATGATTTTCTTTTTGGGATCAAAATTTGAAATTTCGCTTAATCCCAAAGATTTAATAGCAATATCAACCAATTCAGCTTCGCTCACACCTGAACTTAAGCCTTGTTTTTCAAGAAAGTATTTTCCGGCATCGAGCATTGACTTCAACGGAATAAGCCCGACCAATTCGCTACCTGTAACTCTAACACCTCTTTCATCTGCGCTTTTACGCGTTTCTTCAAAGGCAATATGAAGGGGAGTAACATGGTAATTGGTCAAATTCATGCTAATTTGGGCAATGTTATATTCTTCAATAAACCAACCTATGGCTTTTACAGATTTTAATTTTCCGGGAATACGAACATCTTCGCCGTTTTCATCTTTTACAATTTTGCCAGAGATAGGGTTGCCTTCTCGTTTTACACGGCCGGCTTCTCTTACGTCGAATGCAATTCGGTTTGCAACGCGGGTACTTTTGGTATTTAAGTTGATATTGAATGCAATTAGAAAATCGCGGGCACCAATCACGGTAGCTCCGGCGGTTGCATTCATTTCGGCTTTTCCAAAATCAGGAGCCCAAATGGGATCCTTAATTTTTTCAAAGAAGCCTTCATATTCTCCAGCCCTAATTACGCTCAAATTGGAGCGACTTTTATTGGGCTGAGCATCTTCATATAGGTAAGTAGGAATTGACAATTCATTTGCAACACGTTTTGCCAATTGTTGTGCATATTGTGCCGTTTCTTCCATGCTGATTCCAGAAATTGGAATTAAGGGACAAACATCTGTAGCACCCATTCTTGGATGTTCACCAGCATGATTGCGCATGTCAATTAATGTTGAGGCCATTTGGATACCTCTAAATGCAGCTTCAACTACCAAATCAACTTCCCCCACTATGGTAACCACAGTTCTGTTGGTTGCTTTTCCTGGATCAACATCGAGTAATTGAACCCCATCCACACTTTCAATTGCGTCTGTAATTTGTTTGATTATTTGTAAATTTTTTCCTTCACTAAAATTAGGAACACATTCAACAATTTTTTGCATTTAACAAAGGTAATAAATTTCACTTAATCCCTTTGATTTATGGGTATAAAGTTGGTTTTTCTTTAAAATCATTCACTTATTTAATATTTTGGTACGTTTATAAAAAATAAATCATTCCGAACAAATTACAGTCTTTTTTGTCTATTTTTGCACCCCAAAATTTATGACATTAATTAAATCAATTTCAGGTATCAGAGGTACAATCGGCGGAGCTCCATCAGATAACCTTACCCCAATAGATATTGTGAAGTTCGCATCTTCTTATGGTACTTGGATTTCTCAGAAATCAGACAATAAGAAAATCGTTGTAGGTAGAGACGCTAGAATCAGCGGACCTATGGTTCAAGATTTGATTGTGAATACCCTCATAGGATTGGGTATCAATGTAGTGGATTTGGAGTTGGCTACTACTCCAACCGTGGAAATGGCAGTTGTTGCTGAAAATGCAGCCGGTGGAATTATCATTACAGCAAGTCATAACCCTAAACAATGGAATGCATTGAAATTACTCAATGAAAAAGGTGAGTTTATCAGTGGCGCCGATGGCGAAGCCATTTTGGAAATTGCTGAAAAAGGTGAGTTTACTTTTGCAACCGTTGATCATTTAGGTAAATTAACAAAAACTGATTATTTAGATTACCATATTCAAAAAATTCTTGAGCTTGATTTGGTTAAACCAGAACTTATCAAAGCTAAAAAATACAAAGTTGCGGTTGATGTAGTGAATAGTGTTGGTGGAATTGCCATCCCAAAATTGCTCAATGCCTTAGGGGTTACTGATGTCGTTTTAATTAACGGCGAGCCAACTGGTCACTTCGCTCACAATCCAGAACCTTTGGCTGAGCACTTAGGTGAAATTTCATCAGTGGTTAAGGCCGATAAATGCCAATTGGGTATTGTGGTTGATCCTGATGTAGATCGTTTGGCATTCATTTCCGACGATGGCGAAATGTTTGGTGAAGAATACACCTTGGTGGCTTGTGCCGATTATGTATTAAAACATACTCCTGGTGCAACCGTTAGTAATTTGTCAAGTACCCGTTCTTTAAAAGAACTTACTGAAAAAGCAGGTCAAAAGTACTTTGCAAGTGCGGTAGGCGAAGTAAATGTTGTTGAATGCATGAAAGCAAACAACGCAATTATTGGCGGTGAAGGTAACGGTGGTATTATATTGCCAGAATTACATTATGGCCGTGATGCTTTGGTAGGAATTGCATTATTCCTAACGCATTTGGCTGAATCAAATATGACAACTTCAGGTTTGCGTGCTTTGTATCCAACTTATATGATGTCTAAAAATAAGGCCGAATTGCAAGAAGGTACAAACGTTGATTTAATCTTAGAGAAAATTTGCGATAAGTATAAAAAACAACCAGTAAATACAATAGATGGCGTGAAAATTGATTTCGATGGAGATTGGGTGCATTTGCGTAAGAGTAACACCGAACCTATCATCCGTATTTATGCCGAAAGTGCGAGTTTAACCACCGCAGAAAACCTCACCAAGAAAATTTTACAAGATATTGGTGATTTATTAGAGTAACTTTGTAGCCAAATGTCTTTACAATGTGGAATCGTAGGTTTGCCAAACGTAGGTAAATCAACCCTTTTTAACGCAGTTTCTAGCGCTAAAGCGCAATCAGCTAATTTTCCATTCTGCACTATTGAGCCGAATGTTGGAACCATTACCGTTCCCGATCAACGTATGAATAAGCTTGCCGAGCTTGTAAATCCTCAAAATATTGTACCTACTACAATTGAAATTGTTGATATCGCAGGGTTGGTTAAAGGCGCTTCAAAAGGCGATGGACTAGGTAACCAATTTTTAGGAAACATCAGAAATACCCATGCCATTTTGCATGTATTAAGATGCTTCGACGATGATAATATCATTCACGTTGATGGATCTGTAAACCCAATTCGCGACAAAGAAATTATTGACACCGAATTGCAGTTGAAAGATTTAGAAACCCTTGAAGCGCGAATTTCTAAAATTGCAAAACAAGCAAGAACTGGTGGAGACAAAGAAGCAGCAAAAACCTTAGAAGTTTGCGAAGCATACAAAGCGCACTTATTACAAGGTAAAAATGCCCGTACAATTGAAATTGAAGTTGAAAAGAAAGAGTTTGTAAAGGATTTAAATTTACTTACCGAAAAACCGGTATTGTACGTTTGTAACGTTGATCCAGATAGTTCTATCAATGGAAATGCATATGTAGAATTGGTGCGAAATGCAGTAAAAGATGAAAATGCCGAAATATTAATTATTTCTGCTGCCATTGAAGCCGAAATTGCTGAACTTGAAAGCTATGAAGACCGCAAGATTTTCCTTGAAGAAATGGGATTAAATCAAAGCGGGGTAGAAAAATTGATTCAAGCGGCTTATCAATTATTGAATTACATTACTTATTTCACAGTTGGAGTAAAAGAGGTAAGGGCCTGGACAATTACCGACGGTACCAAAGCCCCTCAAGCCGCCGCTGTGATTCATACCGATTTCGAAAAAGGATTTATCCGCGCCGAAGTAATTGCCTACGAAGATTGGATTCACTACGGTTCAGAAGCCGCTTGCCGCGACGTTGGAAAACTCCGCGTTGAAGGCAAAGAATACATCGTGAAAGACGGCGATTGCATGCACTTCAGGTTTAATGTCTAATTAGATTAGACGGATTAGACGGATTAGACAGATTAGACTGATTAGACGGATTAGACGGATTGTGTAATTAGATTAGACAGGTTATCCCGAAAGCTTTCGGGAAGATTAGACGGATTAGACAGTTTGTATTTTAACGGTAAAACACATAATTCGAAAACAAATCGCCTAATCTATCAAAATCTGTAACTTTTATTAATTCATATTTGATTTTTTTCTAACCTTATCCATAGGATTCGGTAACTTATTTGAATTGTATAAAGGAAATAAATCAGTTTAATCAGTTTGTTTCTTTTATTATTTGAATGGGATACGTCTAATTTGTCGAAAAACTCGAATAGACCTAAATGTTCTGCATAAACATACTAATCTGTAATCCTCCAAAAGAATCTGTCTAACCTGTCTAACCCGTCTAACCGGTCTAATCTTACAGGAGTTAATTGAATACTAAAATTCAATTAACTCCTGTAGTTTCCCTTTCAACCTACCCCAAGGTAAAAATTGATCTTCAAGGGTTTTTGCGAGTGGAATAGGGGTTTCGATACTACCTAATCGCATGACAGGGCTATCTAAATATACGAAAAATTCTTCAGATATCCAACTGGCAATGTCTGAAGCAATACTTCCGGTTAAACAATCTTCAGTTAAAACCAACACCTTGCCGGTTTCTTTTACTACGTTGGCAATGGTGTCTTTATCTAACGGAACTAAGGTTCTCAAGTCAATGATTTTTACGTTGAAGTTATTTTCTTTTACAACTTCGAGGGCTTTTGAAACACCCCAACCGTAAGTGATAATGCAGGCGTCACTTCCAAAATCGTGAACGGTTGCTTGTCCTTCATCAATTATATAATAATCTTCTGGCACCAAGTCAGATTGGGTCCTATACAAATATTTGTGTTCGAAAAAGAGCACTGGATTGGGATCTTCAATGGCCCTGAGCAATAACCCTTTGGCATCTTTTGCGGTACTTGGGTAATATATTTTCAATCCTGGTACATTGTAAAACCAAGATTCTGTACTTTGACTATGGAAAGGACCAGCTTGCACGCCAGCACCGGTTGGCATGCGCACAACCACGTCGGCGGGTTGCGCCCAACGGTAATGACTTTTTGCCAAATTATTGACAATTTGATTAAATCCACAAGTAACAAAATCAGAAAATTGCATTTCAACAATTGCCTTCATTTTGCGAATTGCCAAGCCATATCCTGCGCCCAAAATACTGCTTTCAGTAATTGGGGTATTGCGCACCCTGGCCTTGCCAAATTTCTCAACAAATCCTTCGGTAGCTTTGAAAACTCCACCATAATCTGCAACATCTTGTCCCATAATCACCAGTGAATCATGTTTTTCCATTGCCAACCACAAGGCATTTCGAACAGAATCAATGAGTCGCATTTCGGAACAGTTATCATGATTTCCTGGTTCAATTGGAGAAGTAAAAGGCGCATAAACATCATTCATTTCCTCTTGTAAATCTGCCTCAATTTCTGGCTCAGCAAAAACAGCTTCAATACTTTCATTTAATTGAGCCAAAATTTCAGTTTCGATATTCTTTTTTAATTCGTTGGTTAAATATCCCTCAGAAATCAAAAAGGTTTCAAAATTTGAAATAGGGTCTTTTTTAATCCATTTGTCAAAAAGTTCTTGAGGGACGTATTTCGTGCCACTTGCTTCTTCATGTCCACGCATGCGGAAGGTGAGGGCTTCAACCAAAACGGGCCTAGGATTTCCCCTCATTGATTTGGTTAGTGTTGAAAGTTCATGATAAACCTCAAGAATGTTATTACCATCAATTTGAAGGGTTTCCATTCCGTATCCTATGCCTTTGTCGATGAACTGTTTGCAACGAAACTGTTCTTGACTAGGAGTAGACAAGCCATAACCATTATTTTCAATCAAGAATATCACAGGCAATGACCAAACTGCCGCCACATTCATGGCTTCGTGAAAATCACCTTCGCTGGTACCGCCATCACCGCTAAAGCAAACGGTAACACGTTGTTTGTTTTCTAAAATGTCTGCGAGTGCAATACCATTTGCAACACCGAGCATGGCACCTAGGTGAGAAATCATTCCAACAATATGGTGCTCATTGCTTCCAAAGTGGAAACTTCTGTCGCGGCCTTTGGTGAAACCACTTTTTTTGCCTTGCCACTGCGCAAACAATTGTTTGTCAGACATATTACGGGTGGTGAAAACGCCTAAATTTCTATGAAGGGGTAGAATATACTCGTCTTCATAAAGTGCCAATGTTAAACCTACAGAAATTGCTTCTTGTCCTATGCCGCTAAACCACTTTCCAATTTTACCTTGTCTGAGTAAAACCAACATGCGTTCTTCAATGATACGTGGTTTTATCAATGCCCTGTAAATGAGCATTAACTCGGCTTCGGACAGATTTTTCTTGTCAAATTCCATTAGAACACAAAGTTAAATGAGCCACTTAGCATGATGCCCCTTGTGTTTCTGTTGATATCTGCCAGCGGTAAAAAATAGGAACCTTTTACATCTAATAATATGTGTTTTGTTTTCAATAACTCAACACCCATACTCAAATTGGTGAAAGCAGCAAAGCGTGTGTTTAAGTCGTTAGCCTGATTAATAATTGCACCTCCAATTGAGTAACCTGAGTACAAATTGAAGAACTTTCTATTTCCACGTCCAAAATATCTGGTATAAAAATCTTGACCGAATTCAAATGTAAAAAATTCATTGATAGTGTTTTTGGCTTTTACGCTGTCGTATTTAGTAACTTTTGACAAGTCAGTTGCACTTTTCAACACGCCAATTTGAAAATAGCTTTTGCCTTTGGTAAAAATATATTTCATACTGTAACCCGCGTAAAGATTTGTAGAAATTCCATTCTTCTGATTTTCTATATATAAACGATTGTATGTCAACCCTGGCATTTTAGCAAAAGCAATTTTGGAATTTGTGGGGGTTGAAAGTTCATCGTTGATGGTAACCTTTACAAATACCGTTTGATAATTTTCTTTCATTTGTTTGAGATTGCGAGAAATACGCCTGTTATTTTCTTCTAAATTCTCTATGGAAAATTCTATGTTTTTTCTTGAATTGGCATTAGAATCTAATTTGTATTTGTTGCGCATTTTTTCCAATTTATATGTATTGTCTTCCAGCTCTGCTTCTAATTTTTTTACTTTCAGTTTGTTATTGTTGTTGTTTTGGGTAGAATTGGTAATGTATCCAATAAGTCCTAAAGCAGAATCTAACGATCCAACCAAATTTTCATTCAATTGAAATGAAACTTCAAAAGTTCGGGTATTAATTTCTTGATTCAGTACTTCACATTTTTTGTTGGATAGGTAATTATTAAGGATTTTCTTTCCTGTAACAAAATCAGAAGTGTAAATAGTTACGTATTTGGTTGCTGAATAAACATCCTGTTCGTAATATTGTGCTTTTACAAGGTTTGAAAACAAGGTTGAAATTGAAATTATTAAAAATATTTTGAGTGTAAATGGGTTATTTTTCATGTTTTTTTATAAAAATCAGTACAATTTTAATTTTTTTTTGCAACCTTTTCTAATTTTCACGTCATAATCTTGAAGCTACTTGTTAACAAATGAGGAAATCATATCCGGATGTATCAAAAATGACCGTCGAGCTCAAAAGGAACTCTTCGATCGTTTCGGTGCAAAAATGTTCGGACATTGTTTAAGGTATTCCAAAAGCAATGCAGATGCCCAAGACTTGTTGCAAGAGGGTTTCATAAAGATCTTTGACAGTATAAATTCTTTGAGAGAAACACATGGTTTCGAAGGATGGATGACACGCATATTTATCAATTTGGCGCTTTCAAAATATAGAAAAGCAAAAAATGACCCCATTTTGGTCGATATAGAAAGTGCAAACGCCGCCACCGATACCGAAGATGTCTCTGCTAACATGGATGAACTTTCCGCGGATGATGTGCTTGAATTAATGAAGCAACTCCCCGATAAATATGGAATTGTTTTAAATATGTACGCAATCGACAAATTATCTCACAAAGAAATCGCCCAGTTGTTAAATACCACCGAATCTAATTCGAAAAGTATTTTGAGCAGAGCGAGAAAAATGCTAAAAGATCAAATAGAAAACAAAACACGATTAAACAATTTTGAATAACAAGAACCCAAATATTGACCAACAGCTACAGGACAAATTCTCTGAATTTGCTCCAATGCCTGCTGCTTTTGCTTGGGATCAACTTGATGCAAAATTGGAAACTAAAGCGACAAAAAAACGCCGTTTCGTATTGTTTACTTCAGTGGCCGCTTCAACAATTGCTGTTGTTGCTTCTTCTATTTTCTATTTTGGAGGACAGTCTAACGAATTGCATTCTGAAAACAATAAAATCAAAAATGTTGTTATACTGAACAATCAAAACAACAAGATTGACAATCAACAAGTAAGTAAATTAAACATTCCAACTCAAATTGAGGTAGCTAAAAAAATCAATAACTCAATTCAATTACAATCTTCATCAGCTGTTTTAAATAAGCCTAAACAAAACATTGAAATCATTGCAAACGTAAATAGTTTGCAAAATGAAGCGGTTGTAAACACAAGCAATGAAATTTCATCAATATTCAATCATATAGTTCTAGAAGATTTCAATGCCAAACAGCTTGAAATCTTTCCAATTTACTTTGGAAATCTTTTACAGTCGACTTTGATAACCCTAAAACCTCAGGAGCCCACAAAAAGGAATTTGTCAGCCTGGGCTTTTGAGGTTGGGTATGATCAAAATCAAACTTCAGTATTGTACAGTGCAACTCCTTCTTTGGAGAAGTACATACACAAAAATTATTTAGAAAGAATGAAACAAAGCGAATTTGCTTTGAGCGCGGCTCAATTGCATTTCGCATTAAGATATAAGTTGTCGCAAAAGTGGAGTATTTCTGCTGGGTTGGGATGGATGCAGAATAGAACCCAGCAGAATTTTCATTTTAGAGACAGCATGCCAGCAACTTTGGCACAAGGAAATACAGCAGATGCTTTTGGTAACTATCCAATTTTTGGATACTTAGGTTTGGGTCCTGAAGTGAATTATCAAGGAATATCTAATATTTCAATGATTAGTGTTCCAGTGGGTGCCATTTTTGAATATCCATTGCGTAATAAGTGGTCAATTACTTCAGAAGCATTGGTGCAAGCAAATTATTTGACTGCACAAAAAGGCAATACATTAAACTACCAGTTATTGTCTTTGCAAGACATTAATGCTGGAGTATACCGCGATTTATTGTGGTCGGCTAAATTGGGAGTAGGGGTTCAGAAAGAGATTTCTAATCGTGCCAAATTGGGTGCGAGAATCAATACCCAAGGTATGTTTACACCGTTGTATAAACAAAATTCAGCTGTCCAAAATAGGGCATGGTCGGTTGGTTTGTCGGCGTTTTATGTTTGGCGTTTATTTTAAAGATTAAAGAGAGGTGCAAAAAATGAAAAACAAAATGTGTAAATTGCAAACAATGCAGAAGTTTCTATTCTTCATTGTGGCATTCTTTTGTGTAACTTTTTCAAAGGCACAGGTATTGCAACCGTTGGGAAATGGTTTGCCTTCTCGTGTTGTTGCCTCTTTTGCTACGAATACTGAATATTTCGCTTTGTATGAAGATCTAGAATCTGCAACACCAAATGATTATACATTGGGTCGTTGGAATGGTGTTTACTGGAAGTTTTATCCAGGATTAATGACTCCAGGTCCAGTTGTAAATACAATGGGCGTTTATAATTTTCATTCAATTGCTTTATATAACAATACAATTTACATTGGGGCATACATTGCAAATGCTGTGAAAGATGCAGAAATGCCGATTAGCCATTTGTATAAATGGGATGAAACCTCTAGAACTTGGGTTCCAGAAATAGGTGTGGTAGATACCAAAAATAACGGTATTGTGGCTATGACTGTATTTGACAACAAGTTGATTGTTGCTGGGTTATTTAAAAACACCGTAAACGGAAAATCCGTTCAAAATATTGCTTCTTTTGATGGAACTTCTTGGAACTATTTGGGAAGTAATGAAACCAATCAAGGTGCTGATGGTAAAATTAATTCATTGATGGTTGTTGGAAATCGCCTTTATATTGCTGGAGATTTTCAAAACTTCGCTGGAAGTTACACCGGTAACATTGCATATTACACTGCCGCCAATGGTGGTTGGGGTGGAATAGGAAGTCCTTTCAAAGGAGAAATTTCAACCTTAGCATATTTTGATAATCAAATTTCGGTTTTAGGAAAAGACAGCTTGGGAAATACACAAATTAGAAATTTCAAAAGTTTATGGTCTCAACCAATTAAATTCAATGGGTTTCAAACATCTTTAGTTAAAACAATAGCTGGTACCCCTAATTATTTATTATTAGGAGGGACTTTTGCAAAAAATGGAAATGCTTCTTCGTTGTTGCGATATGAGGCAGATACATTGGCATTTACTGGGAACAGATTAACCGGAAACTTTACATTGGGTCAACGTGGTACTGGTGCATTTGTGTGGGGTGATTTTTTTGAACAAAATACGGGAGTAAAATATTTTTCAAGTATTGAATCTGCTGCAGGTAATTTGTTCGGTGATTTGTTTTATGATTTAAATTCAAACTGCGTGAAAGATTTGAATGAGGTTGGAATACCAAACTCAGTAATGCGCATTATGAAAAAAGACAATCAAAAAAATTATTTTGTTGTAACAGATCAAAACGGACATTTTTCATTGGCACTTCCAGAAGGTGATTATATAATTTATAATACATCTCAACGACATATGTATTCAGTTTGTGCAAGCAATTTCTCAACCCAAATTAGGTCTGGCAAATACGCTTCTGTCTTTTTAGGTGAATACATGGATCCAACTTTAAAGGATTTAGAAGTAAAATTACATCCCATTTATAATGTTGATACAAAGCCAGGCGACGATGTGAAAGCATTGGTAACTGTTGTAAACAGAGGCGCTACTAATTTGTCTGGTCCTACCATTCATTTGGTGCACCCTACCGCATTAACAAACTTTAGCAGTGTTCCTTCGCCAGATAATTATGAAAATTCAGAAGCTACATTTAGCTTGGTAGATTTAAAACCATTTGAAACGCGTTACATAGAAGTTTCATTGAAATTGCCGGGTAATGCAACTTCTTCTAGCTATTATCCATTAACAGTAAAAACAGGTTCTTTGTTTGTGCAAAATGATGCAATGAGCACAGATAATTTTGATACTGTGAAAATGAGTATAGGTAAACGAGGAAATGCCATGAATGCGGTTGAAAAGATTTCAAACAATGGAGAATTCATTGATTACAGAACCAAAACTTGGAAGTACACAGTTAATTTCAGAAATATCGGAAATTCATTTGTTGGGAAAGCAGTTTTTGTAGATACCATTTCTTCAAAATTGCCACTCAATAGAATCATTGTAAAATCATTCTACCCTGTTGGAGGGAAACCACCTTACATTCAACCAGGAAATGTATTGGTTGTGAATTTTGACCCAGCTAATTTGCAAGCTTACGAAATGAATCCATCTAAGAGCATGGGATGGGTTGAATATGATGTTGAATTGTATGATAAATTGCCTTTACAAACGCAAATTCCTAATACAGCTTCTGTGACCTTCGATTCTAAATGGATTGGATATTCAAATACTTGTGGTGTGACTATTTTTGACGCCACGGCTTCGGTAAATCACTTATCTAAAACTGGATTGGTTGTTTATCCAAATCCAGCCAAGCAAGCATTAAACGTACGTTGGATTGAAAATGAAATCAATTCTAAATGGTCAATCGTGAATTTTACCGGTGAAATAATGAAAACTGGAAAAATTGAAGATTTAGAATCTGCAATTGATATTTCGAATTTATCTAGTGGGTTGTATATTTTAAGTACACCAAGTACGGTTACTAAATTCCAAGTAATTCGTTAAGAATTAATTTTGAAGTTTGGTTTGAATAAAACCATAAAGATTAAAATTATTTTCATTTCTTAATAATTCAATCTCGTTTTTTAAAGCAATCACACTTACTGATTTCATTCGGTTTTTCTGAATAAGAGTATAAGCTCTTTCCGC
This sequence comes from Flavobacteriales bacterium, assembly GCA_947447955.1. Taxonomy (GTDB): domain Bacteria; phylum Bacteroidota; class Bacteroidia; order NS11-12g; family UBA955; genus VMCP01. The sequence continues at coordinate 57,109 of CANFLS010000004.1, read as the reverse complement.
CAAAAGGAAATTCATTCTGTTGTTTCCTTGGTTGTGTGCTGCATGTTTTGAAATGGCATTTGAAAGTTCTGGTATGCCTGTTTCTGTCATCGCATTGGTTAGAATTACTTGGGTTTCCCAATCCGGGGTCGATCTAAAATGAGCAAGTTTCTGTAAGTGACTTGCAAAAGCTTCAGCGCCATCTCTGTCTGATTTGTTAACCACGAAAATATCGGCTATTTCCATGATGCCACTTTTCAGCGTTTGAATTTCATCGCCGCTTTCAGGTACTGAAACTACAATGGTGGTATCTGCGAGTCCCGCAATTTCAACCTCACTTTGTCCCACGCCAACTGTTTCAATGATAATTTTATCGAATTTGGCATGTTTTAAAACATCTACCACTTCAATGATGCTTCCGCTCAATCCTCCAAGTGAACCCCTTGAACTAATACTTCTAATGAAAACATTTGGCATGAGGAATAATGATTGCATTCTCAAACGGTCGCCCAAAAGTGAACCAAAATTAAAAACTGAAGATGGGTCAACAGCAACAATTGCAATACGCAAGTTTTGTTTACTCCAATATTTTGCCAAAGCATGCACCAAGCTGCTTTTCCCGGCACCAGGAGGGCCAGTAATGCCAATTACATCGGCAGATCCGTTTAATTGTTTGAGCAGTTGTAAAGCATGTGGATGGTTATTCTCAACCCAAGAAATTGCCCTTGCAATGGCTTTTTCGTTGCCGGCAGCAATGAGTTCTGGGGTAGGAATTAACATCATAATAAAAACACAAAGATATAGGATTAAGATTTAATCCTGGTGTACGGGGTATCTGATATTTCCATGAATTTTTTGTCCCTCAATAAGTAAGAACCTGCTTTGGCAATCATTGCGGCATTGTCTGTACAATATTGAAATTGAGGGATATAGCTCTTTGTGTTGTGTTTGGTTGCCAATTCATTTAAAGCTGTGCGCAACGCTTTATTGGCAGAAACACCACCTACAATTCCTATGCTTTGGGGATTTAAATCTTTTAATGCTTTTTCCAGTCTTTTGATTAACATTTTTACCAATGAATATTCGTAAGATGCACAAATATCATTCACGTTTTTGCTCAAGAAATCTGGATCAGCAAGTTGATTATCCCTCAAAAAATACAACAAAGAAGTTTTAATTCCGGAAAAACTAAAATCATAATTTTTGGTTTGGCTATCGGGGAATGAGAATTTTAAAGGATTTCCATTTTCTGCAAGTTTTGAAATTTGCGGTCCACCGGGATATCCCAATCCCATTAATTTACCTGCCTTGTCGAAGGCTTCTCCCACGGCGTCATCAATAGAATTTCCAATAATTTCCATTTCCATAAAATTGGTTACCCAAATGAGTTGGGTATGACCGCCGCTTACCAAAAGGCATAACAATGGAAATTCAACTTCATTGTCGATATAAAGTGCTGCAACATGCGCCTGAAGGTGATTTACCCCAATTAGAGGCACGTTTAAAGCCATAGAAAGTGCTTTGGCTGTATTTATGCCAACCATGAGCGAACCCATTAGTCCTGGGCCTTGAGTTACAGCAATGGCAGAAAGATTTTGGAGGGACATACTTGCTTCTTTCAAAGCCGAATCAATAACGGGAATGATGGAACTTTGGTGTGCCCTAGATGCCAATTCTGGAACAACACCGCCAAATGATTCGTGAACTTTTTGGGTTGAGGTAATATTTGATAAAATAATTTCGTTATCAAGTATGGCTGCTGCGGTATCGTCGCAACTGCTTTCAATGCCCAAAATAGTGGATGCTTGATTCATTGGTGGATTCGTTTGGTGTTATATTCGTTATATTTGATTTCTTTGAAAAAACGCGGTTCAAAATTACGGAAGATATTGCTTAGAACGCTATTGTTGCTCGTTTTCTTTTCGAGCATAGTGGCAGTTCTTACCCGTAATAAATTTGTTCAAACTGAAATTGCACAGTATTTAACTGGTTATCTATCAAAGGAATTAGGCACTAAGGTAAGTGTTAAAGCCGTTGAAATTGACTTTCTAAGAAATTATCATTTAGAAGATTTGTTGATTCTCGACAAACACAATGATACCATCTTTTACGCCAAAACATTCAATGCCAACATTGCACATTTTTCATTCCGCAAGCGGAAAATTGATTTAAAGTACGTTGAATTGAATAAAATGGCTATCCACATTGGATATTACAAAAATGAAAAAGTAGTTAACTATCAATTTATTGAGGAATATTTTAAATCGGCCGATACCACCACGAAATCAAAACCTTGGAAGATAAATATCAACAACATTCAATTGGTGGATGCCAATTTTATTCAATTTGATTACAGACCTTCCGATTTTAAGAATATACCCGGTGAATATAATCCAAACTATTTGGCAATTCGTAATATCAATGGGCAAATTCCAGAATGGATTATTGATGACAATGGCGGCAATCACTTTCAAATAAAGAACTTAACAGCCATTGACAGAAGTGGATTTTGCATAAAATCTTTGTCGGCCAATTGTATAATTGACAATACTCAAATTACTTTAGATAAAATGAAATTGGAACTCCCCAATAGTTTTATTGGTCCAAAGTTTTCAATGACCTACAAGGATTTTGCGGCAATGGACAAGACTTTTACAGATGTTATTTATAGCTTAAAGCTGAGGAATTCTAAAATTAGCCTTTCCGATATAAGTGCATTTGCCCCATGGTTAAAAAATAGAAATTTTGCACTGGATGTAAATGCAGACATCAAGGGTCCTCTGTGTAATATTCAATCTAACTATTTTCAAGCCAAAACAAATAAAGGCACAGTATTGAATTTGAAATACGTTTTGAAAGGATTGCCTGACGTGCAAACCTTGTTCAATGGCATTGAGTTTAAACAATCTGTTGTTTTTGTGGAAGACATTACCACATTGATCCCCGAAATAGAATTACCTAAAACAGTACTAGATTTAGGCTTCGTGAAATTGAATGGTGCTTTGGATTTGCCAATGGGCTTATTGCATTGGGATGGTGAAATCAATACAGATAAGGGAAATTTGGCCGGTCTTCTTGATTTAGATTATGAGAAGGAAGATGAACCTATGGGTTATGATTTGGATGTAAATGTTGATTCTGTAGATTGGAATCATTTTTTACCACAAGCTGCATTTTTAGGGAAGGCGAATATGGATGTGAAACTCAAAGGGAAAGGCTTTGATGAAAATGCTGTAATTGAATATGATATTGCCACATCCTCGTATTCAATGAACCAACGCAGTTTTGAAAAAGCATCGGTGATTGGAATATTAGATCATGGAATGATTGATGGAACCATGGTTTCTGAAGATCCATCAGCAAATTTTACAGTTGATTATTTGGCTGAGAATATATTCAAATCGCAACATTCAGTTGTTGATGCTAAAATTGAAAATTTAGATTTTAATAAGTTGGGGTTTGACACAATTGGAACGTCGTTCAAAGGAAGTATACATTCAGATTTAATTGGGTCAGACATCAATACAATTTTGGGGGAAGTTTTATTTACCAATTGCCAAATAAACCGGGGGAGCCAGGATTTTATGCTGGCAACCCAATTAATTCGTAGAAAGAAATTAGACAGGGTTGAATTTGTAGGAAACTGGATAGATGGATTTATTGCAGGGAACTGGAAATTAGGAAAAACAAATCTGTGGTTTGAACAAATTTTGCATGATATGTCGCCAGCGCGGTTTGCCAAAGCCACAGAAAAATGTACTGACTCTGTAGCGTTCGATTTGTTTCTGTTTCAAACTGTTTGGTTGGATGCTTTGGTGGCCCCGGGATTAAGACTTGGCCCTGTTTCTATAGTTGGAAATTATAATGGATTTAACAATAAATATAACTTAGAAGTTGGTCCATTTTCACTAGAATATGGATTGTTTTCGAGTGAAAAGACCAAAATTAGCATCCATAAAGATAAGTTGGTAGATAATACAGCTGAATTGACATTTCTTTCTAATCAAAGCAAATTCGACAATACCTTCTATGATAAGCTTGAAATTATTGGAGGTATTGGTAACGATTGGATGTCCCTCCAAACCAATATTCACGAAAAGGAAAATAGGTATTCTCTTAATTTGGCAGCTTTTGGTAAGCTAAAAGAGAATTCCGCCGATTTCAATTTAGACCGAACCGATTTGAGAATTTTCTCAACCACTTGGATGTTGGATAAACAAGCCAATATTTTATTTAACCCAGATAAAATAAACATCTCGAACTTTTATTTGAGTGATAATACCCACTATTTGGAGGTGAAGGGCGATATTTCAAATTCGAATTCAGACACCCTTCGGGTAGATTTTAGCAATATTACGCCAGAAGTTCTGAAGCCATTTTTACCAAAGGGTACATTAGATAGCTTAGAATTTAAAGCGAATGGAGATGTGAAAATTTGTGCAGTTCTTGGAAATCCAAGATTTATTGGTGAGGTAGGAATAAACAAAATCAAGTACAATCGTTTTCAATATGGTGATTTGGATTTATCTATAAAGGAAACAGGAAAAGTTGGATTTCTGCAAATGAATTGCTTGTTCCGTTCTGGTCCTCTAAAAACTTTGGCATTAAATGGGACCTTGCAAGTAAATGCATTAAATGGAAGCGATTTAGATATTTATGGGGAGTTGCCAAGAAAAACGCCTATTCAAATTTTACAACCTTTCTTAACGGGCATCGTAGGATTTAAGGAAGGATATTTAAGAGGAAACTTCCATTTATTTGGTACCACTGAAAACCCCAAAGCAGAAGGTTTGATTTCTATTGATCAAGCCAGAATGAAAGTGGATTATTTAGGAACGGAATACACAACTTCAGGCAATATTAAGGTTACTGAAAAAGGATTATTCACCGTTCGCCCATTGAAGATTTTTGATGATTCAAAAAAGAATTTCGCATGGATGAAGTTGGCCTTTACCTATAAAAACTTCTCGGAATTCGGTTTGGACCTGCAGGTGGATAGTCTTAAGAATTTTAGGGTTTTACAAACTACTGAAAAAGACAATAGTCTGTTTTACGGCAACGCATGGGCCGATGGAAATTGTAGGATGTATGGACCGTTAAATCAAATCAACATGGATATTAATTTAAAGCCGAGGAAGAATTCTTTGCTTTCTATTCAATATTCGTCGGGAAATGAAAATATTATTTCTGGGTCTATCATTTTTAGAAATCACTTAGGTAAAATTCAAGCCACATCCGTAAAAAAAGAAACACCCAATAGTTTGGGGAAAATCAATATGAACATCACTGCCACTCCCGAAGCAGAAGTTCAATTTGTAATTGATAAAAAGCTGGGCGACATTATCAAGGGTAGGGGGAATGGCCAATTAAGAATGGTTTACGACCTCGATAAGAAATTTTACATGTTCGGTAGTTTTGCTGTGGAACAAGGTGAATACTCGTTTTCTCTTCCAGGAATTAATTTATTGAAGCGTATATCTCTCGATAAAGGAGGATCAATTGTTTGGGATGGAGATCCATTCAATGCAACTGTTGATTTGGTGGGACGAATTGAAAAGAAAATATCTCCTTCAACCCTAATGATTACATCGGTTGGGGCAAAAACCAGTTATCCTGCAACCAGAATCATTAGTTTACTTACTTTGAAGGGTAATTTATTTAGCCCGTCAATTGGATTTGATATTCAAGCTCCTGATTTGTCATCTACTGGTGGAACATCTGCAAATGAGGTGAACTCAGTGATTCAAAGAATTCGAAGCGACAAGGATGAAACCATGCGTCAAGCGGTGGCCTTGTTGTTATTTGGGAATTTTATTCCTCCCTCTTTTTCTAGTAGTGGGGCATCTGCAACCAGTAATTTTAGTGGATCAGGATTTGCTGGAAACAGCGTTTCAATGATAGCCAGTTCGGTAGTGAACGATTTGTTTTCTAAATATGGAATTCCAACCCGAATTCAAGTGAATATTGATGACGTACGTAACTCAACAGGTACCAGCAATACCAAATTGTTCTTGAACACCGAATGGTTTTTGTCGGACAGATTGCGTTTGGATTTGAATTATGATCCAACTGTGGCGGTTTTGGTAAGCAGTGCCGCTTTGCCAATCAATTTCAACTTGGAATATAAAACCACCGATGAAAATTGGAGAATCAAGGCGTTTTCAAGGAGTAATAATTTATTATTACAACAAAACGGAAGTTCAACAACAAACGGGGTTTCTGGAAATACGTTGGGAACAGGTATCATGTATCGCAAAGAGTTTGAGACTTTCAAACGGAAAAAAACTGCTCCTAATCCAATTAAAAATTAATCCACGCTACATTTATTTACTTTCGTAAAATGTCCATTCAAATACCCTTAATCGAATCCTTTAAAATGTCGGGTTCTGCCATTAAACAGAATAAACTCCGCAGTATTTTATCGGTTTTGGGAATTACTATTGGTATATTTTGCATTATTTCTGTTTATGCCTTGGTGCATTCTTTGGAGAAAAGTTTAAATAACCAATTTTCTAAATTTGGTTCTGATGTGGTTTTTATTCAAAAATGGCCTTGGGATGAATTTGGAAACAATTATCCTTGGTGGAAGTATTTAAAACGTCCGGTTACAAAACCTGAAGAAGCTGATTTTTTGGTTGATCGTATTACTCCAAACAAGGTAAAAGCAATTGCTTATTTGTATCAACAAAATGCAGATGTGAAAACAGCAAAAAATGCATTGAAAGGTGTTGAAATTAAATGTGTTTCTTATCAATACAATCAAATACAAACAGTGAATGTTGAATTTGGTAGGTATTTTACATTTGAGGAAAGTAACAGTGGGCAACCTGTGGTGATTCTTGGTGCGAGTATTGCTCAAAATTTATTTCCTGAGGGAAGTCCTGTCGGCAAAAAGGTGAGGGTAGGGTCTGGAATTTGCACCGTTATTGGTGTTTGTAAATTTGAAGGTGCCAGCATGATCAATAACTCTAGCGACGATGGCGTTTTCGTTCCCTCGAAATGGGGTTTGGGATTCTTCTCATACAAACAAAGTGAAGACGCTCAAATTATGGTTAGGGCCGCAGACGGAGTTTCTATTGATGATTTAAGAATTGATGTTGCCCAAAGTATGAGGGCTTATAGACGATTAAAACCCGGTGCTGAAAATGATTTTGCAGTGAACAAAATGTCGATGATAACCGATGCCATTTCAAGTCTATTTGGACAAATAAAGAAAATAGGTTTAATCATTGGCGCATTTGCAATGTTGGTTGGCTGTTTTGGGGTGGCAAACATCATGTTTGTGTCGGTAAAAGAACGCACCCAAGAAATAGGAATCCAAAAAGCTTTGGGAGCGCAAAAATGGTTTATTCAAGTGCAGTTTTTACTTGAAAGTATTTGGCTTTGTATTGCTGGTGGATTACTCGGAATTTTCTTTGTTTGGCTAGTTTTATATGGATTAAACGCCGCATTTTCTACTTCTTTGGGGGCTGGGGCGTCATTGTCGTTGGGAATGGAAGATGCTTTGATTGGAATTATTACCTCTGTTGGTGTAGGAATTGTTGCAGGTTTTATTCCGGCTGCTTCTGCTGCTAAAATGGATCCAGTTACTGCAATTCGCTCCAAATAGAATATTCATAAATTTTATATTCATTTAACGTATTTATGACAACCCTCTCACCATTATGTATTTTCTTTGCAGTGTGAGATTGAATCAGAAAAGTATATTGTTGATTTTTAGCGCTTTGTTGTCCTTAGTTGCTTCGGCTCAAAAAGATACATTGCAAAGAAGCAAAAAAGACACAAGCGATATTGAAAAAATGAAAGTACTTGAAATTAAAGTACAAGCCAATATTATTGAAAACCAAGCCGATAAATTAGTTTACAATGCATCTCAAGACATTACGAGTAAAGGTTCTTCTTTGAGTGATATGTTGTCGAAAGTGCCCATGGTTGAAGTGGATATGGACGGCAATGTTTCCATGCGTGGAAATAGAAATATCAAATTTTTAATTAATGGACGTCCTTCAGGGTTGCTTGCTGGTAATTTAGCTGATGCATTAAAGTCAATTTCTGCCGATGATATTGATAAAATTGAGGTAATTACAAACCCATCTGCAAAATACGATGCAGAAGGTTCTGGTGGGGTTATAAATATTATCATGAAGGATGTTCGATTAAAAGGAAATTCGGGCAACTTTAGAATGGGTTTGGGTACAAGAAGTGCCAATTTAGGGGGTACATTTTCTGTACAACGTGGGAAAACCAATTTTACCACCATGCTTGGTGGTCACGGTTGGAGAACCTGGGGTTTCTCTAGAGCCAATAGATTAAATACAAATCAAGGAATTACGAATCAACTAACACAAAACTCTGATTTTAGCAACTGGGGTGGTGGACCAAGGGTGACATTTTCTGTAGATCATGTTTTTAATAAAAAGAACGCATTCAGTGCTTCAGCATCGTTAAATACGGGTTGGAGAGGTACTTTAACTGATTGGGAAACCAATGTGGGTATTAAAGATAGTTTTTTAAATTATTTATGGAATCAGAATTCAGATAAATTGAGCTCAACCATTGGGTATGATTTGAATGTAGATTATCGCAGAAAATTCGACAAAAAAGACAGAGAATTGGGCTGGTCGGCTCAATTTTCCAACAGCACTGAAAATGCGAAGTATACCAGCGAAAGAAAGAATCAAATCGGGAATTTGGTACATAATGAAAAAAGTTTAAACATAGGTCAAAACAATGAACTATCTACTCAGATTGATTTTACAGAGCCTTTGACTTCTAAAATTTCTTTAGAATCGGGGTTGAAAGGGATTTGGCGTTTTGTGTTTTCAGATTATACTTTTGATAGTTTAAATATCCCCCAAAATGAATTTTCATCTATTGCATTTAGAAATAACTCATTTACTTATTATCAATATGTTTATGCCGGTTATTCTCAAGTAATTTATAATTTAAATTCGAATTACACCCTAAAAATAGGAGGACGTTTTGAGCATACTAATTTTGGAGGAAATTTGAGCAAACCTACTGAAAGTTCTTTTACGGGTAAGCCATACAATAACTTTATTCCTTTTTTAAATATATCAAGAAAAATTGGACAGGGCGGTTATTTGCGTTTCAACTTCACTCAAAGAATTCAGCGTCCCAGTTTGTTTTATTTGAATCCATACACAAATTTTAGTGACCCATTAAATATCACCACTGGAAATCCATATTTGTCGCCGGAAATATCTACGAACTATGAATTGTCGTTTGGGAATTATACCCCTGTTGGCGGTTATGGAATCAACATTTACCACAAACGTTTGAATAATTCTATTGAAACTTACCGCATTATTGATGAAAATCGGGTTTACAAAACAACTTATGGAAACATTGGTCAGAATATTACTACCGGATTTGATGTGAATATCAATTTCAAGGGTAAGACTTGGATGTTAAGTTTAAACGGTGGTGCTGGGTTTGTGAATATCAGAAGTATTGTTGATACTGGAGCTACTGCTGGATTGTCTACCAAGGGAATTACATATACGGTTGGATCTAGAGGTTCTTACAATATTTCTAAAAATTATACCATTGAAATGTTCGCAAGATTTAATGCGCCTACATTTTCGTTGCAAGGGTATTCGGCAAACTGGTTTATGCATGTGATTAGTGTTAAAAGGAGATTCAAAAATGACAAGGGTGGAATTGGTTTGGGATTGGATAATCCTTTTTCTCCGCAGGTTGATTATAAGACTGATAACAAAGGGTTGAATTTCTCATATTTTGAGATGCGAAGAACCACCATGTGGGGTGTTCGTATCAATTTCGATTATACATTTGGAGGTGTTCAAGTTGAAAAACCGAAACCCGTTGAACGTAAGTTGAAAAACGATGATTTGAAAGACGGAGAAAAAGAAGGCGGCTCTTAATTCGCATTTTTAAATATGAATGCTTTTTAGTATCTTTGTTATATGGATATTTCTGGAAAAGTGATACAAATTTTACCTAAGCAAACGGGTGCTGGCAAAAATGGACCATGGGAAAAGCAAGACTATGTGGTTGAAATCCAAGGTACTTATCCCAAAAAAGTTTGTTTTAATTTATGGGGAGCTAAAATTTCTCAATTCGATATCAAAGAAGGTGAGTTTATTAATGTTGGTGTAGATATAGAAAGCCGTGAATATCAAGGCCGTTGGTACACCGATGTTCGTGCTTGGAAAGTTGAAAGACCTGGTGCTGCTGGAAGCAATACCGGTGCTCCTTCAAGTCAAAATACTGGCGACCACCACGATCCTTTTGCGCCTTCTGATGATACACAAGATCCTTTTGCATCGAATTCATCTGATGCGGATGACTTGCCTTTCTAAAGAATTGTCATAAAAATATCATATTAAATTTTTTCGATACACAAATCTTATTGTAAATGTGTCTATTGGAAGGATTCCAAATAAGAAAAACATGATTCAAAAAATACTTGAAAAAAAATATTGGAAAAGACATTCGTTTTTAACGCTTGTCTTTTTTCTTTTTTCGCTAAATGCATTTTCTGCAACGTGGTATGTAAATACAACGGGTAATGATGCCAATGCGGGAACATCTGCGGGAGCTCCGTTCTTAACCATTCAAAAAGCAATCAATGCCGCTGCCTCTGGCGATGTGGTTACAATTGCTGCAGGTACGTACAATAAGTTTGTATTGGTTACGAAAAATATCACATTAGATATTGACAATGCAAGTGTTACCATAAAATCTTTGGTTTTAAAAACTGCGTCGGTGAAGGCAACCATTACGTCAGCAACAGCCGCGGGAACTCTTTTAATTACAGATTCATTTGAATTAACAGATGGATTGGTGATGATTTCGGGAACCACACCACCTGCGTTAAAAACCAAAACCGGTGCAAAATTGGTTGGTGGAAATAAGAATAGCTATGTAGATGGTGGATATTGGATTGGTCAAACTGCCAACAATACAATGACATGGCATGTTGGCTCTGGTAGCGATTATAGACCAATAGTTGCCACAAGTTTTGCAAAAACTGGAGCTACTGAAGAATTTTACTTTGCTAAAGTTTTGGCTAATGGACCTGCTTTTACGCAAACTTTACCTACAGGCACAAGAAATATTTCAAAAGTGCATCATTATTACATGAACACTTCAGCAGCGAATACAGTAGCAAATAGTTTCATAATTAAATTCAGCTACGATACATTAACCAATGACGATCGTGTTTATGATTTTGCCAATTTACAATTATTAACTTCTACAGGTTCTGCAGCTTGGGTATTGAACAATACTGTAGGCACTGCAAATAGATTGGGTACAATGTCTTCGAGTTCGATTACTAACTTGACTGGGTATTATATTTTAGGAAATAAAATAGGGTCTCAAACCTCAGGTTATTTGGGTGGGTTGAATACATTGGGAAGTACTGACGTATTTTCATCGTTTATTGTTGTGAATCAATGTGAAGGTGATACTATTAAATTTTCTAGTAATTCTAAATCAATTGGTTCATCAATTACAGGTTACATATGGGACTTTGGCGATGGTTCTCCAACACAAACTGGTTCAACGGCTTGGCATGTTTATGCAAGAACGCCTGCAACTTTAAGTTATCCATATATTGTTTCTTTGAGAGTTGAAAATGCTACGAGTTTCGATTTTGGATATAAAAACGTAATCATTTATAATACGCCACGTGTGCCATTGACTTCAAATATATTCACACAAAGTGTTGATTTATTGCCAAAGATTATTACTAGCGTTTGTCAAGGCCAAACTACCCGTATTACGGATACATATTCTCCGCCTACTGGAGAAGTAATGCAAAAAAAGGTTTGGACAATTACTCCAACTGTTCCCTCCTACGTGAAAGGGAATACTGCCGGTACAATTGGATATAAAGATTCTACAAAAATCAATTATAAATTTTTAGCTGCAGGTACATATAAGATTTTTATTGCACGTACAAATCAATATCAATGTAAAGCAATTGACAGTCAGGATTATATTTTGCATGCGAAGCCTGCAATTTTTATTGATGCAATTGACCAATGTTGGGACGCTAATAAATCAATAGCAATTACCAATGGTACTGCGGATCCATCTCCTGATAAAATGTTGAAATGGTCTTGGGATTTGGGCGATGGTACCAAATTAAATGGTCAAACAGGACCGCCAAAGTTGAATCAAATAGTATATCATAAATATGCAACTGCGGGTTCTAGATTAGTCAAATTGTCAGTAACTACTGATGCGGATTGTAAGGATTCAATGATAAAAGCTATAAACTTATTTGCAAAACCCGCAGCTCAATTTACAGCAACAAATACATGTATTGGTGAAGTTACAAATACATTAAATACTTCTGGTGTTGCTTCTCCAGAAAATATTCTTTACGATATTTGGAATTGGGGTGATGGATCACCATATGATTCTGCAATGCCAAATAGTGCACATACTTATGCAAAGATTGGTCTATATAAAATATTATTGGAAGTGCAATCTGCCAATATCTGTAAAGATACCCAAGTTTATTGGTTGCGAGTTCACCCTAAGCCTGTGCCTTTGTATAGCGTTAAAGAAGCCTGTTTTGGTGATACTACGAGATTTAGAAGGTTGTTAAACTTCAAGTATCCACGCCAAGATAGTATGAATTGGAATTGGACGTTTGATGATACCATTATGGCAACAGATACTGCTACTAAATTTAAATTTACTGCGCCAGGAGTTCATAAAGCACGTTTGGTTGGAACATCAAAAGCTGGCTGTAGAGATTCTGCTTTAGGTTTATTTCAAGTTTTTTATAAACCTCAGCCTACTTTCTCATTAGATCCGTCGGTTACACCGAACGATTTAAAGCAATGTCAGAAATGGAATAAATTTACATTTATTCAAAATTACGGGGTTGATCCCAACGATACCATACTCACATCCAAATGGGTTTGGGGCGATACATTTAAAGAATCACCCGCTGTAACCTTATTTCATAGCTATGACACAACTGGTATTTTTCAGCCTCGATTGGTAGTTACCAATATTCATGGTTGTGCCGATAGTGTTATGCATCCAGTGAATGTAGTACCATCTCCAATTGCGCACTTCGCATATAAAGGAGTTTGTATGCCAGATTCAGCTTATTTTTATGATACCTTGACCTATTCATTAGATACAATCAAACAGCGTTATTGGGATTTTGGCAATGGTGTAACTGATTCTAATATTTTAAAGAGAAATGTGTTCTTTAAAAATGCGGGTCCTTTCAATGCGAGTTATATTGTAAAAACCAAAAATGGTTGTTCAGATACCGCCTTTGTAAATGTAAACACATTTGTTGATAGACCAGTTATTTCATGGAATATGTCGGGAAGTATGCCATTGTGCAAAGGAGATTCTGCCACATTTACAATCACAGGAGGAGATTCGATAATTTGGCAAAGTGACAATGATTCCGTTTTTGTGAAGCCAATTTCTAAAACAGGAAATTATATTTTTAAAGCGTATAATAAGGGTGTTTGTTTTGCAATGGATTCTGTTCAAGTTTATGCTTATCCTCCGGCAAATATCAATGCACATTCCGATACTACAATTTTTAGAGGAAGAAAAGCTTCAGTTTATGTATCAAATGCATTGAAGAATTTCCATTGGTATCCAGGTATGTATGTTGCTGATTCTACCAAAGTGGGTACTTCAACAATTCAATTAACAGATTCAATTACATTGTTTGTTGTTGCAACAGATTCAAACGGTTGTGTAGATGTTGATTCAGTTCACATCAGGGTAGTTGATCCTCCATTGGTGAAAATACCAAACATTATTACACCGAACGGTGATAAATCAAATGAATACTGGGATTTAATTGAAATTCCAGATGTTTTCTTGTTTGATATAGTGATTAGTGACCGACAAGGGAAGAGGATATATACCAGCAATAATTATTTAAACAATTGGAATGGGGTTGATTCTGATGGAAATGTATTGCCAAATGGTGTGTACTTTTATTACATGAAAAACCGTCAAACCAAAGAAGAGTATAGAGGATACATTCAAGTTATTCGTTAATTATTATGAAAAAATTATTTAGTATTATTGGTATATTGGGTTTGACGTTTCAAGCCTCTGCCCAAATGGGAGCCCGTATTGATCAATTTTATATGGATCCTTCAATTAGTGTCCCTGCGGCAATAACTAGCAATGATCAAGGAAGTGTTTCTCTTTATTATAATAAAATATTTGCCCAAACACCGGGTTCGCCGCAACACACATTGTTCAATATAGCAATGCCTGTTAAGAACAAGAATACGGCTTTTGGATTATTATATTTGAAGGAAAATATTGCTTTTTCCGAGATTCACAATGCATACGCTACATATGCTTATTCATTGGGTTTAGGAAGTACTAAACTGAGCTTAGGCGTGAGTGCTGGTGTTTTATCTCAAAATTTTGATGCATCTAAAATGGTTTATATTCATGAAAATGATCCAATTATCAATGCAATTAGTTACAGCGCTCCAGTAATTAGAGCCGATCTTAGAGCTTCTATTTTTGCAAAAGCTGAAAATTGGTATGCTGGTTTTTCTGTTTCTCGTTTGCCTAAGCCTCATTTTGATTATACCTATTATAACTACAAAGCTGGGTACGATTTGCAAACTCAATCTACTTTATTGTTAGGATTTAAAGGTGATTTAGGGAATGATATGACCATTCGTCCTGCAATAAACTGCACTTGGTACAATTGGGACTATCTATACTTCCAAGCCAACCTTAGTTTTTGGTATAAAGAAAAGGTTTGGGTTGGTTTAGGTGAAAATAACTTTTGGCAATTTGGTGGAAACATTGGTTTTAAACCACAAGATGATATTTCTGTTTCTTATTCTTATACTGTTCCTGATGGTGAACAACGTGGTTTGTTAGGGCCTATTCACGAATTTAGAACTACAATAGGATTTGCTGCATTAGGCGGTGGTTCTGTATCTACCAAAGACGATTCTGGATCAGATAATTCTTCTGAGGGTGGTGATGAAGAATCAAATAAAGAAAGAGCTCCAAAAGGTAGAGAAAGATTGGAAGTAACAGCACGTTCTTTAAAAGACATGAAAACTTTTGGAAAAGGACATGATACTACGGGTATTCACTTACCTCCAATTGATAAAATTAAACCAGAAGTTGGCTTCTATTTGGTGGCTGGATTGCATAGCAACGAAGAAAAAGCAAACAAACAAATCAAAGAATTGTACATGAAAGATGTAATTGCATTTAAGTTTTTTGAACCAAAAACAAAGAGTTATTATGTTTATATGGAATACTATTTCTCAGAGAAAGAAGCCAATAAAGGTATTTTCTATTATGAGTCTACTGTGCCACAAATGTGGGTGAAGGAAGTAAAGTAATTTAAATTTATACCAAAAAAATGCCGCAATTTGCGGCATTTTTTGTTTTATAACTATCTTGAGAAATTTTTAATGTCTGTATTTTACAAGTTGATACATGCCACAAATGGCTGCTTCTTTTGGTGATAAGCCTTGCGACAATAACCCTGTTATCAGTCCTGTTAATGTATCTCCACTGCCACCTTTTGCCAATGATTCATTTCCATTGCCATTCACTATAATTTCACCGTCTGCGCAAAATAGAACCGAATAGGTGTCTTTTGCCAATATATGAATTTGCATATTTTGGGCTAAATTTGATAAATGCGCCCATTGGATTTCTTGCGTTTGAAATTCACCAAAAACGCGCGATAGTTCTTTAGGATGTGGTGTTAAAATACTTCCTGCCGGAATTCTTGGAATTAGGTTTTTATTTTGACCAATGATATTTAATGCATCGGCATCAATCACCATCGGAATATTTCTAACCGTATTTAATAGAATACTTACAAACGCCAAAGTACTTGCATTTACGCCCAAACCAGGTCCTATTCCAATAGCCATGAATTTAGAGAAATCAATTGCATCTATTGATTGTCCATCCAATTTTGTCTCTAAAAATTGGATGTTGGGAAAATGGTCAATATAGTTTAGCGTATTTAAAACACTTCCCACGGTAACGTTGCCCGATCCAATTTCACTGCAAGCAACTGCACTTAATGCAATTGCACCAGACATGCCTTTGTTCCCTCCCAATAGAAGAGAATGTCCTTTTGTGCCTTTGTGCGCATGTCGGTTTGATTTTGGCAATAACCCGTTAATGAAACGGTCGCTCAATGGACTTTGAATAAATGTCCCTTGCAACTTTATATTTTCATGTTGTAAACCAATATCAATTATTTCAATGTCTTGTGAATAAAACCTATTCAATATACTCGGCGTTACACTTCCAATACATAAAGTTTTATGGGCCTTAACAAAAGGTCCCTCAAAAGAAGACCAAGTTCCTAAACCACTGGGTTGATCCAAACTAATTAGAAAGGCATTTGATTGATTGATTTTTTCAACCAAAATATCAAGGGGATTTTTAATTGCAGCGTTAATACCCGATCCGAAAATTGCATCAATGATAAAGTCGGCTGAACTACTAAAGAATTTGCAATTATATTTATTGATTTCTTTAATTTCTATTTGAGTTTGCAACAATAACTCGTTTTGAAATACATATTCAATTGAGAATTTATTTGTAATATTTAACTTGTAAACACAAACTTTATAGCCATGAAATGCCATTATTCTAGCCAAGCACAAACCATCGGCACCGTTATTGCCTTGCCCGCAAACAATATCAACTGTTTGTTCTGTTTTAATTATTTTTTTGAGGGACAAAAATATCCGATAGCAAGCGCGTTCAAGCAAATCATTTGATGGAATTGGCTCAGATATAATTGTGTTTTTATCTAATTCCTTCTTCTGTTCGGCGCTTAAAATGGGGTATCCAATAGTTTGAAAATTCATTATTGCAAAGTAAAAGCAAACTGAATCAAATTGGCACCCATTTGTAAAGCTTTTTCTCTAATTTCTGGGGCATCATTGTACAATTCTTGATCTTCCCAACCGTTTCCTAAATCGCATTCATAATCGTAAAAGCAGACCAAACGTCCCTCATAAAACAAGCCATAACCAACGGCAGGCTTGCCATCGTGTTCATGCACTTTAGGCAACCCATTATTGAATTGATAGCTTTGATGATAAATTGAATGAGAGTATGGAACTTGTTTGAATTCAAGTTCGGGGAATACCTTTTTCATTTCTCTTCGAATGAATATATCCATTCCGTAGTTATCGCAAATATGCAAAAAACCACCAGATTTAAGGTAGTTTCTTAAATTGATACTTTCAGACTCACTGAAAATTACATTTCCGTGCCCTGTCATAAATACAAAAGGGAAGTTGTATAATTGTTCAGACCCAACTTCAACAATTACTTCCTCATCTCTCAGGTTTGTTTTGATTTTGGAATTGCAAAACCTAGCTAGGTTTTTGAGCGCAGTTTTACTGCTATACCAATCTCCACCGCCAGAATACTTGAGTCTAGCCAATTGAACACTTGGCGATTGGGCAATTAATGAATTAACCGCAAAACAACCCATACAAATGAATGTAATTAGAATTGCCTTGATAAAATTCATGGTTATAAATATAAAGTAACTAGGAAAATACTTCCAATTATAATTCTATAGTATCCGAAAAATTGGAAACCTTTAGATTTTACAATGCCAATAAAAAATTTCACGGCAATGGCTGCGGTAACAAAACTAATTACATTTCCAATGGCAATGTCGCTTAGGTTTGTTGCACTGAGTTGATCCCAATTCTTAAGTATTTTATAAGCTGCCGCAGCAGAAAGGGTAGGGATGGCCAAAAAGAATGAGAATTCAGTTGCTGCATTTTTCGATAATTTACAACCTAAACCACCCGCAATTGTTGCCGCACTTCGGCTTGTTCCAGGTATCATGGCAATGGTTTGTACCAAGCCAATTATAAATGAATCTTTATATGAAATATCATCTACTTCTTTGGTTCCAGGGGTAAGTATTTTATCCATGAAAATTAAAAAAGCACCCACTGTAATAAGCATAATTCCTACAATTACAGGAGTTTGCAACATTGCTTCTAGATAATCATCGAGCAAGAAACCCAAAATGGCAGCTGGAATAAACCCAATAAGTAATTTTGAATAAAAGTTAAACCAATTGGCAGAAAAGAACTTTTGCCAATAAAGAACAATAACTGCAAAAATGGCTCCGAACTGAATGGAAATCATATAGGTGTCAAGTTGTGCACCTTCAATTTTCATCCATTCTTTGAACATCATTAAATGCCCGGTGCTACTTACCGGTAGATATTCTGTTAGCCCTTCTACAACGGCCAACACAACATTTTCGAGCCAAGTCATTTATTTCTTTTTAAAGAAAATGGCATATATGCCTAAAACGAAGCCAATAATTACAATAATTGGAGCCAATGTAATTCTGCGAAAATCGTAAATATCACCTTCTGTGCCAGCCATTACAAAAAAGCCAATGATAATAATCAAAAGACTAATTAAAGTGAGGGTGTAATTTTCTTTGCTAAAGATCATACCTGGTTTGTTTTCAGGCGTGTTTTGATTATTTTTAGATGTGCTCATTAGTATAGATTTTCAATTTTAGTTCTAAGGAATTTTCGAGTGCTTAACCAACTACAAGTTGCCGACAACACAACTCCAAATATAGCAATGAAAATTGAAACATAAAGCAAATTTTGTGCATCAATATTTTTGTTGAAATCGGTGAGGATACTCAAAGGACTAAAAAGCATTGGTATTTGCCAAATAATTAGATATACCAGTGCCGCTGCAATTGGAAATGCAATAAGCGCATATTTGATAAATGTGAGTATGAAAGGCTTTACTATAAAGGTATTGGTTGCGCCAACCAATTGCATGCTTTTGATTGTATGTCGGTTTGCGAAAATACCCAAACGTACAGCACTTTGAATTAAAATTACGGACATAATAATAAAAATAGCAGCAATTCCACCCAATATCAATTGCGTGTTTTTAAGGGTGCTATTGAGTGTTTCAACCAAATTTCTTTGATAAATTACATCTTCAACCGATGAATTTTCTTTGAATTCTCTTGAAATTTGATCTAGAAATTTAGATGAAGCATACTCTGCTTTGGGGTAAATTTCAATACTCAACGGCAATGTTACAACGTCAATGTAAGAATTGAAATCTGGGTCGTATTTGTCGCCCATTTGTTTCATGCCTTCTTCTCTTGAAATAAAGGTTGAACTTTTTACCCACTGCAATTTGTCAATCTGCGCTTTAAACTTTAAAACATCATCTTGAGGGATACTATCATTGAAATAGATATCTATGCTGCTGCTCTCCATGAGCAATTTGCCCAATCCTTTAAAGCCAATCATGCTCGTTCCAAGGAGGCCTAAAAAAAACATTACTGCCGTTAAACTCAAAATACTCGGTAACGCACTTGGTTTGCGGCGTTTGGTGGATTTTTCTTCCATAATTGTATTTGCGAAATTCACGGAATTTTGAACAAAACAAAAATAAAGTTATGCGCATTTTGTAGATTTGAAGATTAATGTACAATTTCTAAAACATGCAGTATTTATCGCAATTAGATTTAACCAAAGTGTTATTCCTAGATATTGAAACTGTGCCAATGGCATCTAGTTTTTCTGGTTTAACTCCGGCATGGCAACAACTGTGGGAGAAAAAGGCCAAATCAATGATCAAAGAAGACATTACCGCTTCCGATATTTTTGACCGTGCTGCCATATATGCTGAATTTGGTAAAATTGTTTGTATTGGAGTGGGAATTATTACCGGACATCCATCTGAACCCAAACTCAGATTAAAGTCATTTTACGGTGATGATGAAAAAGTTTTGTTGCAAGATTTTGCCAATTTACTCATCCAACATTTCAATACCGATAGATGCAAACTTTGTGCACACAATGGCAAAGAATTTGATTATCCATATATTGCAAGACGCATGCTTGTTCACGGAATTAAACTTCCATATTTGCTTGATAACGCGGGTAAAAAACCTTGGGAAATTGCCAATCTTGATACAATGGAACTTTGGAAATTTGGCGATTTCAAAAGCTTTACAAGTTTGAATTTACTTGCCAATTTATTTGGAATCCCAATCCCCAAAGATGACATTGACGGGAGCATGGTTGCCGATGTTTATTACCGCGAAAATGACCTCAATAGAATTGCCGTTTATTGCAATAAAGACGTGGTTACTTTGGTTCAATTAATGCTCAAATTAATGAACAAAGATGTTATTCAAGAAGAATTTATTACAAATCCGGATTTTTAGGCCACGTTTTGTGTAAAAAAAATGTCTATTTATTACTATATTTGTATTGTAATATGATGAAAAAATTACTAATTGCCCTAATATCATTGTTTTCACTAGGAAATTTGATGGCTGCAGAGCCAACAGTTGCGCCTAGTAATATTGCAGTTGGTACCATTCAATGTAACCAAGCTGTGGTAAGTTGGACCAATGGAAATGGGGGATGGCGCTTAGTTGTAGTGAAAGAAGCTTCTGCGGTAACTGTAACACCAACCGATGGAACGGCCTACACTGCCTTCGCGATTTTAGGAAATGGCGATAACTTGGGTTCTTCAAGTTTTGCTTGTTGGAACAATATCAACAATAATTTTACTTTAAAAGGACTTAAGCCCAATACAAAATATTACATCGCAGTATTTGAACATGATGGTTTGGCTAGTCCGAATTATTTAACGTCATCTTTTGCCACCGCTTCATTTACTACTCAAAACTTAATTTTAGATTTTAGTTTCGCTGTGAGTAAAGACAGTTGCGACAAAACAAATGTTGTAACTTTTACAAATAAATCAAGCGCAACCTATACAGGAGTAACATATTCTTGGTTATTTGCAGATGCAACTTCTGGTTCTGGTACAAATGTTACCCATACTTACATGAAAGGTGGTAACTTTTTAGTTACCTTAATTGCTTCTCCAGCTTTGGGTTGCACAGACAACTTTACAGCTACAAAGGCGGTATTTATTATTCCTAGGCCAATTAGTAAGCCAATTGAGAAAAATAACAAACTATCTCAGTGTCTTGAGGGGAATTATTTTCAGTTCGATGACCAAACAACCCTTGCAAAAATTCCTAAATGTGCTTACACCCGAACTTGGTATTTTACAGCCTCTGATTCTGCAACCATCCCAACCCCAAATAAAACTTATACAACTGCTGGTACTTACAGAGTATTATATAAAAGTGAAACTTATTACGACAATAACAGAACGGGATGTACAGATACCGCGTCGTTGGTTATTAACGTAATTCCAGATCCTTCAAGTGGTGTTTCAATCAATAACCCAATTCAATGTTTTAAAGGTAATTCGTTTGTTTTCAATAACTCTTATCCCGGTTTATCATCTTGGTTTTGGGATTTAGGAGATGGTACAACAACCAATACCCAAAGTATTACACATGCTTACGCATCATCTGGAAATTATCAAATTATTCACGAAGCCCAAAGTCCTGTAGGTTGTAAAAGCCGAGATACAAGTTATGTATATGTAAAACCAAATACCGACGCGAAGTTTACCGGATTATCAGGTGCAGTTTGTGAAGGCGGTGCCGCTATTTCTCTTACCCCAGGAACTCCCGGTGGCGTATTTACTACATCTTCCGGAACTATAGCTGGTACAAATTATACCCCAGGAAATGCGGGTATCCAACTCGTAAAGTATGTGATCAAAGATAGTTTCTGTCCTGATTCAACTACCCAAACTATAAAAATTAATGCATTGCCTAAATTTAGCTTAGGAAAAGATACCACAATATGTGATGGTTCCACTACGGATTTATTGATTCCAGTTGCTGGTAATGTTTTGTGGGATGATGGATCAAATAGCAATCCGAGAACCATAACAAATGGTGGGAAATATTATGCGGAAGTAGATAATAATGGTTGCAAGTGGTCTGATACAATCAATATTAGTGAAAAAACAACGCCTCAAGTTACATTGCCGGGTGATACTTTAATTTGTAAAGGTTCTCTTTTACAATTAACAGCATCTTGGCCTGGTGCAACCACAACTTGGAGTACGGGTTATACGGGTAATTCAATTTATGTGGCAACTTCTGGTATATATACAGTAACCGTAACAAACGCTTGTGGATTTGCAACAGATCAAATTGAAGTAACTTTAGCTTCTGGTTTTTGTGACGTATTTATTCCAGATGCATTCACCCCAAATGGTGACGGTAGAAACGATTCTTTCGAAATTATTGGACGCGATGTAAATGCAGTTTTCTTATATATCTACAACCGTTGGGGAGAGAAAATATTCGACAGCCATGATGCAAATTCATTTAAATGGTCTGGTTATTACAAAGGTGAGGTTTGTCCTGAAGCATTATATACCTTCATTTACCGCTACGAGCAAAAAGTTGGCGACAGGGTTAGAAGGGCAACGGTAAACGGCGGAATTATGCTGTTGCGATAGTTGGGCATAAACTGTCAGTAAATTTTTCCTATTTTCCTCTAAATACTTACTATTTTTGCAGCAATGCAACAGAATAGTGTATCGCTCATTGATCAAGCCAAACAATTGGGCTTGTTAGAAGAAGAATTTCATAAAATCTGCGAAATCCTTGGTAGAGAACCAAATTTTACTGAATTGTCAATCTATTCAGTAATGTGGAGTGAACATTGTAGTTATAAAAACTCAATCACTTGGTTAAAAACTTTGCCAAAAAGTGGAACAAAAATGTTGGCTGAAGCCGGTGAAGAAAATGCCGGATTGGTTGATATTGGCGACGGATTAGCATGTTGTTTTAAAATTGAAAGTCATAACCATCCAAGTGCAATTGAACCTTATCAAGGTGCTGCAACTGGTGTGGGTGGTATTAATCGCGATATTTTTTCAATGGGTGCTCGCCCAATTGCACAATTAAATTCTTTGCGTTTTGGTAACATCGATACAGATCGTACAAAATGGTTAATGAAAGGTGTTGTGAAAGGCATTGGCGATTATGGAAATGCATTCGGTATTCCTACCGTAGGTGGTGAAGTTTATTTCGACGATTGTTACGAACAAAATAATCTTGTAAACGCCATGTCGGTGGGTATCGTTGAAGTGGGTAAAAGTATTTCAGCTGGTGCCGGTCCTGCAGGAAATCCAGTCTATATATTTGGTTCTGCTACGGGTAAAGATGGTATACATGGTGCTGCTTTTGCAAGTAAAGATATGAGTGAAGACAGTATCAACGATTTGCCATCTGTGCAAGTAGGTGATCCTTTCTGGGAAAAACTAATTCTTGAAGCTTCAATGGAAATCATCGAAACAGGTGCTGTTGTAGGTATGCAAGATATGGGTGCTGCGGGTATTACTTGTAGTACAAGTGAAATGAGTGCCAAAACCGATGTGGGTATGGACATTCACCTTGATCGCGTGCCTATGCGCCAAGCGGGTATGAAAGGTTGGGAATTGCTCTTGAGCGAAAGCCAAGAACGCATGCTCGTTATTGTTGAAAAAGGAAGAGAAAAAGAATTTGAAGTAATTTTCGATAAGTGGGATCTAATCTATGCCCAAATTGGTGAAGTTACCGATACCAAACATGTGCGTTATTTCATGAATGGCGTTCTTGAAGCTGATATTCCAGCAGAATCACTCGTACTTGGTGGTGGTGCTCCAGTTTATAAAAGAACTTGGACAACCCCTTCATACTTTGCTGAAATTGAAAAATACTCAATTGATCAAATTGCCGATATTACGCTAGCAGAAGCAAAAGAAGCTGCTTTAAAACTTGCTGCTGAACCAAACATTGCGAGCAAACGTTGGGTGTATGAGCAATACGATAGCATGGTGGGTACTGTAAATCAGTCTACAAATTTGCCATCAGATGCGTCAGTGGTTAAAGTAAAAGGCACGAACAAGAGTTTGGCATTGACTGTTGATTGTAACAGCCGTTATGTGCATGCCAATCCAAATATTGGAACTCAAATTGCTGTTTCTGAAGCTGCTCGAAATATCAGATGTACAGGTGCTGTGCCAACTGCCATTACAAACTGTTTGAATTTTGGAAATCCATACAACGAAGAAGTATATTTTCAATTTAAATCTGCCATTGAGGGAATGGGCGAAGCTTGTATCAAGTTCGATACGCCAGTTACAGGTGGAAACGTAAGTTTTTATAACCAAAGTACTTCTGGACAAGCGGTATATCCAACGCCAACCATTGGTATGGTGGGGATTATTGAAGCACCGGAACACAGAATGAGCTTGAATTTCAAAAATGAAGGTGATGCCATAATCTTAATTGGAAATCCTAAAAATGATTTGGGCTCTTCTCAGTATTTGGCAAAATTGAAAAATATAGCTTTGTCTAGTTGTCCTGATTTTAATCTAGAAACCGAATTTCAATTGCATTTGTTATTAGAGAAATTTTCTCATAACCAAATCTTGAATTCTGTTCATGATATCAGCGAGGGAGGTTTATTCATCACTTGTTTGGAAAGTGCAATGCAAGGTGGACTTGGTTTCGATATTTGCTCAGAGCAAAATTTCAGATTGGATGCATACTTGTTCGGTGAATCTCAATCTAGGGTTGTGGTTTCAGTTGATCCTTCAAAAATAGCTGAAGTTCAAAAAATGGCTTCAGAATTTGGATTACCAGCTACGCATATAGGAACTGTAACCGACAAGAACATTGTTGTAAACGGCGAACAATTTGCAAATTATGGCGAAATTACCGATATTTATAACAACGCTATTGCAAACAAATTGAATGCATAATGAACGCCCCTGTTAGTTTTTGGGAACAACGATGGGCCGACAAAGCAGACATCGTTGTAATTGGAGCCGGACTCGTTGGGTTGCAATCTGCCATTAAACTAAAACAAAAATTTTCACATAGGAAGGTTTGGATTATTGAATCTTCAACATTTGGAAGCCCTGCAAGCCTTAGGAATGCAGGGTTTGCCTGTTTTGGTAGTCTTGGAGAAATTTTAGATGATGCCAAAAACATTGGTCTTGACGATGCGTTGGGATTATACGCTTTGCGCTATCAAGGACTACGTAAACTGATTGATACATACGGTGAACCTTCAATTGGGTATGAGAATTCTGGGGGATATGAAATATTTAAAAACTCAGAATCTCAAGAGTTTGATCGCATTGCTGATAATGTAGATTCTATTAACGAGAAATTATTCGAAGTCCAAGGTCAAATGTCCTTCCAAATAAAGAAATCTTCATCGTTTGGAATGGATATTCACCCTAGTGCAATTTTTTCTCCCGGGGAAGGTGCAATTCAAACACATTTGTTATACGAAACCATTCGCAAACATGCTGTTTCTTTGGGAATTGAGATTTTTTCGGGATTACAAGTTGAAACATTTCACCAATTAGATTCCCTCAAATGGAATTTAAAATTTGCGAATTCAGACATATCCATTGTTGCCAAAGAGTTGATCATTTGTACAAATGGTTTCACCCGTCAAATTTTGCCGGAGTTAGATGTTGCACCTGCAAGAGGCCAAGTTTTGGTTACCGAGGCAATTCCTACATTGCCTTTTAGAGGGATATTCCATTACGACAAAGGATATGTTTACTTTAGAAGTTTGGGTGCCAGAATTTTAATTGGCGGAGCCCGAAATATTGATTTCAAAGGAGAAGAAACCATGAGTCAAGAAACAACTGAGCAATTAGTTTCCCACTTGAAAAACATCTTGAATGAAGTTATTGTGCCTGGAATGAATCCCAAAATCGATTATCAATGGGCCGGAACCATGGGCATGTCAAGTGACCGTCAACCAATTATCAAAAAAGTAGATGAACATTTACATTGCTGTGTAAGAATGGGTGGAATGGGTGTGGCTTTGAGTGCTTGGGCCTCAGAAAAATTGGTAAATTTGATAGATTAATTGTACTTTTACTTTTAATTGTTAAAAGGTATGAACGTATTTAGAACATTGATGGTGTTTTTATTTGCATTAACAGCAAATATTGGAATTGCCCAACAAAAACCAAATCCCTCAAAAAAACAAAAATCACCAACCGTTTCTAAAACGAATGGCAAAGTGCTTTCTACTAGAAAGAAGTCTAAACAAAAATCTATAAATTTATTACCCCCTATTGAGGTGGATATCGGAAAAGGCGATACGGCGCTCATTGGTAAAACCAGCGCATCTGTATTTTATCATTTGGATATGTACCGCAGAACACGCTGGGAACCAGGTGCTCCAGCCTATGATACCGCTACAGGAAATGGGTTTTATCAATCTTTCTTTAAAGGCGATTATGATGCAGCTGAACTTCCTTCAAGCTACAGTGGCCAAAAAATGGTCATTTTAGGAGTTGAAGTTTTAAAAAATAAAAATACAGGCAAAGACATGAATATTATGTACTTGTATGGTGATATTCCCAATTCAATTGTTTGGGTTGATTTTGATGAAGCTATGGCAACTGGAGAAATTTCATTTATTCCAGCCAAATCCAGAATGAGTTCAAATTAAAATCCATGACCGATAATTCATCCATATTGTCAAAGCTCAATTTGTATGC
Organism: Flavobacteriales bacterium; assembly: GCA_947447955.1. Taxonomy (GTDB): domain Bacteria; phylum Bacteroidota; class Bacteroidia; order NS11-12g; family UBA955; genus VMCP01. Next base: position 30,643 of record CANFLS010000004.1, on the reverse strand, counting down.
AAAACTTGCTGAGCTTCACGATGAAAATCCGTTTAAATATAGAACTTTTACAACTGCTGCCTTTAATTTAAAGAAAATAAAAGAATCTTTTGATTCATTGTCTGATAATGATTTAATTGCAGTTCCAGGAGTTGGAAAATCAGTTCTTTCTGCAATCAAACAGATATATGAAACTGAAAGCTTTCCAGCCTTAGATGAATGCGTTTCCAAAACTCCGGATGGGATAGTTGATATGCTGAAAGTCAAAGGACTGGGACCTAAAAAAGTGAAAGTAATTTGGGAAGAAATGCACATTGAATCGGTGAGCGATTTGTTAGATGCATGTAGGCAAAACCGATTGATAGAAATCAAAGGATTTGGACTAAAAACCCAAGCGGAAATTATCAAAGGAATTGAATTTTCAATTTCGGCATCGGGGAAATGGCATTACGCACGATTAATGACCATTGCCAACGACTTTAAAGATTACGTAAAAAAGCAGTTTCCTGGTTTTCAATTTGAATATTCGGGCGACTTTAGGAGATGTAACGAGATTATTGAGAAATTGGTGGTTGTTACTACCATTGATCAAGTTGAATTTATCAATTTTTTATCAGAACAAGATTATCTAATCAATGTAAATGATGACGAAATTCATTCGTTTATTGAGGGACAAATACCCCTCGAAATTATTTGTACAGATTACTTAAGTTTTGAACGTTTGTTATTTGAAACAACCGGTTCATCTGAGCATCTGAATCAAATTGAGTATACTCAAACCGACGCATTGAATTTTACATCAGAAGAAGAACTTTATGAATCTAAAGGACTTCCATTTATCGTTCCCGAACAGCGTGAAGGGTTAAATGAATTGGATTTCAATGAAAAGGATCAACATTTTATAGAATACGGTCAATTAAAAGGCGTATTGCATAATCACTCAACGTATAGTGATGGGTTAAATACCTTGGCCGAAATGGCAGAATATGCCTATTCTCAAAAGTTTCAATATTTGGGTATTTGCGATCATTCCAAATCTGCCGGTTATGCTGGAGGATTAAGTGATGAAAGGGTGGTGGCGCAAATGACGGAAATAGACAGTTTGAACATAAAAATGTCCCCCTTTAAAATCTTTAAAGGAATAGAAAGCGATATTTTAAGTGATGGTTCATTAGATTACTCTGAAGATATATTAAAATTGTTTGATTTCGTGGTAGCCTCCGTGCATTCTAATTTAACCATGAATGAGGAGAAAGCAAATGCGAGGTTATTAAAGGCAATTGAAAATCCTTACACCACCATTTTGGGTCACCCAACTGGCAGATTGTTGTTGATGCGTTCGGGCTATCAAATCAATCACGAACTAATCATAGATGCATGTGCTGCAAACAAGGTTGTGATTGAATTAAATGCCCACCCATATCGTTTGGATATTGATTGGCGTTGGATTCATTATGCACAAAATAAAGGAGTATTGATAAGTATCAATCCCGATGCCCACGAAAAAATGGGTTACCACGACATGTATTTTGGCACATTGGCGGCGAGGAAAGGTGGTTTATTGACAAAGAATACCTTAAATGCAATGAATTTGAAAGAGTTTGAAGCATTTTTATTAAACAGAAGAAAGGTGCGTAATCTTTTATGAAGTTTTTGGTAATTCGGTTTAGTTCTATTGGCGATATTTTGCTTTGTACTCCTGTTTTTAGGTTGTTAAAGCAAAAATTCCCTAAAGCTGAAATTCATTTTGTTACCAAATCTGCATTTGCAAATTTGCTTAATGGAAATAAAAATATTGATCGAATTTTTTCTTGGGAAAATGATTCTGACCGAGCAGAATTACATATCAATCAATATGATGCTATCATAGATTTGCATGCTAATTTACGCAGTTTGCAATTAAAATTGCGCTTTTGGAATGTGCCTCATTTGACATTAAAAAAGAAGAATGTTTCTAAGTGGTTATTTACATTGACCAAAAGCAATGTTTTCAAAGTTTCGCATATTGTTGATCGATATATTGATACATTAAAATATTACGAAATTAAAAATGATTTCGAGGGACTAGATTTTGTTTGCGAAAGCGAAAGTAATAACATTCAAAATTTGCCAGAAAACTATATTTGTTTGGTTTTGGGTGGGACATATTTGACGAAGCGAATCCCTCAAGAAAAAACAATTGAATTAATAAGCAAATCAACAAATCATCACTTTGTTTTGATAGGTGGAAAAGGCGAATTTGAATTGGGAGAACAAATTTTCAATCATTTTCCAGAACGAATTTTGAATTTTTCAGGTAAAATTAGCATCCAAGAATCGGCAATTGTACTCAAAAATTCAAAAGTTGTGGTTTCTGGCGACACGGGAATGGCACATTTGGCATCAGCCCTAGGAAAACCAATTGCCATGGTATGGGGCAATACAGATTGGGGCTATGGTATGGGTCCTGTGAATAGGCAAAATGTTGAAATACAAAATTTTGTGGTTGATAATTTGTCGTGCCATCCTTGCTCAAAATTAGGATTTGATGCTTGTCCGAAAGGCCATTTTAAATGTATGTTACATCAAAATATGGTTGATGTTAGTAACTTCACTGAAAAATATTTGTAATCACTTCACAAATAGCGTGAAACATACTTTTTTTGCTTATTTTCGCGACCTAAATCATTTTATAATTAGAATAATTTCACAATGAAAAGTAATAGATCAGTAGTCGTTTTTTCAATTGTATTGGCAATAGCGTGTTTATACCAATTGTCTTTTACAATTAAAGCGAGAAGTTTTGAAAACGATGCCCATGCATTTGCTGCTAAAAAAGCAAAATCGGGAGAGAGAGAAAAAGATGTGTATTTAAGATACATTGACAGTCTTGGAAACAAGCCGTGTTACAATTTATTAGGTATTGCTGATTACACTTATTTTGAGTGTAAACAGAAAGAAATCAACTTAGGTCTTGACTTAAGAGGTGGTATGAATGTTACCTTAGAAGTTGAAAAAGATGCGATTGTAAAAGTATTGGCAAATGATCCCAAAGATGCTGATTTGTTAAAAGCAGTGAAAATGGCTGATGTTGCTGTAAGAGATAAAGGAACAGATTATGTAGATGCATTTATTTCTGCATTCAATGAAGTTGCTCCTGGAAGAAATATGGCAGTGTTGTTTGTGAAAGGAAATAATTCTGTGATTCAACCAAACAGTTCTCAAACTGAGGTTGTAAATTACTTGCGTTCTTCAATCAATACAGCTGTTGCTAACGTAAAATCGGTAGTTGAAAAACGTATTAACCAAGCCAATGTTACTCAACCAGTGGTTCAAATTGTTGAAGGTGGTAGAATTAGCGTTGAATTGCCAGGTGTAGATAATCCCCGCCGTATGGAAGATTTGGTTGAAAAAAGTGCAAAATTAGAATTCTATGAAGTGAACGGTGGCATTGACGGTGTTAAAATCTACAGTCAATTAATGAAAGCGGCGTCTATGGCTTCTGCTCCAATTAAAGATACTGCGGCTAATGATACTTCAATGGTTAAAGATAGCTCAGTGGCTAAAACTGCTGATGCCGGTAAATCTGAAAAAAGCATTTTGTCTTCAATTTTGAAACCATTTGGTAAAGGCGAAGAATCTGCAGTTTGTACCATTAAAGGTAGCAACCGTGAAAAATTGTTAAAAATTCTTTCTGAAGAGAAATATGCTGCAATTTTGGAACCATCTGTTAAAATTGCATTCAGTGCAAAACCTCAAGATTATGACCAAAGCGGAAAAGAATTAACAAATTCTGAAGATTATTTCGTTTATTTCTTGAAACGCGATAGAGATGGCAATGCTGCTTTATCTTCTGAAGAAGAAAATATTATTTCTGATGCCCGTGAAAACACCAACCAAACTGGTCAATTAGAAGTTTCAATGGAAATGACTCCATCTGCTGCTTCTCGTTGGGCTCAAGTTACTGGTGCCAACATTGGTAAGTATATCGCAATTGTACTTGATGACAGGGTTTACTCTGCACCACGTGTAAATGGCAAAATTAGCGGTGGAAGCAGTCAGATTTCTGGAAACTTCGACATCCGTGAAGCACAAGATTTGGCAAACGTATTGAAAGCGGGTAAATTACCTGCTCCTGCTAGAATTGTAGCAAGTGAAGTTGTGGGTGCATCGTTGGGTGACGCTGCAATTTCTAAAGGATTCTTGGCCTTGATTCTTGGCTTTATATCAGTTGTATTATTCATGGTGGTTTACTATAACCGCGCTGGTTGGATTTCAATTGTAGCTGTTTTAGGAAACGTATTCTTGATTATGGGTGTATTGTCAAGCTTAGGTGCTGCATTAACACTTCCTGGTATGGCAGGTATCATCTTAACCATTGGTATGGCGGTTGATGCAAACGTACTTATCTACGAACGTATCAAAGATGAATTGGCTCTAGGTAAAGGAATGAAAACTGCAATCAATGAAGGTTTCAAACATGCAATGAGTGCAATTATTGACTCAAACATTACCCACTTATTGGCAGGTTTCATTTTAACATTTACAGGTGCTGGTCCAGTTTATGGTTTCGCAATTATCTTGGTAATTGGTATTTTCAGTTCATTGTTTACTGCTTTATTCATCACTCGTTTGTTATTAGACAGAAGAGCGGATAAAGGTTTGGATACCAAATTTGGATTTACTTGGAACGAAAATTTCTTAAAAAATAAGAATATCGATTGGGTTAAAAACCGTAAAAAATACTATTTATTCTCTTCTTTAGTTATTGTATTGGGTATTGTTTCCTTTATCACTAAAGGTGGTATCACAACTGGTATCGATTTCAAAGGAGGTAACTCTTTCATCATTCAATTTGATGCGTCTAAAAGTTATAAAACTGAAGACATTAAAGAAACACTTGACAAATCTCTTGCTGGTTCTAGCAATGAGGTGAAAACATTTGGTTCAGATGGACAATATAAAATTCTTACAACTTATTTGTTGAAAGAATCTTCTTCTAAAGAAACCAAAATGAAAGTTCAAGAAGACTTGTTAAAAGCGTTGTCTTCATTCGAACTTAAAAAAGATAAAAATGGTGAAGGCCCAGTGATTCAAGTTTCTAACGTAACTCCAACAATTGCAACAGAAATTAGAAACAAATCTGCATTCCTGGTAATGCTTACAGTTGTAGGTATCTTCTTGTTCTTGGTATTCCGATTCAGAAGTATTGCTTATGGTATTGGTGCTGCTATTTCATTGGTGCATGACTTGGCATTGGTATTGTCTGTTTATGCAATCGTTGACGGGTTTGTTCCATTTGCTACTGAATTTGACCAACATTTGATTGCGGCGTTATTAACTATATTGGGTTACTCAATTAATGATACAGTTATTGTATTTGACCGTATTCGTGAGTTCTTAACTTCACGCCGTACCGACAAAGACGATACATTGATGATTAACTCTGCATTGAACGATACTTTAAGTCGTACAATCATTACATCGTCTACTGTATTTGTAGTTTGTATCATTCTATTCTTATTTGGTGGTGACGCCTTGAAGAACTTCTCGTTTGCAATGCTTATTGGTGTTGTAATCGGAACATATTCTTCTTTGTGTATTGCAACTCCAATTGTTATTGATTTAACAGCTAAAAAGAAATCTAAAAATTAAACATACTTCGCATTAATAACGAAAGCGGGGTTATATGCCCCGCTTTTTTTTTGTACAAAAATGAAAGAAATAAACAACTCCACTTTACTTAAAATTGCTGATGAATTCAGCACGCCTCTTTATGTTTATCACGGCGAAAAAATCATTGATCAATATCAACGATTAAAAAATGCATTTCCTGGTGTAAATGTTCATTTACACTATGCCCTTAAGGCTTTAAACAATATCAATATCCTTAAATTGTTAAAACAACAAGGTGCTGGATTAGATGCGGTTTCCATTCAAGAAGTTCAGTTAGGACTTCGAGCAGGTTTTTTACCGAATGAAATTATGTATACCCCTAACTGTGTTGATTTCGAAGAAATCAAAGAAGCAGTTGAAATGGGTGTAACTATTAATATCGACAATATTTCTACTTTAGAAATGTTTGGAAATGAATACGGATCAACGATACCTTGTTGCATTCGTTTGAATCCACATATCATGGCTGGTGGCCATAGCAATATTTCTGTAGGTCACATTGATTCCAAATTTGGAATATCAATTTATCAATTGCGTCATGTGCATAGGGTTGTTGAATCCCTCAAAATCAATGTCAATGGATTGCATATGCATACTGGAAGTGATATTCTAGATGCAGATGTGTTTTTACGCGGTGCTGAGTTGCTGTTCGATGCTGCAGAATCATTTCCTGACCTTGAATTTATGGATTTTGGTTCTGGATTTAAAGTTGCTTACAAAGAAGGTGATATTGTTACCGACATTGAAGAAATGGGCAGTAAAATTGCAGAAGCATTTAAGGCGTTTTGCATTAAGTATGGCCGCGAAATCGCATTGTGGTTTGAGCCAGGTAAATTCCTAGTGAGTGAATCAGGGTCCTTGCTTGTTAAGGCCAATGTGATCAAACAAACTACATCAACTGTTTTTGTAGGGGTGAACAGCGGTCAAAACCATTTGATCCGTCCGATGTTTTACGATGCCTACCACCAAATAGAAAATATTTCAAATGCAAAAGCTGCACCGCGTTTATATAGTGTAGTAGGATACATTTGCGAAACTGACACACTTGGTTACGATCGTAAACTTGCCGAAGTGCGCGAAGGAGACGTTTTAAGGATTAAAAACGCCGGAGCCTACGGATTTAGTATGTCTAACAACTATAATGCAAGATTGCGCCCCGCAGAGGTGTTGTTTTACGAAAATAAAGCACAATTGATTCGAAAAAGAGAATGTTTGGAAGATTTGACTCGAAATGAAATCGAAGTAATATAAAAAAAGGCCGCTCTTGAGCGGCCTTTTTTATGAAGTGAATAATTCCTTATTGGCAAGAGTTAAACCAATATTCTGGTGACTCCGCAACAATGTCATATGTTTTACGAATATACCCTCGCATGATTTTGAATTTTACCGCGGTAATTTTCAAATTTGAAGAGTTTTTACTTGCAAAAAGTCTGTTAGGAATAAAGCTAAATTTAAACTTGCCGTTATTCAAATCAGTCATTTTCATTTGAGGTACAACTCCAGAAACGCCTTTATCTGCGGCAGTTAATTTATCAATATCAATGAAATAGATATACTCGGTGTTGCTTGCTCCATAACGGGCTTTTATAACACAGTAAAAGTCAGTCTTGTCTTTTAAAGTATCGTTGGTTTCTAAATTTCTGTCGTAGTAAATGGTTAACACATCAGCAGGACTGGTGCTTAAAGTATCCTTCAAAAACAACCCAGGAAATGAATATAACTTTTTAGGTCCAGTTACAGGGGCATCAATTTTGATGATCAAATCTTCAGTTTTGTCTTCACCACCTGATACAGTGCCTGTGCCGTCTTTCTTTTTTAGCAATAGATTAATTCCTTTAGAATACAAATCTGCTTTTGTGCATTCATAGAATTTTGTAGGAATCATTTTGTAAAACCAAAGATCGTTGCCCGCAGATGTGAATTTCAACGCTTCGTTGCTCGCGCCCCATGTTCCATTGTGCAAAGGATGACCAACTGGATGCTCTTTTGGACTCCATGTCCACATGTACAAAGCATCAGTAGAACCGGCCAATTGCTGACGGTCACATTTTTTAATGTCTACCCAAATTGTTACACTATCGTCCAAATTTACAGGATCAGGAGCTAACCATGCTTTTTGACCAAAAACAGACCCAATGCTAAAGGCAATGATGCTAAATAAAATACTTTTTTTCATAAGAATTAATTTTTACGGGTAAACCAAAGGTGATACGAAACGGTTCTTTTGTTACCGCACATTTTATTTACGTTCAAGATTAAATATTGATCTTGAGGACGAACTGGGTGAATCAATTTAAAGTTCTTTTCAGTAGACAACCCTTTGTCGAAAATTACATATGAAGGATATTCATTGTTATCGAAACTCCAAGTTCCTGTGCTGAAATTGATCATATCGCTTCCAGTTCCAGAAGTAACTGAGAAGGTTGATTTTCCTTTATCGAAGTTAATTTCCATTGGTGTTCCAACTGATGCATCCAATACCACATCAGAAACATCCAATAGGGTATCGCTTTCAACAAATGCAAGTTGAACATTTACATCAATTTGGTCTACTTTGTTAAGTACCCAATTTCCTGAAATTCCGTCAATTTGACTAACTTTTGGTCCTAATACTTTGGGTTCAGGTTTGCACCCTTGAAATCCAATTACCAATATGGCCAATGCCATGGTATAAATTAATTTATTTCTCATTAGTTACAACCTCCTGTTGGGTTAATATCAAAAATACTTGTTTTTTCTGTGATAGGGAACTGTAAAATAATTCCAGAACAATTCCATGGATGTCCGTGAACATATAAATTTTGCTTTTCAATTGCACCCAATCTTTTTACTTCATGAATTCTATCGCCTTGGAAAAGCATTTCAACTCGGCGTTCTGAACGAATTACATCTAATAATGCGGAATTAGAAATTCCGGATGTAACCATTTTAGAATTGTCTGAATAAGCCCGTTTGATAATTGCGTTAATATCAGTAATTGCTTGAGCAATATTTGAATTGGTCATTACATATGATTCTGCTCTAATTAACATCATTTGAGTTAAATGCAATACTGGAACATTAAAGAACTGTGCATTAAACTGATTTGTTTTTACAAATTCGTTTTGCGCACCAGGGTTAATTATAGACAACATGCCCAAACGTTTGTCTGTAACATTGTTTTTGAGGGACGCCCACAACGCTTTGTCCATTTGACAAGTTGGAACACCAGGCGAATAATTGTCTGAGAAACCACCGCTTCTTTTATCTTTAATTCCATTACTTACCACTGCAAAAATGTGTTCTGAATATCCTTTTGGATCAAACAAATTTACGGTATCGCTGAATGTATAATTTTTAGATTCAATTACATCATTTGCGTATTGACCAGCTTTTGCATAATCTCCCATTTGGAAGTACACATTTGCCAAAAGTGCTTTTGCCGCCCATTTGGTGGGGTAGGCTGCACCTAGCGTATCTGCTGATCTTGTATCTGGCAATTTGCTTTCAGATAGTGTCAAATCTGCAATTATTGCGGCATAAGCTGCCCCAACTGATTCACGTGGCATTGGTTGCGTAGTAACTTGACGTTGAATTGCAATACCAGCGTGAGAATTATCTGCAGTAAAACCATAGGGTTGCGCAAACATTCTAACGGCAGTAAAATGACCCAAAGCCCTAATAAATGCAACTTCACCCAATATTCTGTCTTTTTCAGTTCCTGACAATCCAGAAACTTCGTCAATTTTAGATTGAACAAAATTTGCTCTGAAAATAGAACGGTAAATCATAGAATAGTAACCACCCGTTGTAGAGTTAAAAAACAATACATTGTGATTGTATACCTCTTTCAAATCATTGTTATTGGGTAAGCTCAGATTATCGCCAAGCATTTCTGCCATCATTTCTGAAAAGCCCCCATGTAAATTTGCAACTTCATTGTAACTGCCATTCAGCAAACGTTGCAAATCATCTGCAGATTTAACTGCGTCAGAAATAGGCACCTCGTTTGGTGGCGGGGTTTCAATCATTTTATCGCAACTGCTCAAACCAAAACCGATTAAAGCAACGGTGAAAATGAATATACGTGAATTCATAAAAGTCTTTTTCATAATCATTAGAATGTTAAATTAATGGCAACACTGTAACTTTTTTCTTGTGGAGTAGTTAAATATGTAATACTTCCGCTCATGTTTCTGTCTGTTGCATTTTCAAAGTCACGGGCAATTTCAGGGTCAATACCCGTGTAATTTGTCCAAGTCAATAAATTCGTAGCTACAAAAGTGATTTTGATATTGTCGAACTTAGATTTAGCCAACATTGATTTTGGTAAATTATACGCCAAACTCAAGCTTCTTAAACGTGCAAAAGTTCCATCTTGCAACCATAAATCAGTATTGATCCATGGGGTAGTAGAACCATGATTGAAAGTGTTTAGTGTCATTTTAGGAATGTTGGTTTCATCTCCAGGTTTTTGCCATCTGCTTAATACCCTTGAATCCATGTTCCAATCTGTAACCAAACTCATTTGACGTTTTACTGAACTTTCGTAAATATTTCCACCAATATTGAAATAAAGGTTCGCATTCAATTCGAAGTTTTTGTATGTGATTGTGTTTGCAACGTTTCCAAAAGCTTTTGGTAAAATATTACCAACCGCTTGTCTATTTGATGGATCCCATTTAGACGTTACTTTTCCATTTAAATCATAATACAATGGCGCACCCGTTTGTTTGTCAACTCCTGCATATCTTACCAAGAAATTCGTTCCTACAGGTTCTCCAACTACTACACGTGTATCGTTGGTACCTCCACTAATTGCATCAGGTGAATAAACACCAATGCTGGTAATTTTATTCCAGTTTCTAGCAATGTTAAAATTAGTAGTCCATTGGAATTTCTTAGAACGAATATTTACAGTTTTCAAGGTAAACTCTAATCCTTCATTTGAAATTTTACCTACGTTATCGTAAAAGCTTCCAAATCCAATTGAAACAGGAATAGAAACGTTCATAATAACATCTGAAGTTTGTTTGTTGTAATATGTTAATTCTGTACTGATACGGCCTCTAAATAATTGCATTTCAATGCCGGCGTCAAAATTCACAGTGCTTTCCCAACGTAAATTAGGGTTTTCCAAACGCGCAACCGCCAATTGAGGTTGGCCGTTGTAATAAGGTAAGTTACCACTAGGAGTAACTGTTCCCCAACGCGCATAATTGTCGAAATTAGCGTTTCCTGATTTACCAATACCTGCCCTAACTTTCAAGAAATTAATGGCCTTTATCTTCTTAATAAAACTTTCTTCACTCACAATATATCCAAATGCCGCTGCAGGGAAAAATCCATAACGGTTGTTTGTACCAAATCGGCTACTTCCATCCCAACGAGATGTTAATTGTACATTGAATTTATTTTTATAGCTGTAGTTGAAACGACCAAAAAACGATAAAAATGCCCAGTTGTAAGGAGTGTTGTATCGCTGAATCCATGTTGATGTTGTTCCTTTTGGAGGATTCAAAGGATCATAAGCAACCCCCGATTGATCAACCGCTTGAGACGCATCCATGTTTTCAACATATTTGCTTTTTGACAATGAATTTTGATATTCATTACCAATCATTGTTGCAATTTTATGGTCTTTTGTGATTTCTTTATTCCATTGCATGGTTACAAAATAGTTGTAGTTTCTAGTCCATGTTGGAAACCATTTTGCATCGCCTTTTAACGTGTAATTAGGATTGTAATACTTAATCAATTTTGAAGGCTCATAAATTAACTCGTTGTAATCCATGTAATCCAAACTTCCACTTGCATTGATCGATAAGTCTTTGGTTATTTCATAACTGATAGATGCATTGTTAATTGTACGGGTTTCAACAGTTCTGTAGGTTTTCAAATCCCTCACTGTTTGCAATCCTACTGGTGTTAAGTATGATTTTGAAGCACTATCAAATATTGGTTCCAACGGATAAATATTCAACATTGTACTCATTGCAGAACCCAATCCTCCAGCCCAAGCCGCATCTACACGGTTGTTTGTACCTCTGCTTAAAGAATGAGATACACTCAATGTCATTCCTTTGATTGGATTTGCATCAAAGTTCACACGGTTACTTAATCTTTCGTAACTATTGCCTTTGATAAAACTTCCGTTATTGTCGTACGAGAAGATATCTTTAATTGAAAACTTGCTGTTTTTATAGTTGATACCTACGTTGTAATTTTGTTTCACCCCGGTGGTAATCATTTGATCAACCCAATTGGTATTGGTGTTTTGAACATCAGCCCATTTTACACGTAATCCAATTAGTGATAAATCAGGAACTCCTGTTCGGCCATCATTTTCCCAAGCTTCTTGGTATAATTGTAGCCAGTCTTTTCCGCTTAACATGTCTGGCTTTTTTGTTGGCATACTAAAACCAATTCTGGAACTTATGTCAAATTTCAAACCCGATTTGCGCGCTCTTTTGGTTGTAATTAAAATTACACCGTTTGCACCACGTGAACCGTAAATGCTTGTAGCGGCTGCATCTTTCAAAATTTCAATATTCTCAATATCTTCTGGGTTTATCGATGCCAACGGGTTGTTGTTAAACCCACCACCATAATTTGATCCGTTTGAACGGTTCATGAAAAAGTCTTGGGTTACTGGAATACCATCAACTACATACAATGGATCGCCCGCTGCTGAAATAGAGGATGCACCCCTAATTCTAATTAACGACGATGAACCAGCCATACCGCTACCAACTGTTACTTGAACACCGGCCGCTTTTCCTTGTAATGATGCTTCAAAACTTTGTGTAGGTAGTTCTGTAATTTCTTTGCCTGTTACGGTTGAAATTGAACCTACAACATTTCTGCGTGACTGACGGCCATATCCAATAATAACCACGTCTCCAACGCTTTCTGATTCTGGTGTGGCAGCCGTGTCAATTTCGGACTTGGCCGTTGCTCCAGTTTTTTGTGCGAAAGTTGTTTGGGATGTTCCGATACTCAAAACAAACAATCCAAACAATTTCCAAAATTGTAATTTCTTCTGCATAGATTTAAATTTGGGACGGCAATATACGATTTTTTTAGTAAGTGTCAATCTAACAATTACTCTTTTTAAGCACAAAATATTCCACAAATTTTACTTAATGTAAATAATACATTAACGTAGAACCATTTATTTATAAGGCTTTTAAGCGAATTACAGTGCGAAATCCTGTATAGGCGTTTTTTTTGTCGCCACGGTTAATTTCTATACTGCTGGGATCTAAATAGAATAAATCTTGCATCCATGAACCTCCCTTAACAACAAAATGTGTTTTGAGGGACGCATCATCGCGCAAATAGGTATTCAAAACTTCGGGCTTATGTGTTTCATCTAGGTTTGGAACAATTTTTCCCTGTCTAGTGTAAATGAAATCTTTGTTGTTATACAAATGACCCCAAGCCCTTGTGCTTGTCCATTCGCTTACATTTCCAAGTAAATGATGCACCTGTAAATAACCTTTTGGAATGTCTTGAATTACATTGGCAGGAATAATATACCGGTTCGATTCGATGATCGCCATTCTATCTGTAAAAACTTGTTTGAAATTCACAGCATAAGGAGGCATATTTTCGAAAACATATTGATAAACTGCTGGCTCAAACCTGTTTATTTTCTTTTGATTGAATTTAATTGTTGGCTTTAGTATGCATTCATCAACAGCCGCATAAAATTCAGCTGACGTAGGTAAATCTACAACTATTTTATATCCCTTTGGAATGACCGATTTTAAGGATTCATTCAATTTGCTTTCCAACCAATCGCAATAGGCGGTTGCTTGAAATTGAGATACCCCAACAACCGGATAATCGTTGTAAGCTTTGTGCTGGAAATAATATTGTTGATAGGCTTCGCTGTAATTTGATTTATCTATCCAAACATTGACATCAGGAGTTAACCATTGTTGCGTAAGTTTCGCTTGAATTCTGGATGGATTTAACGAATCATTTAAAAATTCGTGGTATTCTTTGTTTGAAACTTCAAACCGCTGAATGTAAAAAGGGCTAACTGGAAAAGAAATTTCGTAAGCCCTAATTGTATCGTAGCCCAATTGGTTTTCAATTTTGATGTAAAAATCAAAGGTGTCTAGTCCAATTGGTTGGTATTTTTTTATTAATTCTTTAGAAATTTTCTCATCCACTTTGGTTTTTAGGGGATGGTCAAAATGCGTGTAATGATATCTTAAGTTATATTTGGGATGGGGTAGGTCTTGAGCTTGAATGGAGGAAATTATTCCAAATAGCCCGAAACATAAAATATCCCTCAAAATCATAGAAACAAAATTACAATGTAGCCAAGCAAGCCCTAATTGCTTCTAGGTTTGGCATTTCACCCGCGTTTTCTAAAACCTCAGTGTAGCAAACTGCTCCACTAGCGTTAATTACAAACGCAGCTCTTTTTGAAACACCTTTTGTACCAAAGGCAAAACTATCGTAGATACAATCGTATGCAGTTGAAACTTCCTTATTAAAATCAGATAACATTTGGAAAGGGTAGTTCATTTCTTGTTTCCATTTGTCAAGTGTAAATACTGAATCAACAGAAATTGCCAATATTTCAGCATTCAAACTTTGATATGCTGAATAATTATCTCTTACATCGCAAAGTTCTGCTGTGCAAACACTTGTAAATGCAAAAGGGAAAAACAATAAAACTACGTTCTTGCCTTGTAAAGAAGACAAAGTAACCGATTCTTTTTCAGAATTTACCAAGGTAAAATCTGGTGCTTGTTGTTGAATTTGAATAGACATGTATGAATAACAAATATAGTGAAAAAAGGTTGAATTACATCAAAGCAGGATTGCTGTAATAACGTTTATTCAGTTTTAATTCTTGCAATAAACGGCTTTTTGGACGCAAAGTGAACACCCATTGTTTGGCGTAACCCACTGGTATCCATTGAAATTCAATTTGCCAGCAATGTAAGTTTCTAATTACCGAAAATTGAGATCCCGACATTCTTCCCAATTTGAAATCATATCCACTTTGATAAGCTATTTTCCATTCGTCGGTTAAATTTAAATCACCCGAAATAGTAATGCTGTTTGTATTGACTTTTCGCAATGGATTCATTTCCTCGGCATTGTAACGCCACATGTATGCAAAATTCACAGACCATGGTATGTTGAAATCGTAATAATCGTAGGATCTTCCTTTTATTTCTTCTAGTTCTCGTTCTTCACCTTCCTCAACTTTAGGCTTTGGCGTTGATTTCTTCTTGAACATATCGGCCGATAAACGTGTATTGATATTGAAATCAACAGATCTTAATCGGGCCAAATTGCCACCATTGCTAATGTTGTATTCTTTGATAATTCTGCCTTTTTCATTGATTTGGTAGGGACTAAAGTTTGCCCCGCTATTAATTCTTACTTGTTTGAAAATTACCGTATTGAATGATGCCCTTACGTCGCTCCATTTGAAACTGTCTGCAAACATATTATACGATGTATTCAAACTTAATTGATCAATGATATTAAACTTTTCAGTTTTTTCTTTACCCGCACTATCAATTTTGGTTACTTTTTTGCCCTGTAAGTTGTTGCCTAACCCAAAATTCAAATAACCGCCCTTGTTTTGCGATAAAAATCCCATTGGATTATTTTCGAAAGCGCTGTAATTGATTAGTTTGTTATTGCTATCGAGGTATTGGCGTGTCCATCCTTTTGCAATTGGATCAATTTCTGGCACATATGAAAAACCAACACTCGGCGACATAGTATGTCTGATTGCCCTTAATTTCCCCAATTTGATGTTCGAAAATGTTCCGTAAATATTTGCTTGGGCGTTTGCAGAAAAACTATAATTATACTGCCTTGTAAATCCTTGAGAATCTTTGGTAATTACCTTTTTACTAATTGGGTCATATTGCTTCACTATCGATTTTATTCCCCAATTTTCAGCATAATTCATGCTTGGTGAAAAGTTGATAGCCCCTTTGAATAGTTTAATATTGGTACTAATTGGAATGGAATGTCTCATTCCACTAACCATAGAATTGAATGCCTGTGCATAATTTTCACTAAATACAATGGTGTCTTTGGTGTTGATTTTATTCATCATGCTTCCATTGTAGCTTAACCTAATTTGCTCATACCACTTTGTATTTGATCCGTTTTTCTTGGCAAAAGGGGTTAAACTAGAAACAGATAAATTCAATGAAGGAAGTTCTAAGCTAAAATCATGGGTACTTGTATTTTGGGTATGTCGGGCCGACATACTTAAATTCATTTTATTGTTAAAGAAATTGGTTCCATAATTAATGCTAGAAGTAAATTGATTGTTTGCCAATGAATTTAAATCTCTTGAATTTCGTTTGTTATACCCCCCTGTAACAATATTGATATTTCCATTGAATGTAATGCCTGGGTATAATTTAGGATCTAAATTAAACTGCGAACGGATACTGAAATCCGTATTGCGGTCAAATTGAGGACTGGTTATTTCTGATCCATTTCCAAACCTACTATATTGTAAGGCCAATGTCCCTCGAAATTTATATCTTTTAAAATATTGCGTTTGCAGTCCCATCCTGAAATCACCGTTAAAATAGGCATCTGTGCTAATTTGGATGTCAGAATATTTGCCTAGACCCATGTAATATCCAAAATTTTGCAAATAATAACTGCTGTTGGCGCCATTAAATCCCAAACTTGGAAACAGAATCCCGTTTCGTTGTCCTTTTTTAAGAGGTGCCATTCCAAACGGAAGGAACAAAGGAGTTGGAATGCCTTGGAAAACCAAATTTGCAGGTCCAAACAATGCTTTATTATTAGGGATTACTTTAAGTTTAGAAGCATTTAAATAGAAATGGGGGTGTGGGTCGTCGCAAGTAGTAATTTTACCATTGACACCAGTAAAGGATCCGTCTTTTTGCTTCAAAACAGTACCCAATTGAATATGGGCTTCATCTTGGGCCAATGCCAATCCAAAGACCTTGCCTTTTTTGCTTTGACTGTTATAGCGCATTGAATCGGCAGTATACTTATCTCCGCCGTCTTTTAAAATTGGCTTGAATGAGTATTTTTTATTGGTATCTAAACCACCTTTTGCAAACAATTCACGGTTGGTTAAATCTACCTCTATATAATAGGAGTGTAAATCGGTTTCTTCCATCAAAATTTCGGCCCCATTATATAGGTTCACTTTTTTTGATGTAAAATTCAAGCTCATTGAGTCATGTGCCTTGAAGGTAACAATTGACTCGAGTGATTTCTTTTTAGGCTTAGGTAGGGTGGAACTGTCCTTTTTTGTAGACAAGCTGTCTATTTTGGGCGCTGATTGTGCCTTTAGATTAATTTGAAACGTCAGAATAAACCCTATCCACAATGTGGCGACTATATGTTTTAGGGATATTTCTTTCATTTATATATTAAAGGTGCGAAATTCGGCAAAATTTTTGCCAATACAACTATATGAGATTAACGAATTTTTTTAAAGTCTATTTTTTTTCGATGGGAAAATTATTTTTACAAATGAAAAGGAATGTTTCGGTGTTGGTTTCGTCGCTCATTATTTTGTTGCTAATGCCTTCAATGGACCAACAAGAAATTGTGAAGCGAAAATTAGACAAGGTAAAAGTGATTGTAATTGATCCAGGTCATGGGGGAGTGGATCCAGGGTGTAATGGCGCTGGTGATATTTGGGAAAAGGAAGTGACTTTGGCAATAGGATTAAAAGTTGGGAAATTGGTTGAGGACAGTTTAAAAGATGTGAAGGTATTGTATACCCGAAAAACGGATAAATCTTTAAAACTTTGGGAGCGTCCTAATTTTGCAAATAAATATCAGGCCGATTTATTTATATCTATCCATTGCAATGCAAATGATAACACGAAGGCCAATGGTAGTGAAACATATTTTATGGGTCTTCATAAAACGGAGGGAAATTTAGAAGTTTCTAAAAGGGAGAACTCTGTAATTAAATATGAGTCGGATTATAAGGACAATGCCCGATATGGTGGATTTGATCCGGAGTCGCCAGAGGGTTATATTATTTTTTCAATGCTTCAGAATGCTTTCTTAAAACAGAGCTTTAAATTTTCTACGATGGTAGAAGAGGAAACCAATAAAAAGAGTAAAATTCATACCAAGGGGGTGAACCAAGCAGGATTTTTGGTTTTATGGAAAACCGCCATGCCATCGGTATTAATTGAAACTGGATTTTTAACAAACGGGGCCGACAGAAGTTATTTAAAATCGGAAGAAGGGCAACAAATTATTTCTGAGGGAATTTTCAGGGCAATAAAAAATTACAAGATTCAATTAGAAAAGTCTAAGTAATTGAATTGTAACGAATTTAGAGCATTCGCATCTGCTCTGTCATAAAAATGTAAATATTTTTATGAAATTTTTATTAAAATGTTCATTTTCAACATTTTAATGCTGTAATAGATATTTTTTTATATTTTTTTTTGCAATTATTTGCAACCTTTGCTGCATATTGCGTCTTAAGAATAATACTAACATAACAAAATATCTATGAAATCAACAATTACTAAACTAAAACAAGCCTTGTACCTAGGTGCGATTGCGTTGGGATTCTTCTCAACGAATCAAGCTGAAGCTCAGGTTTGTGGTGCAAGCACGTATGCTTGTGCAGGTTTGTATGGTTATTCAGGCGACATTGACGCCATAACCATCAAGGACAAATCAGGAACGCTATGTTCCTTCAGCGGAAAAAAATGTAGTTCTTCAACTTCACATCTTGGAGTTGTTAACGCAGGTTCTCCAATTGACTTAACAGCAGGTCAAACAATCACTGTAGACATTACTGGAACTTCTTGGAGTGGATACACTACAAGCCCAGGTGTTTGGATTGATGCAAACATTGACAATTCATTCTCTGCGTCTGAATGTATTATTGACCCAGCTTTGGGTAACATTTCAGGTTTGCAAACTTACACAGGTGTTAGAATTCCTTGCTTTACAAAAGGCGGTAAATCTTATCTACGTGTGAGAGGTGGAATGGGTAACTATGTAAACTTAACCAAAAATAATGGTTGCGGACAAGCAAACACTTATGGTAACAGTTTTGACATTGAAGTAAACTTGAAAGTTGGAGCTACTCCAGTTGCAGGTTTTGTTGTTCCAACTGGTCCTAACTGGATGGGAAGTAACGTTGGTTTCAACGCAACTAACCCTAATGCTGGTGCAAACTACAAATGGACATTCTCTGGTTCTCCTACTGTTGTAAATAATTCATCTATTAAAGGTGTTGCCAATTGGGCTTCTGCTGGTAAATATGATGTTAAAATGTTGGTAGACTATTGCGGTCTTGCTGACTCAATTACAAAACAAGTAACTATTACTGCTCCTACAGCGGTTCCTGCTGCAGATTTTATTGCAGACAATAACGAAATTGAATTGGGATTCAGTGGTCAATTATTTGACCTTTCTACAAATGGTCCAACCAAATGGTTATGGGAAATCAATACGCCTACTGGTGTAAATAACACAACTTCTACTGCTCAAAATCCAGTTTTCACTTATGTTGAAACAGGATATCATGATGTTTGCTTAACTGCTACAAACAGCGTTGGTGCAAGTACTAAGAATTGTAAGAAAAGATATGTAAACTGTTTGCCTACGTTGGATAACTACTTAGGTCCTCAACATGGAACAGATACCAAATATGGTCGTTTGTTTGACCATGCTGGTCCTACAGCTGATTATGCTGCTGGTCGTAAAACATCTTTTGATTATTTCCAAATTTTACCTTGTGGAGCTAAGAAAATTATCATTTCTTTCAAAGAATTGAAATTAGCTGACAAAAATGACAAATTGCACATTTATGACGGAGGTCAAGCTGATCCAAACAAAGAAGTAGTGAAAGGTGGTATCACTGGAGCTAATCAAAGTTTGTATGATACTGCGAAACTTGTTTTAACAAGTGGTTCTGCTTATATTACTTTTGAATCTGATGGATCTGGCCAAGCTGCTGGTTTCATTATGAACTGGACTTCTGTTTTGGATGTACCTACAGCTCCTAAAGCTAAATGGACAACCGATTACAAGACAGTTGGTAACGGTGTAAACTTCACCTTGAAAAATGCAACTGCAAATACAAAAGGTATTCCTGTATATAGCTGGACAATGACTGACGGAACTGGTTTCTCTACGTTGATGTCGACCCAAGTTGATTATTCTGATAAATATTTCACAGATGGTACTTACAAAGTTTGTTTATTCGCAAACACTTGTACTGGTATTGATTCATTCTGCGACAATATTACCGTTCAAACTCCAACTGCTGCTGGTTTCGTAGATTATACTGCTAGCAACTTGCGTCCAGTAATTGGCGAATTGGTTTCTATTTCAACCAAAACTGATTATGCTGATAACTTTGAATGGAGCATTTTCCCTACATCTTATGTATTTGAACCAGGTTCTTCTAAAAATAGCCAAAACCCACAAATTAGATTTACTAAAGGTGGCGCATATACATTCACTTTAAGTGCTTGGAATGCAACTGGAACTAAAGGTTCAACTGAGAAAAAAGTAATCAAAAACAAATACTTAATTGTACTTGACTATTGTACTCCTTTGGTAAACATGGTAAGCGGTGACGTTGCTATCAACGAATTAAAAGTTACTGATAAAACTGGTAAAATTTTAGTTGATAACATCACATCTTATAATGGTAATTCTTACAACAATTATTCTGATAACTTAGTTATGAATATGACTTTCGGTGCATCTTATTCATTAGATATCTTCCGTTTGACAAATTCTAACTCAATTAACTACAAAGCTTGGGTTGATTGGAATATTGATGGTGACTTTGATGATGCTGGAGAAGAAGTTTTATCTTCAGGTACTATTTCAGGACTTACTACAAACGCAACATTCACTGTGCCTAACATTGCTAACAGCTTTGAAGGTAGAACTAGAATGCGTGTTGGTGCTTCTTATGGTTCTTTCTCAAACACTCCATGTGGTGTAAACCAAGTTGGTGAGTTTGAAGATTACGCTATCGTATTGGCTAATGACAACAAACCTCCATTGATTCAGTTAATTGGTTCAGATACAGTTCGTGTTGAACGCACTGCAGCTGCTGGTACTTGTTATGCTGAAGTTGCGGCTAAAACTTATTCTGCAACAGATGCTACTGAAGGTGATATGACAAGTAAAGTAACTATGGTTACTGATTTGGATTGCAAAACTTCAGGTGTTTATTCAATCACTTTTGATTTGACTGACGCTTCTGGTAACAAAGCTCAAACTAGAACTAGAACAGTTATTGTTGTATTAGACAGAACTGGTCCAGTATTAACTTTACAAGGTAACGATACAATTACTGTTGAACAATGTGGTAACTACACCGAGCCAGGTGCAGTAGCTAACGATGCAATTGATGGTGATTTAACTTCTGCTATCAAAGTTTTGGGTTCAGTTGATGCAACCAAAACTGGTAACTACAAAGTTGTTTATTCTGTAAAAGATGCACAATCTAACTACTCTACCAAAACACGTTTGGTTCGTGTTGTTGATACTAAAAAACCAAGTATTTTACGTTTAGGTACTAAAATTACTGACGGTATGACAATCAACGTACAAATCAATAACGTATTTGTTGACGATATTTATGCTGAAGATCCTTGTAATGGTAACATCTTTATCTCTAAGAACCCAGGTTACTTTGGTGTTGTTAACAACCAAATTCGTAATACTTATCCTATTGTTTACCGCTCTAGTGATCCATCTGGAAACAAAGCAACTGAAGATGGATTTACTGTGAACTACCGTGTAGACGATTATATCGCTCCTACAATTGAATTGAACACTGGTGACACTGTTTACCACCCTGTTAACGCAATTTATAGCTCTCGTAGTGTATCTGTAAATGACAACTACTACCCAGTTACTAAAATTAGCGTAACTAAAGTAGGTTCTGTTGATGCATATACATTAGGTACTTATGTTGAAACTTTCACTGCTACAGATGAAAGTGGTAACTCAACTGTGAAAAAACGTTACATTAAAGTTGTTGACCAAGAAGCTCCACGTCTTACTGCTCCTGCTGTGAGTGTTTGTATTGGAACTCCTTTCTGGGCTAACTCTGGTTTGATCATTAAAGATAACTACTATTCTCCATCAGATTTGATGCCTTTAGTAAAAGTATTAAGCCATAACATTAACATTTTTGAAGCTGGTGTATACTTCATTAACTATTCTTTGATCGATCCTTCTGGAAATGAAGCTGCTATCGTTTCTCGTACAGTTTATGTTGCTTACCCTCCAAATTGTACTAACACTTACACTGGTACTACTAGCTTGACTTTAGATAAAGCAATCACTGTTTATCCTAACCCAACTAGCGGTAAAGTAAATGTTAGCTATACTTTGACAAACAATCAGCCAATGACAATTGAAGTGACTAACTCAATTGGTGCTGTTGTTGCTAACAAAACTGTTGCTGGTGGATTCGGAGTTGCTGAACTTAATTTGTCTGATGTAACTAGCGGAGTTTACTTCGTTCGTTTGACAAACAATGGTGAAACAACTGTGAAAAAATTAGTTGTAAACAACTAAGTTGTAATTAAAATTTTATAGAGGAAAAGGCTCCACGAAAGTGGAGCCTTTTTTTTTAATGTTGAATATGCGAAAAAATAATTAAATTTGAAGTCATGTCAATATTTACCGGATTAACGAAAGAATTTAAAGTGGGAATGCTAACTGCGGTATCTCTCACAATATTGATAATGGGTTATAATTTCATGTTAGGGAAAGACAACCCACTTCAACGTGGTAGAGAGTTTGTGGTTTATTATGATAGTTCTCGTGGTTTATCGGTTGGTACTTCCGTTATTTATAATGGATTTAGAATTGGTCAATTAACGTCCATACAATTGGTAAATGATGGGCAAGCTATTGAAGCTAAAATTGAAATTTCTTCAGATTTGAAAATTCCCAAAGATTCTAAGTTAAAAGTAGAATCTGAATTATTGGGTGGACAGAAAATGAAATTGGTTCGCGGTGTTTCTAACGTGTATGCAGAGGATGGCGATACGTTGAAGGCTTTGTATTCAAAAGACCAATTCTCTGCCATGAATGATCGTATTTTGCCTTTGGTTTCGAAAGCAGATTCTTTATTGTCTTCAATGAATGCTTTCTTTAAAAGTGCTGCTGTTGACAAAGCAATGCAGGAATTACCGTTGGCCGTTATTTCATTGAAATCAACTTTAGACAGAATAGATTTATTGGTATCTTCTTCTACTCCTGGTATTACAAGTACCTTAAATAACGCTGCCCTTTTCTCAACTAAATTGCAAAGCTATAGTGCAAAAATTGATGGTGTTTTGAAAAGCTTTGATAGGGTAGGGAAGCAATTAGATACAGTTGATATCGGATTGGCTGTTTCTTCTTTAACAACATCTTCTCAGGAATTAGCAGACTTGCTAGGTAGTATATCAAAAGGTGAAGGTTCACTTGGTAAGTTGGCAAAAGACCCTCAGTTGTATTATGAAATTCAAAAAGGGACTATTGAATTGAACAGAGTGCTGCTTGATTTGAAGAAATATCCTGAAAAATATATTCCAGTGCCTTTTACTAGTTCTCAGCGTAAAAAAGCCAAGGAAGCGTCAAAAAAGGATAAGCAAGTTTGGGGTGATAGTGCCACTTCTAAATAGCAGTTGTTCTTAGATAGTTTTTTTGCTTTTTGTTGCTTTTATATATTCATATATAAAAATCATAATGACCATGTAAAGCATATGGTAGAAAAAATCTTCTAAAGGTATTGTTCCTATTCTTAGAGTACAATTTTCTGCATCGTTATAAATAAGTATTGGTTTCCCAGTTAATACGCCATTTACAAAACTCATGGGCAATAAACAAACAACCCAAGCAGCGAATAAATGATCGCTGATTAATTTGAATATGTTGGTATTCCTAATTATTGTTATGGTGAGTATTAAAGAGAGTAATCCAAAAGTAACAATTGTATACCACTTTGAATAATTGAAAAGTATCATAAGTATTGAAAATGTCAAAACGATTTTCCAAGTCAATGTCCCTCCAACTTTTAAATTTGGATAATAATTTTTAATGCATTCGTAAATGAATAGTGAAGCATAAGGCACCACAATGAAAAATAGGTATTCTTCCAGCGGTAATTCAAGTAATTTATGTTTAAGAATATAAACATCGTTGAACTTCCAAATATTACTTTTGGTAAATAGAATATCCCAAATAAGATAAATGAGGGACGTTATTCCAGCACTAAATGCAAACTGTTTGAAATTCTTATAAAAGGCTACCTTTTTATCAAACGAAAGCGCTATTGGGCCAGCAATGGTAAAAACAATTAAAAACAAATAAGTGAACTGTTTGTCCATGCTGCAAATTATGCCATCTTTACAGGTAGTCCAAATTCTTTGCCGTAATCTTTCAATTTTTCTCTTAAAATTCTGCGTGCAATGAATATTCTGGTTTTGATAGTGCCAATTGGAATATTTAGTTCTTCAGATATTTCATGGTATTTAAAACCTTCTGCATTTAATGTAAAAGCAATTTTTAAGTCTTTAGGTAAGCTATCTACTGCCGCATCTAAATCCTTGCGTATGAATTTCAATTCAGCATCGTTTTCAACTTTTTGAGATGGCAAATCGATATAGTAGGTATTGTCTGTGAAATCTAAAAAGGTATTTCTTTTTTGATCTCTGCGGTAGTTATTAATAAAAGAGTTTTTCAAAATGGTATATAACCAACCTCTGAGGTTAGTTCCTTCTTGAAACTTGTCTTTATAACGATAAGCTTTTAAAATAGTTTCCTGAACCAAATCTTTGGTCTCATCTAGGTTATGAGTTAATGACAATGCATAGTTTCTTAATGGCATTAATTCATTTTCCATCATCTTGTCGAAATTTATTTGTGTAATGTTCATTGATAATCGTTAAACAAAATTGAGGTATATTTTCGACATTTTCAAGTGTTTTGTTAAATAAATTTGATTATTTCTTAAACAAATATTTAAGCATTTGCTGTTTTGTATGATTAAGTAATTGTTAGTTAATGTGATAATAAATGTCGCAATGATATTTTGTTTAAGGAAATGTGCATAACTCTGCACAAAAAATATTTTGTTATTTTTGTTTAACGTTTACTTTGCTTGATTCAACAGAATGCTAAAGTTAATTTTATGTTTTCTTATGGTTAAGAACAACATATTTGGGTGATTCTATTTTAGTATGTTATAAATACGAGAAACGTTTCTTTGTGTTCAGCCTTTTTGATTTCGATCTAGAGAATTTTATTTCAATCATATTTTTTGAACGCTCATATACTTCCTATTTCCTTTTGGGTTTTTTTAGTACACATTCATAAAAGTCTATTATCGTAGGTCTTTCTCATTTTTCTTTTCTAGTTTTAAATGGGATTTAAGAGCATCCTTATTTATGACAAATGAGAAAGGTTAAACAAAAAAGGCCATCCTTGTTAGGATGGCCTTTCTATATAATTTAAGGTTTGTTTTAAACCAAAACCACTACTTTATCTTTAAGTACTTCAACCAAGCCACCAGATACTTCAAATGAATGAACATCTGAACCAGATTTGATTTCCATTTGACCAGATTTCAAATTGGCAATCATAGCGGCGTGATTTGCCATGATTTGGAAACTACCATTTGCACCAGGCAAAGTGATTACATCTGCTTCACCGGTGTATAATGTTTTGTCTGGGGATAATACTTCAACTTGCATAATTAAGCAGCAGATTCTTCTAATAATTTTTTACCTTTTGCAATGGCATCTTCAATTGTTCCAACTAAGTTGAAAGCAGCTTCAGGATATTCATCAACTTCTCCGTCCATGATCATATTAAATCCTTTGATGGTTTCTTTAATGTCTACCAAAACGCCAGGGATACCTGTAAATTGTTCAGCAACGTGGAAAGGTTGAGATAAGAAACGTTGCACACGACGAGCGCGAGAAACAACCAATTTATCTTCTTCACTTAATTCATCCATACCTAAGATAGCAATGATGTCTTGAAGTTCTTTATAACGTTGTAACAATTCTTTTACTCTTTGAGCGCAACCATAATGTTCTTTACCTAAAACTTCAGGAGAAAGAATACGAGAAGTTGAATCCAAAGGATCAACTGCAGGGTAAATTCCTAACTCAGCAATTTTACGACTCAATACTGTAGTAGCATCTAAATGGGCGAAAGTTGTAGCTGGAGCTGGATCTGTTAAATCATCGGCAGGTACATATACTGCTTGTACAGAGGTAATAGAACCACGTGTAGTAGAAGTAATACGTTCTTGCATCACACCCATTTCAGTAGCAAGTGTAGGCTGGTAACCAACGGCACTAGGCATACGACCTAATAACGCAGAAACTTCAGAACCTGCTTGTGTAAAACGGAATATATTATCAATAAAGAAAAGGATATCTTTACCAGCGCCTGTGCCATCTCCATCACGGAAATATTCAGCAACCGTTAAACCACTTAAAGCAACACGTGCACGTGCTCCTGGAGGCTCGTTCATTTGTCCGAAAACAAGTGTAGCTTGACTTTCTGCAAGTTCAGCCATATTTACTTTAGACAAATCCCATCCACCTTCTTCCATGCTTTCAACGAATTCTTTACCGTAACGAATTACACCAGATTCGATCATCTCACGAAGTAAGTCATTTCCTTCACGGCTTCTTTCACCAACACCAGCAAATACTGACATACCACTGTATGCTTTTGCAATGTTGTTGATTAATTCCATGATCAATACTGTTTTACCAACACCGGCACCACCAAACAATCCAATTTTACCACCTTTTGCATAAGGCTCAAGCAAATCAATTACTTTGATACCTGTGTAAAGAGGTTCAGAACTCGTACTTAGATTTTCAAAAGTAGGAGCAGCTGCGTGAATTGGACGACCATTACTGTTATCTAACGCCTCCATACCATCGATAGCTTCGCCAATAACGTTTAATAAACGTCCACGAATTCCATCACCGGTTGGCATTGTAATAGCAGAACCTGAATCAACAGCATCCATGCCTCTACGTAATCCTTCAGTTCCATCCATGGCAATAGTTCTTACCATGTTTTCACCTAAGTGTTGTTGTACTTCTAAAACCAACTTTTGACCATTTTCTTTGATTACAGTCAATGAGTTGTAAATTTTAGGTAAAGTTGACCCAGATTCGTTAAAACTTACATCGACAACTGGACCAATGATTTGTGATATTTTACCTTTGTTTACCATCATGTGTTTTTCAGGGTGCAAAGGTAGTAAATAAAAATTCCAACTCAATATTTTTTTTTAATTAAGTGTAAAAAACACCTTTTTTACTTTATTCGCTTGTTGTACCTTCGCATTCTCAAATTTATGGATCGTAATACGGTAATAGGATTTTCGCTGATTTTCCTAATTTTAACAGGATATTATTGGTATACTGCACCAAGCCCTGAACAACAAGCACTCATTCAAAAAAGCCAAGACAGTTTAAATAGAATTGTTCTTGAAAAAGAACAAGTTCAAAATAAACTAGATTCTGCAAAATTCAATCAAAAAAACGCAAATTCAATCACCAAAGATTCCGTTGTCCAAGACAAAACAAGTTTTGCGTCTTCGTCAACTGGAGTTGCAAAAGAATTAAGTATTGCTAACAAAAATTTAATTGTTACCATCAATTCTCAAGGTGGTGCTGTTTCAAAAGTTGTATTGTCTCAATACCAACGTGCAGATTCTACTCCCTTGGTTTTGTTAGATCCAATTGATAATCACCAATCATGGACATGGACCGATCAAAACGGACAAACGATTAACAGCGCCAATTATTTCTGGCAGGTTGAAAATCAAACTGCAAAGTCTTTGTCCCTCAAATTGAAAATTAATGATTCGAGTTATATCCAACAAGATTATTCATTGACTGATACAAACATGTTTGTGGTAAATTATAATTTTACCATCCATGGCATGAATGACTATATTAGAAGAGGTAATTCTGATTTTAAATTGTCTTGGGTTGCTACTTTAAATAGACAGGAACGTCACAAAAAATGGGAAGATCAAAATACAGCATTGGTATATAAAATGCCAGTTGAAGACCCGGATAAGTTAAAAGTAACCGAACCTACCACCGAAATCCTTAAAAATAGACTTGAGTGGTTTGGCTTTAAACAACAATATTTCTCTTCTATCTTGGTAAACAAATCTGGATTTTCTACAGATGCAAAATTATCTTGGGATAAAGTAAATAGTGAAGATAAGCTCAAGAAAATGAGCGCTGACGTATTCGTTGATTTTGAAGGTGAACAAAACAAAGTGGTGAACATGGCCTATTATTTTGGACCAAACCATTTTTATACAATGCAATCAGCTTCTATGGGAATGCCTAATCATGGTATTGAACGTGTTATTCCAATGGGATGGGGTATTTTTGGTTGGGTGAATAGATATATTGTTATACCTGTGTTTTCGGCTCTAGAAGGAACCATTGGCAATATGGGTATTATCATTTTGTTGCTTACCGTGATTATCAAAATCTTGTTACTGCCTTTGGTATACAAATCTTATATCTCAACTGCCAAAATGAGAATTTTGAAACCTGAGATTGATGCAATTAAAGAAAAAAATGGCGATGACATGCAAAAGAATCAAGCCGATAACATGTCGTTGTATAAAAAAGCAGGTGTGAGTCCTCTGAGTGGCTGCGTGCCAATGCTTTTACAAATGCCGATTTTATTCGCCATGTTCCAGTTTTTTCCAAATGCCATTCAATTGCGTCAAGAGTCATTCTTATGGTCTCATGACTTAAGTAGTTACGATAGCATTTTAGACTTTGGGTTTAACATTCCTTTCTACGGAGATCACATCAGTTTGTTCACTTTAATGATGACAGCATCTACCTTGATTTATACCCATTTGAATAACCAAATTTCTGGTGTAACAGGTCAAATGAAGTGGATTGGATATTTCATGCCGGTAATTTTCTTGGGTGTATTGAACGATTATGCGTCTGGATTAACATGGTACTATTTTGTAAGTAACATGATTACATTTGGTCAACAGTGGGCAATTCGTAAAATGGTTGACGACAAAAAATTACATGCACAAATTGCAGAAAGTCGCAAAAAGCCAGTTGTTAAGTCAGGCTTCCAAAAAAGAATGGAAGAAGCTATGAAAGCGCAACAACGTGCTAAAAAGAAATAATAAATAGTCAAATACAAATAAAAAAACGCCCTTGAAATTTCAAGGGCGTTTTTTTTATAATATTCTTTGATAAAATTTGCCAGGCAACACTTGAATCAACCCTTTCAATTCTAGCTCTAATAATGCCAATGTAATTCGATGTAATGGAATATTCGAGTAGTTGATAAGCTCATCTATATGGAATTTTTTCTCTGAAAGCATTTGCATGATTCTTTTTTCATCGTCATTTAAACTTGGAAAAATATCCAATTGTTGAATGAGGGTTGACGGACCTTTTCTATCCCATTTCATAATTTGAATAATGTCGGCCGCATCTTCAATGAGGTGGGCCACATTTCTTTTTACCATGGCATTGCAGCCTTTGCTCATTGGGTCGTTGGGATTTCCTGGAATGACCAATACTTCTCTGTCGTAACTATGTGCAATTTGAGCAGTAGCCATACTTCCGCCTGTTAGCGCACTTTCAATAACCAATAGGGCATCGCACATGCCAGCTACAATTCTGTTTCTTCGAGGGAAAAGGTCTGGATGAATTTCTGTGCCCGATGGCATTTCGGAAATTACAGCACCGTTGGTTTGTATCATTTTCCTAGCAATTTCGGTATGTGTTTTTGGATAAATGGTGTCTAATCCATGTGCCAAAACCCCTACGGTTGGAATATTCGATTCCAATGAAGTTAGGTGGGCAACGCCGTCAATGCCATAAGCCAATCCGCTAATAATTTGTACATTTACCCCCGACAGTTCTTTGATAATTTGTTGTGTGTGCAGAATCCCATTTTTCGTTGGTTTGCGTGTGCCTACAATTCCAATTGATTTTGGGGGATTTAAATCTGCTTTTCCTGTAGTAAAAAGAAAAAGTGGACTATCTACCAACTGCTTTAATCGAAGGGGGTATTTTTCATGAAAATAGGGTAGGATAGAAATATTTTTTGCTTTGCAAAAAGTCAATTCCTTGTGAATTTTAGGAATATCTGGTGACTCACGAATGTGCGTTAGGTGCGACTTTCCAATGCCATCAATGTTTAATAATTCATGATCGGAAGACTCAAAAACTGCTTTTGCACAACCAAAATGCTGCAACAATGTCTTTCCTAATATAGGGCCAATACCCTTAAGGAAAGAAAGTGCAAGAATGGCTTCTTCTTCTGTTTTTAGTTGAGGGAATATCATCTTCCCTCAAAGATATTAATCGTTTAGCTTTAAAACAGCCATGAAGGCACTCTGAGGAATATCTACATTTCCTACAGAACGCATACGTTTTTTACCCTCTTTTTGTTTTTCTAACAATTTGCGTTTACGACTTATATCACCACCATAACACTTGGCAGTCACGTCTTTACGCATTGCAGAAATTGTTTCACGGGAAATAACTTTTGCGCCAATAGCAGCTTGGATGGCAATTTCAAATTGTTGTTTAGGAATCAAATCTTTGAGTTTTTTGCAAATCTTTTTACCTAAATCGTATGCATTGTCTTTATGGATAATGGCACTTAAGGCATCTACTTGTTTACTGTTAAGCAAAATATCCATTTTTACCAATTTACTTTCTTTATAACCAATAGGGTGATAATCGAAACTTGCATACCCTTTGGAAATTGTTTTTAACCTATCGTAAAAGTCAAAAACAATTTCAGCCAAAGGCATATCAAACGAAAGTTCAACGCGGTCAGACGTTAAATAAACTTGGTTTTTAAGCATCCCGCGTTTATCTAAACACAAACTCATTACCGGTCCTACCCAATCGCTTTTTGTAATTACGGTTGCAGCAATATATGGCTCTTCAACATAATCAATTTTATCAGGGGTTGGCAAGTCACTTGGGTT